>CAMJEK010000037.1 GCA_946404685.1 uncultured Candidatus Saccharibacteria bacterium | reverse complement strand
TAAAGATCGGAATTGTTGGACTTCCAAACGTCGGGAAATCGACGTTATTTAATGCGCTCACAAATGCAGGGGCGCTAGCCGCCAACTATCCTTTTGCTACCATCGAGCCAAATGTCGGTATCGTTCCCGTTCCGGATGAGCGTCTTGATGTTCTTGCCAAAATGTATGAAACCGAGAAGATTGTTCCGGCAACAGTTGAGTTTGTTGATATTGCAGGGCTTGTAGCGGGCGCATCGAAAGGTGAGGGTCTTGGTAATAAGTTCCTCGCGCATATTCGCGAATGCCAGGCGGTTTGCCATGTGGTGCGTGCTTTTGTGAATAACGATATCGTGCGCGCAGACAACAAAATCGAAGAAGATATTGTGGCTCAGGCCAAGGACGATATCGATATTATTAATCTCGAGCTGCAACTAGCTGACGACGAAACGAAAGAAAAAATCGCCGCCAAGCGCAAGAAAGATCCTGCCGACGAGAATATTCCATTTCTCACCGAGAAGCCGGTGATCTATATGTTTAATGTTGACGAATCTGGTCTGACCGACAAAGATCTGCAGAATAAATTGAGTGCATTGGTGGCGCCGGCTGAGGCGATTTTCGTAAACGCTAAGCTCGAAGAAGAGATGGCTGGTATGGACCGTAACGAGCGCAAAGAATTTTTGGCAAGTTATGGTGTTTCTGATGATGCCTTGGGCGAATTGATTAAGGCTGCGTACAAGACTCTCGGGCTCCAATCCTTCCTTACCGCCGGCAAGAAAGAATGCCGCGCTTGGACAATCAAACAAGGCGCGACTGCGCCAGAAGCTGCCGGTACGATTCACACGGATTTCGAACGTGGCTTCATCGCGGCTTCGATTTGTAATTTTGACGATTTGGCCGAGCTTGGCTCCGAGCAGGCTGTGAAAGCTGCCGGCAAACTTCGCACTGAAGGCAAGACTTATGTCATGCGCGATGGCGATGTGGTAGAGTTTAAGTTTAACGTGTCCAAATAGTAAGCGTTGACTTCTTGAGGGGTGTGTATTATAATTATCATAAGCTTCACCACCCTCAGGGTGATGGCAAAGCTTATTGGATTTGGGTAGCTAGATTATCTAGCTACTTTTTTAGTTTTCGATCTTCTGACAGAAAGCTTGATCTTGAACTTTAGAAATTTAAATTCTAAACTCATTACTCTCCCCTTCCCGGAAGTCTCTAATATCCCTGACTACCGTTTAGTGAGGCTCCCACCACCGCCCTTAATCGTTTCTGATTGAAAAACGTGAGTCCCACAAGTTAAACAACTAAAAATTTCTCCAACCCGCAGATATTATTAGCATGACAAGAAGTAGTGTCAACCCCCGTATCCTTAAACTATTTCAAACCAGTCTTGAAGTTTGAAGTTTGGGCCGGAGACGGCGGCGGCAGCTAGGGCCGGTGAGAAGTTTTGCAGGTCTTGGCGATACTTCAAAAAGGCTTCGGCAGCAAAACGCATTTGCTGCTGTTTCTTGTTCGTGATTTGGTCGAGCGCAGTGCCGTACGATTCGTTTTTGCGATATTTCACTTCAGTGAAATAGATTTTGTTAGCTTTAGTAGAGATGATGTCGATTTCGTAGAATTTGGTTTTATGATTGCGGGCAATAATTTGGTGACCTTGAGATTCCAAAAACTCGACAACTACGGATTCGGCTTTGTTACCAATGGCAGTAGTGGAAGTCGCAGACGGAGTGCCGGATGGGTTTGTACTAATAATCTCCGCGATAGGGCGGAAGCTTTTGCGATGCTCTGGGCAAACGCCAAATTCTTTTAGCGCCTGTATATGAGCGGCGGTACCGTAACCAACGTGTTTTCCGAATCCATATTCCGGATATTTTTGGTCAAGCTCGTACATATAATGATCACGGGCGACTTTGGCAATGATCGAGGCGGCAGAAACTTCTTTTATAAGAAAGTCGGCTTTCGGGAGGATCGTGACGAAGTTTTCAAGTTTGGTGCCGGCCAGGAAATTCTTGGTGCCGTCGATTACGATTTCATTAAACGGGACGTGGGCTTTTTGGACTTGCTCGACGGCGCGGCGCGCGGCGAGGCAGAGCGCATTGGCTAGACCGACTTCGTCGAGCTCGGCAGCCGAGACCCAGCCGAGGCCGGTAGCGGGAGCTTCCTTTAAAATAACTTCATTTAGAGTCTCGCGTTTTTTGACGGAAAGTTTTTTAGAATCTGTGAGCTCCGAGATCCAAGGATACTTTTCGGAATATTCAGCATCAGAAAGATTTTCATGGCTTGGCAAAATTACCGCTCCAATCACCAGCGGACCGGCCCACGGCCCACGACCAACCTCGTCAATTCCTAAAACTGTCATATATCAAGGGTAGCACAAAAAATCACCCCGAAGGGTGATTTGTTGGTTTTATTCAGCTTTTTCTTCGGCTGGAGCTTCTGCTGGAGCAGCTTCTTCAGCTTTTGGAGCTTCTTCTTCAACTTTCACAGTGTTAACAGCTGCGCGGTCGAAATCTTTTGCAGAAAGACGTGCGGATTTACCAGAGCGTGCGCGGAGGTAGCCCAAGTTGTTGCGGCGAACCTTAGAACGCTTGGTGATTTCGATTTTCTCGATAAGTGGGGAGTGGAGCAAGAATGATTTTTCGACGCCAACACCGGAAGTAACTTTACGAACAAAGATACGAGCAGTGTGGGATTCTTTGCGCTCAACACGGATGACAACACCTTCAAAAACCTGGAAGCGGAATTTGTCACCTTCTTTAATTTTCTGGGTGACTTTTACGGTATCACCAGAACGGACGTCAACAACAGCTTTCTTCTTTTGGGCGTCACCGATTTGCTTTAGGATTGAAAAACTCATGATTTACCTTTAATATTAGACAATTACCTGTTATTTTAACACAGTTATTTTAATTTTTCAAGGCTAATTTGATTCTTTCCTCGGTTGGCAAACTTGGGTCTACCTTTTCGAGTGCTGCAGTGGCTTCGCGGAGAGGAAAACCGAGTGCGATCAGGGCGTCAAGAGCTTCGTCTGGCTCATTAGCAGGCTTCAAAAACGAGGTTTCAGTGGCGCCGTAGTGAGATGGGATGCCGACTTTATCTCGAAGGTCGACGATGACGCGTTCGGCAGATTTTTTGCCCACACCGGAGGCTTTAGAGACAAAGCCAGCGTCGGCATTTGCGATAGCGTTTCGGACTTCTTCAGGAGCAGCGAGACTAAGAATTGCAATAGCTGCCTTTGGACCAATTCCTTGGACAGAGATTAAAAGTTCGAATAGTTTTTTGGCGGCTAGAGAAAGAAATCCGTACAACTCTTCCGAGTTTTCGCGGATGCTGTGATAGGTGTAGAATTTCACCTCGTCGTCTAGTTTGACTTTTTCAAAATCTGGGGCGGTGATGGTGATTTCATAGCCAACACCATGAACATCAACAATGGCGGAGTTTTCGAATTTTTCAGCAATTTGACCTTTGATATGAGCAATCATAGGGTTATTATATCATCTTTGGATTTTAGGAGGGCTGGGAGGAGGAAGATGTGAAGCGCATTTGGGAGACCCGAGAAGAACATGAATGATAAGCCAAAGGCGATATATAAAGAGAAAAGGAAGATGCT
>CAMJEK010000036.1 GCA_946404685.1 uncultured Candidatus Saccharibacteria bacterium | reverse complement strand
GATTTGAACCAGCGACCTTTTGGTTATGAGCCAAACGAGCTACCAGGCTGCTCTATCCCACGACGTATACTTCTATTATAGCACACTTTTTCTTTTTATTCAACTACTGCTCAATTATTGAGGTTAGATCCTTAACAAGAGTATCGTTATCCGTACCTGTTAGCTGAAGTTCATAGTCAGCAACTGGAGAGTAGACGTCCATACCCTCAACA
This sequence comes from uncultured Candidatus Saccharibacteria bacterium, assembly GCA_946404685.1. GTDB lineage: Bacteria > Patescibacteriota > Saccharimonadia > Saccharimonadales > Saccharimonadaceae > Nanosyncoccus. The sequence goes on along the minus strand of CAMJEK010000036.1, from coordinate 3,543 downwards.
CGGGTTACAACGCGACGATAAAGGTCATTTGCGCGACCAGTTGAGTCGATACTGATTTGAGAGCTCATGCGAACACCAGTACCACTTGCTGGAGCACCAATACCGGCTGGATTGCAAACTTGGTCGGTCTTACAGATTTCTAGTGCAAAGTCCGTATCTGGGCGACCATATGGCAACGAAACTACGAACATGAAGGTGTTTGGATTGCGTTCGGTAGCCATATTACGTTCAAGAGTATCGATTGGTCTTGGGAGCTCAATTGAGGCCGAACAGACATATTCGAGGCCTGCGTTGCCGTCGCAGTGGACTGCAACTGGGAGGTTGACAACGTTTTTGTCGTTTGAGGTGAGGAAGTTGACGGTACTCTGGTTCGTGACAACGTTGTTCCCTGAATCGTAATAACGGTGATCAGTTTCGACGATTTTGCCCTCGCTTAGCATCGGGGTACTGACTGGGACGAGAGTAAGTGAGCCACGATTGGTTTTGTCACCCACAGTCTTATCAAAATCGGACATATTGAAGTACTGAGCGGTTTGGATAAGTTGGATTTTGATGGTTGGAGGAGTGGCGGTCTGTGAATCGAGGAGACGTGGGAAAACCAGGCCGTGTCCAGCGATGAAGTTGTTGTAGTTCAGGTCGGATTCGTCAGTGTCGGAATGCCAGCTGATGCGAACAGACTTAATATTGTTAGTGTCGGATGGAATAGAAGTACTAATTGGGATAATCCTAGTACGATGTTCAGAGGTCAATGTGCCACGGTAGTCAGATAGATCCATTTCGATTTTGACACAGGTGTAGGCCTGCTCCATATTGTTGGAGCCAGTGGTGTTTTCCTGAACCGGGACTTCGGCGGTTGCTGAATTAGGGTTGGTGCTTCTAACATCCTTCGGAATACGTCCGAGAATGTGACCGACCATGTTACAATCTGGGTTTTCCATATACCAAATAATCTCAGAACAGGTTGGCTTACCGCTGCCGGTTGGTTCGCCGGTGCCGATGACGTGACCTTGGTTTACGCAGCTACGATAGTTCAAGATGGCAAGTTTTGCATCTTCGATGCCAACAAGTGCAGAGTCATAGGCGGATTGAGACAAATCAGCGTCGATAGTTCGTGAAACTTCAGACATAATGATAGTGGCGAAGCTGATTGCAATCACCGTGAGGATTAGGGTCGAGAAGGCGACGATATAGAATGATGCTGCACCTTGTTTCTTTTTCATATGTTATTCTCCACTTGCGCGAATCGCGAAATTAAAGTTGTTAATAGCACAATAATCAAAATTGCCCGTCACATAGTCACTTGGCGTAACGCAGTAGTCACCATTAGCCTTGATGTTGATACCGCCGCTTACGGTTGCAAGAATGAACGAACCGGAATAGAGGACGTTTCTGGTGGTTAGATCCTGGGCTGGGCGATAGATTGTGAGATCATAGAGCGCAAAGTCATTGTAGTTGCCACTATCGTTTGCGAGGATATCGACTGGCTCCTCAGAGAAGAGGTTGTCAGCGTCGGCTGTAACGTTAAAGTATGGATCCATTCCAGTGATAAGTTCTGAGCTGCCACTATTAGTGTAGGTTCTGCCGCCGAGGCCTTCTTTTTGGCTCTTTGAAGTACAAACAAGCCTTGATGGGTCGCGAACTTTCAGAATCTTGAAATCTGATTTGGTCTTTTTGACACTATTCTCGTCATAGTAGGTGAAGCTGGCACGGTTGGCGATGCTTGGATGATAGTTATCACCAAAGAGATAGCCACTATTCCAAATGTATGAATAGGTTCCGCTACAGAAGGCGCCAAAAAGTGGCACATTCGAGATGACATTATCTACATTTGGACCAATTTGAACGTTACCATTTCGGACAACATAGACGGCGCTATAGGCATTGTCTTTCTTGCATTTGTCATATTCTGTGCCAAGCGTAAATGAGTTGTCACAGACGTCTGTAATATTCTTGGCGGAAGAGGCAGCGATTGAGGAGCGGAATTCGTCGATTAGATTGTTGCCGGTGGTGTTGATTTGTTTCAAGACAACACCGCGCTGATAATTCCCCATCATGTTAACTGTCAGCATAACAAGAGTGAGCGAGAGGATAGCAATAAAAAGAATTGAAAAAGACATCTCAATAAGAGTAAAGCCGAGTTTTTTGCGGCGTTTTGTCATAAGCTTATTATATCACGTTATTTACATTTATTGTCGTCACCATCCATTGATGAAAGAACAATGGCTGATGCATCATGAGCGCCAGCGGCGATACGCACTTCGCGATGGCGCATGCCACCAAAGACAAAGAGCCCTTCAGGGATAATACAGAATGAAACTTCTTTTTGGGTGAACTTGCCTGCTTCGAGTGCAAGCTGGAGTGATGGCTTGGTAGCAGTTGGAGTGATGTTGCGACTGATTAGCTCGCCAATTTCGAGGGTGCTGCCTTCCATGACGTAAGTATAAATGGTACCGGAAGCTGGAGAACGAGAAATCAAGATTGCCCCTTTATAGACGGTGCCGTTAGGGTTCTCAAGTTTGGCGTCCCAGTTTGGACGATAGTCGGATTTGCTACCGGTCAGCGTTGTGGTGCTACCGTTACGAATGACAGCATCGGCCTTGACGGCCTTGAGGGCCGAAATAGTGTCGCCCGTGACAACCTTAGCATCGCCGATTACGTCGTAAACGTTGACCTTGCTGTCTGGATTATATTGTGAATCTTCTCCAAAAGTAATTAGCTTGCCATAAAGTGCAGTTTCGCCCTTGCCGCCACCAAGGCCGCCGGTTTTGCCTTTTGGATTGGAGACACTGGAGTAGACTGAGCGCAAAAATTCAGCAAAATTCTGGATTGAGTCGTTGTAGCGCTGTTCATTGACTGCATTTCGCGTGCTGATTATGACGCTAACAAGAATAATGCCGGTGATTGCCAGAAACAGCATCACTTCCACCATCGTAAAGCCCTTTTTCACCAGCTTCTTCATATTTATATTATAGCATAAGTATTTTAGGTCTTCGGAAATAGGAATTTGAGCCACTTGTCGACATTCGATAATTCTTCAGTTTTTCCGACGATTGTGGCAGCCCTGTGCTTGTTCTTGGCATAGTCGGAGTTTTCTGGGAGATAGACCATATTTTCGCCTGGAAGCTTTTTATCGGCATGTCTTCTTGCGGAAAGCTCTTGATACTCGGCTGATTTATAGTATTCGTTTTCGAGACTAAGTGCATCAATTTCAACCTGAAGGAGTTCAAGATCTTTCTTTTCAGACGCAAGGCGTTCGGTTAGAGTCCAGTTTCTGGACATTGAATTAATTGCGCTGTAAGTTAGGATGAGACAGAAGGCGAGAATAATCATGATGGCAGAATTTTCGGAAACAAAAACATCCTTCTTCAAATGGTAGACAAATTGGCGGAGCTTCAACTTGAAGCTGTCGAGTTTCTTCCTGCTCACGCTTATAATTATACCATTTTGTGATAAAATTAGGTGCATGGGGATGTAGCTCAGTTGGTTAGAGCATGCGTCTTATACACGCAGTGTCCTAGGTTCAAGTCCTAGCATCCCTACCAT
>CAMJEK010000035.1 GCA_946404685.1 uncultured Candidatus Saccharibacteria bacterium | reverse complement strand
TCCGAACTTCGTAATTTGATTGGTTATGTTTCGCAAAAGGCAGTCTTGTTTGACGGCACCATAAAATCCAATATTAAATATGGTGACAATGGCAAGCCTGAAGCAAAGGATGACAAAATTCTGAAAGCGCTCGATGTTGCTCAAGCTAAAGATTTTGTTCTAAAGATGCCAGAAAAACTTGATGCCCATGTGGCCGAAGGAGGGACTAACTATTCCGGTGGCCAGAAACAGCGCCTTTCGATCGCTCGTGCAATTGCGAGGGATCCTGAGATATATATATTTGATGATACATTTTCAGCACTTGATTACAAAACAGACGCCGTGCTTCGAAAAGAACTCAAAAAATATACCAAGAATGCTGCAGTGCTGATTGTGGCGCAACGTATTGGTACAATCATGAATGCAGATAAGATTATCGTGCTAGAAGACGGTAAATGTGCCGGTATTGGCAAACATAAAGAATTGCTGAGGTCTTGCCCTGTCTATCGCCAAATTGCCGAATCACAACTATCGCCGGAGGAACTAAAAAATGCCTAAACCATTTAATGTCGAGAACCCACAAAGCAAAGATTCGTTTTTCAAGAATATTAAGCGATTCGTGTGCGAACTTAAGATGTTTAAGTTTATCATTCTTTTTGCGCTCGTCATGGCGGCAGCTTCGTCGATTCTCTCAATTATTGCGCCAGATCACCTATCCGAGTTAACCGACACAATTCTGGCTGGATTCTTTACGGGAATTGATTTTAACAAGATTCGCGAAATTTTGATTTTCCTAACCGTTGTTTATATTCTTAGTGCACTTCTTGATTTTCTGACCTCATTTATTATGGCTGGAGTATCGAATAGTTTTGTTAAGAAACTCCGCACACGTATTTCGAAGAAGATTAATCGTTTGCCACTTCGTTACTTTGATGAACATCAAACTGGCGATATCCTTTCGAGAGTTGTGAATGACGTGGACATGATGGGGCAGTCCACACATCAGGCTTTCTCCGTCCTAGTTTCGGCACTTACATTGTTTATTGGTACGCTCATCATGATGTTTGTCACGAACTGGCAGATGGCCTTGACTGCGCTCATTGCTTCACTAATCGGTTTTGGGTTTGTCGGCAAAATTCTTTCAAAATCCCAGAAATACTTTACGGCTCGCCAAAAAGAGCTTGGTCGCATGAATGCACATATTGAAGAGATTTATTCCGGAATTAACGTCGTGAAGGCTTATAACGGCGAAGTCGAATCAAACAAGAAGTTTAATCGCCTAAATGAGCGCGTGCGTGTAGCAAATCTCAAAAGCCAATTCCTGACCGGTATCATGATGCCTCTTATGGGCTTTATTGGCAACTTTGGCTATGTCGCCGTTTGTGTGGTGGGTGCAGTCTTGGCCAGAGAAGGCGTAATTTCGTTTGGTACCATCGTTGCTTTCATGGTCTATATTCGCATGTTCACCTCCCCACTCAATCAAATCGCACAAGCACTCAGTAGCTTGCAGGCGACGGCTGCTGCCACTGAACGCGTCTTCGAATTCTTGGACGCTACAGAGATGCCAGACGAGAAGAGCTTAAGCGCCGAGGTCGACTCCGAAAAAGTGGCGGGCAAAGTTGACTTTTCTCATGTTAAATTTGGCTACAAGAAAGACAAAGAAATTATCCACGATTTTAGTATTTCCGTGAAGCCTGGTCAGAAGGTTGCAATTGTCGGCCCAACTGGTGCCGGAAAGACTACACTCGTGAATCTACTCATGAAGTTTTACGACGTGGATGGCGGCGCAATTATGATTGACGATGTGCCGATTTCTGAAATTAGAAGAAAAGATGTTCATTCGCTATTTACGATGGTACTCCAGGATACTTGGATGTTTGAGGGCTCGCTCAAGGAAAATATCGTCTATAACCGCAAAAATGTTTCTGACGAGAAGGTGATGGAAGTGCTTGATAAGGTTGGTTTGAAACATTTTGCAGATTCGCTTCCGGATGGTATTAATTCGGATATCTCTGAGAATGATTCGGTTTCGGCTGGCCAAAAGCAGCTCATAACGCTTGCTCGTGGCCTGATTGAAGATGCTCCGCTCTTGATTCTCGACGAGGCAACTTCAAACGTCGATACTCGTACTGAAGAAAAGGTTCAGCGTGCAATGGATGAACTAATGAAAGGGCGCACTTCATTCGTGATTGCCCATAGGCTTTCGACGATTAAAAATGCCGATCTTATCTTAGTGCTCAAGAATGGTGATATTGTCGAGAGTGGCAATCATAAGACACTTCTTAAAGCTGGTGGAGCCTACGCCGAGCTATATAACTCGCAGTTTAGTCAATAAAAAATAGCCCGGCAATTGCCGGGCCTTTTTTCATGCATTCTGAAGAATCATTCGTCTATGATCTACTATTGTCTCGTAGATTGCATAGTATCCGTCGTTGTGTCCTGCCCAGAGCACGGTGTTTTTTAGGTTATCCTCCGGATGACGGAGATGGTAATTACCTAGTGTGGCTTTTATGGCACCGTGGTTACACGCAAATTGTGGATCAAAGGTACTAAAATAATCCTGCGTCAATTTGCTAAGGTCTGAGTAGTATGAAACATCGGTTGCGGAAATGAAGAAATGACCGATCGTCGCCGGGTGGTCTCCTGCTGTGTTTCTTGCCTCAAACAAGGATAAATCCGATGTCTTCAGGCACTTTTTCGGCATTTCAAATGATATTGCTGCGTCTTTAGAAACACTCCAAACCGGATCCTCGTCCTGGATGATATTGACGCGGTAATGCCGTGGAAATTCATTTCCTATGAGTCCTATGATTTGATGCTCGTCCGAATCGTTCTTGATATAACCGACAATCAATCCCGACGAATCAATCAACATGAAGCCAGTCAGACTCCAGTCCCGCATAGTTAACTCACTCGTTGAATTAAAACTCCCAGAAAGCTTGATAATTTTACGTACTTCGCTCATAATAATCCCTCCTTTTTATTTTGTGAGCAACGGGATTAATTTTATCACTTTTTTACCCTAGTTTCAACGAAAAATCCCCCAGACTAAGCTGGGGGACTCTCGTGAATTGGAGGGGTGTTAGGCTTTTATGGCCTTATATGAGGGTGATTTGCATTTTTCATATTCGACTATACCGGCAATAATGCCGAGATCGTCGTTGACCATAACGAAGTTCGTACTCAGACCGCCATCGATCAAATGCGTGTATTCATTCTCTTCGGGATGAACACGATGAAAGCCGCAGGCATTCAGATAAGATTCGATCGCACTGATTTCATCCTCGGTGAAAGGACTTTCCGGATCGTACCAAGCTTCTTCCGAATCTCCTACGACAATCTCTGCTGTTGCATCGATGATTCCCTTGAGGGTATCTGATACTGTTTCATACTTTGTTTCTGCGCCAGTTTTCTGTTCTTTTTTCATTCCTCTTCCTCCTTAAAGTGCAACAAATAATTTGTCTCTTACTATTATATAATTTCTTTAACTCGATGTCAATATTTGAAGTATTTTGCTATTACTAGGAGGAGCAGTGACTGGGTTAAAAACTTTTTCCGGAGTATGATATGGTTATTCCTATTATATTTTGACGGGGGTCAGACCCCAAAAAAATCAATATCATAACCCCTGCGAAGCTAGGGGTGTTTTTTGTGGGTATTATCATTATAAAGAGCATATGCTATATTCTTTTTAAGGAGGATTATGGACAAAAAAGGTGAAATAATATCATCAGATAGACAAGAGGTCGAGCTTGACCCAGGTGTTCAAGCGCTTGCAGATATGGCAGATAAAATGGGCGAAGAAAATCCAGAATCAGATTCTGGCGAGAGTGACTTTAGTAGTAATGGAATGCACGAAGAAACTGGTATGAAATATGATCCAGAAGGTTATGATGTAAGAGGTTTTGACAAAACCGGTGTGGATCGGGAAGGATTTGACCGTAATGGATTAGGAACTGATTATCGTGATAGTGAAGGATATGATGTAAATGGGCTCAGAAAAGAATACAGAGAAGGTGCCTCAAAAGGTTATATGTATGATAAAGAAGGATTTAGATGGCACAAAGAAAAAGGGCTTTATGGAAGAGAAAAATGGGTTCAATCTACTGAATATAATAAAGATGGATATAATCGGGCAGGATATAACAGGTATGGATATGATATAGAAGGATATAATCAAGAAGGTTATAACCGTGAAGGGTATAACCGAGAGGGCCTTGATAGGGATGGTAATACTCCGGAATTTAACTCTAAATTCAACAAGTATGGCGTAGATGAAAATGGCTATATGAAAAATGGCGAAATAGATCCAGATGTCGAGTTTGCAATTAGCTTTTCTGAGAGTGGAATAAGAGATCAGGGTAGATTTGCGGCAGAAAAAGGAATCGATGAAAAAGAAGTCCGAGATAAAATTGAGTTAGCCAGAAAAAAATGTCCGAATGTTGATGAAATAATTACAGATTTATTATTGACGGGCAATAAAATGCGAGTCGCTGCCATCTCTAATGATTGCGATAAATTTATAGGTGGTGAACTTAGCACGAAAGAGTTTTGGGATAAGCATCCAAAACTTAATATTTCTGATATGCTCTCTAGCTTCATAAGTGATCCTGATAAGAAAAAACGATTTTCTGATAGGACTATTGAAAGTTTGGTATTAGATTCGGATAATATTGAGGGAAATTTGCGAATTTTTGGGACATCACAATATGATGTTTCTGGAGCCCTAAAAGGTATTGAGGATTTCAAGAAGATTTATACTAGATTCGGCACTGACGGAACGCCGGAGCAACTTCAAAAGAAACGAGAAAACACTAAGAAGGTATTTGATACAATAAAATACCTAAATAGATATAAAAGTCGTAATTTGGATTCATTGCTTGGCTCTCGCCAGACTTTTGATGGTGGTCAGACCTGGATTGAATTTAATGGAGAAAAGATAGGGCAGGCAATGGATGCATTGAAAAAGGATAAGAAACTTGTTTGCGTTCAAACCGTTAAGGATTATATCATAAATCAA
>CAMJEK010000034.1 GCA_946404685.1 uncultured Candidatus Saccharibacteria bacterium | reverse complement strand
AATCAGAAGATATCAACGATTTGCTAACTTCATACGAAGAAAAAAATCTTACCTCCGTCTCCGAAAAACTTAACCTACTCTTTTCAAAGAATACCAAAGCCGAAATTATCACCGAAGAATTAATCGGAACTATCATCAAATCCCCAACCCCAACCAAGATCAAACTCCTCTCAAAATTAACAGAGGTAAAACCGCCATTTGCTGAAGCAAAACTTTTGGTCGCCTTAACTTCCAATATTGAAGAAGAAAAATCGGCCCAAAATTTCACAGCCGAAAAATCATCATTCGCACCAAAAAAATCATTCTCCGAACTAAAAAAAACATACCTTGAGTCCGCACAGAAAAAATCCGTCGAATCTGAAGCCAAATCCGAACCAGTAACAACCAAACGACAAACATCAATCGCCGAAGCCGGTGAGCTTACGTGGGATATTTTCCTCATGCGTGTCCACGAGTCAAATGATTTAGTTTATGCCCAACTCAACAAAACCAAATACGAGTTAAAAGATAATCAGCTAGATCTCTACCCAGCCAAACCACTCATCGAAAACATCCTTAATAAAAACCGCGCGCTCCTCAACTCCGCCGCAAACGGTGCAGTCGTAACCATCCATGCCGCCGGCGAAGAATTTGGGGAGAAAAGCGAACTAGTGTCCAAGATTTCTGATATAATGGGGAAAGTAGAGGAGGTAAATACAAATGCCGGAGACGTCCCGTTCTAATAGTTCCAGTCGTTCCGATGGTCGAATTCCGCCACAAGACATCGTAGCCGAAAAATCATTGCTCGGTGCTATTTTGATTTCCGACAACGTTATGACCGACGTCGCTCCGATTTTGAAGCCTCAAGATTTTTACGATGAAAAACATCAAATAATCTACGAAACAATTTTGAAACTTTATGACGAGCATCGCCCGATCGACCTTCTAACCCTCACTGCCGAATTAAAAACCGTTAAAAAGCTAAAAGGAATTGGCGGTGCACCATATCTTTCCGAGCTAACCAACTTCGTCCCAACCGCATCCCACGCCAAGGCCTATGCCGAAATCATCGAAAAAGCATCAATCAGGCGAAAACTCATCCATGCCGGCTCCAACATCGCAAACAAGGCCTATGAAGAAGATTCCAGCGTTATCGATCTTGTCGGTGATGCCGAACAAGAACTCTTCTCGGTTTCCAACAAAATCGTCAAATCCGACTACGTCGCCATGGAGGACCTCCTCGCCGACGCATTTGACCGCATCGAAGAACTCCACAAAAACAAAGGCGCCACCCGTGGTCTCAAAACTGGCTTCCGCGATATCGACAAAAAAACTGCCGGTCTTCAAAAAGGCGACCTCATCATCGTTGGCGCTCGCCCAGCCATGGGTAAAACAACCTTCGCTCAAAACTTGGCCTACAACGTAGCTAAAATCAACAACAAAGGCGTTCTATTCTTCGAAATGGAAATGGGTTCAAGCGAACTTATCGACCGCATGATTTCTGACGTTTCCGGCGTCGACAACTGGCACATCCGAACCGGTAATTTGACCGACGAAGAATTCTCCCGCGTTGGCGATGCACTTGGCGAAATGGATGAAATCCCACTCTATATCGACGATACAGGTTCTATGACAATTATGGAGCTCAGAAACAAAGCTCGCCGCGCCGCACACGACCACGACATCGGCGTTATCATCGTCGACTACCTCCAGCTTATGCAAGGTTCCGACCGCTACGCCGGAAACCGTGTCCAGGAAGTCACGGAAATTTCTCGTGGCTTAAAGCTCCTCGCTCGTGAACTCAATATTCCGGTCATTGCTTTGGCTCAGCTTTCTCGTTCTGTAACCGGCCGTGACGACCCACGCCCAGTCCTTTCCGATCTTCGCGAATCAGGTTCCATCGAGCAGGACGCCGACCTTGTCATGTTCCTCCATCGTCCAGATTATTACAAAGAGAACAAAGATGATTACGAGCCAACTCATATCACCGAACTTATCGTAGCTAAGCACCGCCACGGCTCAACCGGCACCATCAAACTCTACTTCCACCCAGAGCTCCTACGCTTCATGTCTCTAGACGAAGACCACGAGTAGTAGTATACTGGTTATGTGAAGAAAATTATCATTTCTAAACTTTTTTTATATAAACATCGCTTTGTAATCGGTTATATTTTACTAGGTTTGGCATACGTTTCACTAATTTTTGTCCTGCCGTTTATCGCCCAAAAAGGCCTATCCGAAGCCGAAATGTCATCAGCGGTCAGCTCATATAATCTCGAACCAGATGCTATTTTCCACGGCGATCTCGTAAACATTCCATATCGCATCCTTCAGAAATTCTCCATCGCGATCTTTGGCCTCACCCCATTCGCCATCAAACTCCCAAGCATCATCATTGGCCTCATTCTCGGCTTCCTTCTAATCCTCATCTTGAACCGCTGGTTTAAAAACAACGTCTCACTTCTCGCTTCAATCGTAACCGTTCTTTCGACTCCATTCCTATTTCTTGCCGGAACCGGAACCCCGCTAATCATGCTTGTCTTCTGGCCAGCGCTTCTCCTCTGGCTCGGCTCAAAAATCCAAGGCGAAAAACAACCAGAGCCAATCTTCTGTTTCGCCTTCGCATTTGTATTGCTCCTCTCATTATTCACGCCATACATGATCTATTTCGCACTCTTTATCGTTGCCTTCGTCTTGTCACAACCACATCTTCGCTTCGTCATCAAAACCCTACCAAAAGTTCCACTAATCATCACCGGTTTCATTGTTGCTGGTGGCATTACGGTTCTAACGATGAACGCCATCCAGAATCACGCCGTAATCAAAGAACTTTTGCTCGCACCAAATTTCGCATTCAGTAACTACTTCAATAATCTCGGCTCCGCCTTCACTCCAGTATTCTCATGGAGCCACAGCGCCGAAGGAACCCTCCTTTCGCCACTCATCAGCCTTCCAGTATTTGCACTTATTTTAATTGGCCTCTTCTCAACCACCAAGGGCTTCTTCGCATCAAGAAACGCCATCGCAGTCATTCTTCTCATCTTCGGCGTCGCTATATCCGGCCTCGACCCAGATTCCGTCATCTTTATCACGCTCCCAACCGCAATCCTCGTTGCGCATGGCCTCAAATATGTCCTCGAAAAATGGTACGGACTTTTCCCAGAAAACCCGTACGCACGCATCTTCGCGCTCTTGCCACTCACCATTTTTATTTCACTAGTCCTCATCCCAGGCGTCGCACAATATGTCTACGGCTATCACTACAATCCAATCGTTGCAAACAACTTCACCAACAACCTCCTCATCATCAGAAAGAACCTCTCAAACGAAACTATTTTAGCCAAGAAAGATTCACTCGAATATAAATTCTACAAAATCCTAGAAGACTCCACCGACCTAAAAATAGTAGACGAGATCGATGAAAATATAACAGGAAATATTGCAGCACTAGAACGTCAAGAAAACGGCGTCAAAGGCCGCACCCTAACCCGTATAATCACATCAGAAAAATCAAACAATTCTGATATAATATATCTATATACAGTAGAAGGAGAATAACATGGGTCAAACAATGGACCAAATGAAGATGTTGAACCAGCTTCGCAAAGCACAAAAAGAACTTAAGAACGAAATCGTTGAAGTTGAAGCCGGCGACGGCGCTGTTGTCGTCCAAATTACTGGCGAACTCAAAGTTAAAAAAGTCACTATCGATCCAGAAAAAATCGATCTCGACGACATCCACGAGCTCGAACGCTGGATTGAAAACTGTATGCGTGATGGCTTCGCAAAAGCCCAAGAAATCGCAACTGACAAAATGAAACCACTCATGAGTGGTCTTGGCAATCTAGGATTCTAATATGCTCCCAAAAGCCCTCGAGGACGCCATTGAGGCGTTGGGCCGACTCCCTGGAGTTGGCCCACGAACGGCTGAGCGTTATGCTTATTATCTTTTTCGTTCCGACAAAAAGATTTCCGAAAACATCGCAACCGCGATTAGTGATTTGCATGACAAAATCAAATCCTGCCCGGTGACCTTCGCCTTGATTGACAAAGACGAAGACGTCTCACCACTCTATTCCAATCCTTCGAGAGACAAATCCATCATCCTCGTAGTCGAAGAGCCACTCGATATCTATGCTATCGAGCAAACTCACAGCTACAAGGGAACTTATCACGTACTTGGTGGCGTTGTCTCCCCAATTGATGGAATCACCCCAGACGATCTTCACATCAAGGAATTATCCGAGCGCGTCGAGAAAGATGATGCCAAGGAAGTCATCATCGCAACCAACCCATCAATCGAAGGCGAAGGCACCGCACTCCTCATCGACCGCATTCTCCACGAAAAATATCCAGACCTAAAAATCACTCGCCTCGCTCGTGGGCTCCCGCTTGGCGTAGACCTATCCTATGCCGACCAAATCACGCTCCAGGCGGCCCTAGACAACCGAACCAATATATAATAGAAGTCTGTCAAAAAACCGCGCCAGAAGCGCGGTATTTTGATTCTAGAGACTTAGTCTAGTTGCTCAAGAGCTTTGAAGTCGATCTTGTTCATCTTGGTTAGAGGAAGGTCGTCGACATAACGATATTCGCGTGGCATCTCATACTTAGCAAGTTCACGCTTCAAAACTTTTTGGAGCTCCTTCTTGGTTGCACGAGCGTTCTGTTCTTTCTTGAGGACGATGAAGGCGCGGATAATTTCGCCATGAACCTTATCTTCGACACCAATCACAGCACATTTCTCAATACCTTTGCACTTCATGATTGCAGCTTCAACCTGTGATGGATAAACGTTGTAGCCGTTCGTAATAATCATGCGTTTGAGGCGAGCACGGAAGTGGATAAGACCACGTTCATCCATGAAGCCAATATCACCAGTCATGAGGAAGTTCTTACCTTTAATCTTGATGAAAGATTCTTTGGTTGCTTCAGGATTATCGAGATAACCAGGCATCACGGTTGGGCCAGCGACGAGAATTTCACCGTCTTTTCCAACAGCGGCTTCTTTGTTAGTTTCAAGATCACGAATCAAGAATTCACAATCTGGCATAGCGTAGCCGATGATATCAGATTCCTTAATCCCGACTGGAGAGAAGGCAATAGCGCCAGCAGCTTCAGTAAGACCGTAACCAATACGAAGATCGGCTGGGGAACCATGCTCGTGAAGGAATTTAGTTATAGCTTGCTTCATTGGCTGAGACATAGAGTCACCACCGGAGATTGCAGAGGTGAGACACTTGAGCTCATTCTTGCCATACTTACTACGCATCATGTAGTC
>CAMJEK010000033.1 GCA_946404685.1 uncultured Candidatus Saccharibacteria bacterium | reverse complement strand
ATCTTTATTTAGGGAATCAACAAATTCCAAAATATGAGGTTTATGACTTGCAATAACAAGCGTCTTTTTCATGCCAGTATTATATCACAAATATCCTGCAAATCTAGACAAAAACCCTATTTTATGCTATAATAATAAGATATGGACAAGAAAGTAATCGGCACGAATGCTTATATCGGAATCATGGGTATAAAAGCCCCAGCCAAAATCGACACTGGTGCCGATTCTACTTCTGTTTGGGCATCAAATATCAAGATGTCCAAAGATGGCGTTTTAAGCTTTACTCTTTTTGACAAATCCAGCCCATTCTACACCGGTGAAGTCATTGAGCGCACCGACTACAGCACGGTCGTAACTAGAAATTCTCACGGTGGCGAAAAAATCTCCTACCGCACCCACCTCACAATGAAGCTTGCCGGTCGCAAAATCAACGCCCTCGTTACCTTGTCGGACCGCAGTAAAAACAACTTTCCGATCCTTATTGGAAAACGTACGATTCGTGGTAAATTTATTGTGGACGTATCAAAAAGCGTCATCAAAACCGAGAAAAACGCCCAGACTGCGGTACTAAACGACGAACTAAAACAGGATTCATACAAGTTCCATCAAAAATATTTTGGGGAAGGAGAATAAAATGAAAATCGCTATTTTATCAAACGGCAATGCCAACTATTCCACCAAGCGCCTCGTTGAAGAGGCCGAAAAACGTGGCCACAAGGTAAAGGTCATCAAATATAAGAACTGTTATATTGCTCTCGATAACCGCCACCCAGATGTTTTTTATCATGGCAAGAAACTCGAGGGTTATGATGCTATTCTTCCACGTATCTCTAATAACATGACCAAATATGGTTGTACTATTGTTCGCCAATTCGAAATGCAAGGCGTTTGGTCTGCCGCTAGCTCGATTGCAATCACTCGTACTCGCGACAAACTTCGCGCCGCTCAGATTTTGACCAAGAGTGGTATCGACACTCCAAAAACTCTCGTTTCCCGTAACACTACCGATATCGACGATCTTCTTGACCAGCTCGACCTTCCAGTTATTATCAAGCTCGCTGTTGGTACTCATGGTAACGGCGTCGTTCTTGCCGACACTAAAAAAGCCGCTAAGTCCGCTCTTCAAGCTTTCTATCTTTATAACGAAGATGGCACCAGCATTCTCCTCCAAGAGTTTGTTAAAGAGTCCGCCGGCACCGACATTCGTGCCTTTGTCGTAGGAAACCGTGTCGTCGCTAGTATGCAACGTCAATCCTTGACCGATGATTTCCGCTCCAACCTCCACAAAGGCGGCGAAGGAAAGATCGTCAAGCTAACCGACGAAGAAGTGAAAGTCGCCGTGAATGCCGCAAAGGCCATGGGCCTTCATATCGCCGGTGTTGATATTATGCGTTCAAATCGTGGCCCACTCGTCCTCGAGGTGAATGCCTCTCCAGGATTTGGCATCGAAAAAGTTACCGGCCGAAACGTTGCCGCCAAGATTATCGAATACGTTGAGCACAACGCCGCTCGTAAAAATTCCAAAGACCGCGTCGGCGCATAAGCAAAAAATGCGGTACAATAGAACTATGAAAAGGTTCATAGTTCTATTTTTTGCGATAATAACCGCAGCATCTCTTATTGGCGCTCCAGCCGAGGCTAAAAACGTCAACGATTTCCACTTCTCAAAATTTGAGGCCGACTACTATCCAGAAAGAACCGCAGACGGAACCTCTAAGATGAAAGTCGACGAAAAACTCACCGCCGTCTTCCCGACCTACAAACAAAACAAAGGTATCTGCCGTCGCATCCCGCATTCCAACAAAGAGGGTCGCTACAAAATTCTCGACGATCTTCGTGAAAAAGACATCGTCGTGAGACGAAACGGCGCCTATGAACCAATCTATAGCATCGAAAAAGAAGACGATTACTATGAGGTCTGTACCGGCACCGATGAATATGTCACCGGCACTCAGGAATACGAATTTATTTACACATTCACCAACGTGGTCACCCCATATGAAGACCAACAGGAAATCTATTGGAACACTAACGGAACTGGTTGGAGCCAAAGATTTGACGAGGTTATCGCCCGTGTTCATATCGACAAAAAATATCTCGATGGTGGCAGATGGTGCTATGTTGGCTCCCACGGAGAAAGCGGGCAAAACCGTTGCGTGATCAGCGAGATCGACGACGGTCTAATGTTCTATTCAAAAAGGCTATCAAGCTATGAAAACCTCACTTTTGCCATCACGCTCCATCCTGGCTCATTCGTGATTCAAGAACCAGAAAATAGTTACCTGGCCTTCTGGCTTATTGCCATCGTCGCTATTGTTCTCGCACTCCTGATGATTATTCCGATTAAACGCTACAGGAGCACCGCCGAAATCCGTAAATATCACAAAGAATACTTCGTGAAACCGGAATATGCCCCGCACAAAAGCTACAATCTCCTTGAAATGTCCACTATTTACTTGGGCAAGAAAAAGGATCCAAAGGTAGCTCTACTTCTCGATATGATCATCAAGAAGAAAATCGAACTCCAAAAAGGCGAGGTGGTGGGCTTCTTTGGCAAGCAGCAGTGGAACGTCCTTGTAAAAGACAGCTCTAATATGAGTCTTGCCGAGCGCACCATTATCGAAATCTTGAACGGTGGCATCTCATTTAATGATGGCGACATCATCAAAATCAAGCGCCGCAATGCCAATTCGACTCTTGTCTCTCTCGGTAAACGCTTCGATAATGCCGGAAAGAACGATGCCAAAAAAGACAAACTCGTAAACGACAAATTTGGCAAAGTTTTTGGTGGCGATGTCAGTTCTGCCTGGATTGTCATCATGGTACTCATGTTCATGATGGCTCCATATGCATTTGGAATAGTCGCCGTGGCGATTGCTACAGGGCTTAATAATATTTCAGGAGCCGACGGCTGGGATATTTATAGTGAAGGCGTCCGCTATGTGGGAGCCTCCCTAGCCATTGTGATTATTCTCGGTCTCGTGTTCGTAGCATTTGCGATTTGGACCATCCTTTCGAATAAATCCAACAAGTTCCGCGGCTACGAAAAACTCGGCATCGAAGCCTCTCGTTATATGGACGGCCTCAAGCTATATATTAATATGGCCGAAAAAGATCGCCTTGCCTTCTTCCAAAGTGTCAAAGGTGCCGACACCTCAACCGAGGGAATCGTAAAGCTCTACGAGTCGCTTCTTCCATACGCTGCACTCTTTGGTGTTGAAGAAAGCTGGATGAAAGAGCTCCAAAAATACTACCAAATCGAAGACATCGAAACTCCAAACTGGGCGGGTGTCTACACTATGAGCGAAATCTCTAAGGTTGTCTCTAGCGCCTCGAGCTACTCAACCTCCTCTGTTCATTATGGTGGCTCCAGCGGCTCCGGCGGAGGTGGCGGTGGCTTCTCCGGCGGCGGTGGCGGTGGCGGTGGCGGCGGCGGTCGCTAATAAAACAAAAACCCCAAAACAGTTGTGCTATAATGAGAAAAAGGAGTTATTGATGAAAAAAGTTATTTGGGGGATTGTTATTACTATGCTCGTAATTGCGACCGGTGCTTTTGTGCTTGGAAAATATGTCTTCCCAATTGAATTTACCCCGAATCTTCCAAAGCCAGAAATCGCCGAAGGTCAACGTGGCGAACAATTCGGCATCGATAAAAACATCAACGAATCCACCATCGATAACTACCTCGGTCGCAAAGATTCTGTCTATCGCGATATGCGCATGCTCGTCGATCCAGGAAACTACGAAGCCATCGGTGGCGACTCCTATATCTCTGGCATCGTAAACGGCTTTGAGGTCGTTCCACTCCCATATCTCATCCCTGTAACCGGCCTTCCAGAGGCAGTCGGCGAAACCTACACCGGAGAAACCCTCTTTAGAACAAACGAAGAAGGGAAATTCGTCGCAAACTACAAAGAGTCTCTTGCCATCATCGAAGGCCTTTTCCCTAAAGATAAAAACATCTTCCTGATGTGTGGCGGTGGCGGCTATGCTGGCATGACCAAAAACTTCCTCGTTTCTCTTGGATGGGACGAGAACAAAATCTATAACGTAGGCGGCTACTGGTATTACGAAGGCAAGAACAACGTCTCCCTGAAGCATACCGACGAAAACGGCCTCGATTCCTATGATTTCTGGCGCATCGCCTATCATGATATTAACTTTGCCAATCTTTCAAAGGCCGAATAATGTCTGAAAAACAACTTCCAAAAAGAGCTATCATTGGCCTCTCTCTGATGCTAGTTCTCCTTGTCGTCTCTATTATAGTCCGCTCCATCGCGGGTGGATGGTTCAATGACAACATAACTCCTGCGCCAGCCGTCAAGCTCAGCCCAGAATTCACCAACACCGGCATCGTCGAAACCTTGGACACCGAAGCCTACAACAATCTGGCCGCAGAGAAGAAAACTTTTCTCTTTGCAACCTATCTTCCTAGCTGCAGTGCCGACCTCGTTAATTATGTCGCAAAGCTCGCGGAAGAGAAGAAAATCACCGTATATTATTATACGTGGGAGAACTTCCGCGAATCTCCACTCCATAACACCATTAAATACGCTCCATCCTTCGGTATTGTTGTGAACGGTGAGCTCGTAGCCTACCTCAGATCCGACTCCGAAGCGGACGCCCATATATATAATAGTTACGAAGATTTCGTCTCCTGGATTGCTGGAATAGTCGAACTTTAGCCCATTTTCTCCTAAAAATCGCCAAAAACCCCTAAAAATACCTCAAAATCGCCAAAATCTCGAAAAAAAGTCAAAAAAACCCTTGCATTTTTTTGCAAGGTGCGATATAATCATTCTCAGTTGAACAAGTCGCCTCTCTTGCGACCTCTGTAAAAGATAAAAAGAAAGCGAGGAAATCTTTTGAGGTCGCTTTTAACAGCCTCAAGAGTAGTTTCTTAAGACTCTTTCTAGAATTAACAATTTGAAAATAACGATGAAAAGATTTTAATTGACGGCTCAAGTGAGCAAATTAAATAAAAGCTTGCTTTTAATTTTATTTGCGAACGAGAGACGCGTGATTTATCACGCGGATAGCGATTGAGTTTTATTGAAAGTCGATTGCTAGTTAAGTCAATGCATAAAAAGGTAATTAAGGGCACTGATAGTGGATGCCTTGACAATCAATACCGATGAAGGCCGTAGGACTCTGCGATAAGCCTCGGGGATCTGAGAACGAGAATTGATCCGGGGATTGCCGAATGGGGAAACCTAATGTGGGTCATGCCACATTGTCGCTACCTGAACACATAGGGTAGAGGACGGGAACCAGCCGAACTGAATCATCTTAGTAGGTTGAGGAAAATAGAGTAAACAACGATTCCGAAAGTAGTGGCGAGCGAAATTGGAACAGTCCAAACCTCAAGATAACCTAACGGTTTAACGACCTGAGTTATTAGAGGGGTTGCGAAATTAGATAATTTTTATGCTGAGCGACTGCGCAAGTGGCCGTTCAGCATAAAAACCAACAGCGTTAACTGAGTGGATAAAGACACAATCCTTTAGATCGTAGCGGAAGCTTCTGGAATGGAGCGCCAAAGATGGTGAAAGCCCAGTATGCGAAACGGTCTTAGGCTTTATATATCTTTTTTCAAGTAGGACGGGGCACGAGAAACCCTGTTTGAATCCGGCAGGAC
>CAMJEK010000032.1 GCA_946404685.1 uncultured Candidatus Saccharibacteria bacterium | reverse complement strand
TTTCGCGCTGATGCGCGCCCACCCTTGGGGCACATTGTTTTGTTTTAATCCGCTGTTTTTGTTTTTAATGTAAGTCTCCACACTCCACTAAATAATTCAGTGGAACCCCTGTGAAGCGTATCAGCTTATGTTTATAATAAAGCATAAGCGTCGATTTGTCAATACCAAATTCGACCCTCCTGATTAGGGGTATCTATTGATTTTTTGGGCATTTTGTGATATAATAATAGATAGAACGAAGTTTGTACATTTATAGGGAGGGACTAATATGAACGGTAAAATTTATCTGATACCTGGCGCTCTTGCTGGGACGGAACAGAAGTTTTATCAACCGCTAATTGACGTAATTAAGGAAAGTTACGGTGATTGGCCGGTTGAGAATCTTCGCGCAGGCGAGGATTGGGATCCAGCAGAATTTGCGGATCAAATTCGTGAGGATAATGCAGAAAAGAAGGTTCTGATCTGCATATCGCTTGGGGCTTTGGTTGGCAATATCCTTGCGAATGACGAAGACACGGATGTATATTATGTTTGTCCATACCTCGGTGTGGATTCTGTCAGAAGAAATTCTGCAGTCAGCATTTTTAGGGGGGTAATAAATGTAATGATGAGTATTATCATGTTCATTTCGAAACCCTTCAAAAAGCACAGGTTTTGGCCCTTGTTCGGCGGAACCAAGCCGGATGGCTGGTTCTTGTCTATCTATGCGATAGCTAGGCAGTATAAAGCTGCTTCGACAAACGCAGGCATTACGAAGAATAAGGTCGACGGTGTAGTCTATAGTCTTGGTGACAAGATTGTGGATCCGGATGTTGCAGCTTCGCTTACGAATTACGCAGCTGGCGCATCTCGTGGATCTGGAGAATATCCGAAACATGCGAATTTCCGACCCGACAAGGTGGGAAGATTCCTGCTTCGCGCATTCTCAAAAACACCGCTTTCAAGTTTTTCTTCTGACGGAGAGGCGTATAGAAAAGCATTTTCTAGCGTTGTTGAAGCTTCTCTTAGAAACAAAGCCTCTAATAGTACTTTATAAAAAAAGCTGCCCACCAGGGCAGCTCTTTTTTAGTAGTCTTCGACCAGGGTAAATTCTTTGCCGGCGATACTAATGATGGATTCTGGTTCGGCGCCGAGAGAGGTGAGCTCTGATTTGATACCGAGTTTTTTCATGATGTCGCGGAGGCGGTTCACAGATGCGTAGTTATTTAGGTCGGTGCGGCGGGCAAATTTCTCAATCTTTTCCCCACTAACGATAAATACACCATCTTCGGTTCTCTCGATGTTCCAGGTGTTCTTGGTTTCAGAAGGATTAAGGGATATGGTTGGAACCTCTGACGGAGAGGCTAATTCTTCTTCGGTGTCTGTTGCTTTTACTCCAGAGAAGCTGGAAGCTTCAACGCGGGTTTTGAGCTCGCGCAAAAGTTCGGTTAATCCCTGGTGAGCCTGAGAAGAAATGGTGAAAATTTGGGCATTTGGATTCTTGGCGAGGATTGATGCTTCTTGCATCTTGATAATCTCAGGGTCGAGACCTTCGCATTTGGTGAGCGCGATGACCTCTTGGCGATCTTTCAGATCTGAATATTTATTGAGTTCGTTACGGATGGTCTGGTAGGCTTCGCCAGCATCATCGTTATAGACATCAATGAGATGAAGCAAAACAGCGGTGCGATCAACATGGCGAAGGAAGGCATGTCCTAGGCCCTTCCCTTCGGAAGCCCCTTCGATAAGACCCGGGATGTCGGCGATAAGGAGATCCCTCTCGTCGATGTGGGCCATGCCAAGATTTGGCGTGATGGTTGTGAATGGATAATCGGCAATTTCTGGCTTGGCATTTGAAACAACTGAGAGAAAAGTGGATTTACCAGCGTTTGGCAACCCAACAAGACCAACGTCAGCTAGGAGTTTTAATTCTAGCTCAGCTTCAAACTCTTCGCCTGGTTCGCCAACTTCGGCGATAATTGGGGCTTGGCGGGTGGATGATTTGAAGTGAGTATTGCCGAAGCCGCCATCACCACCTTTTGCAATAATAGCTTCTTCTTGGTCGTGGGTTAAATCGGCAATAATTTTACCGTCGCGACGAACGACGGTGCCAATTGGGACTTCAACGATTAGGTCTTTGCCAGAACGGCCAGCAGAGCGAGTACCAGAGCCGTTTTTGCCGTCTTCTGCGGTTAGAATTGGAGAGAATTTGAAATCAAGAAGAGTGTTCGTATCTTTGTCGGCACGAAAAACGATATCGCCACCTTTTCCGCCATCACCACCATCTGGTCCACCCTTTGGGATGTAGATTTCGTGACGGAAAGAAACGGCGCCATCACCGCCTTTGCCGGCCTTCAAATTAACTTTCGCTGTATCTACGAACATAATATATATATTATAACATTTTTTAGCGTTATCGTCTATGGATGTAATTCAAAGATGGAACGACATTTGCTGGGATGGTTGCGCGGGTGACACGACCAGCGTAGTAGTTGTAGTTAGCTTCGGTAATAGTGATTGAACCGTCACCATTTACAGATTCAACATAACCGACGTGGCCATACCAACCACCACCATGCTGGAAGATGTCTCCGGCCTGAGGGTTGTGATCGACTGGGAAACCAGCTGCAGCGGCATTGTAGGCCCAGGAGCTAGCGTTGCCGAGGTTTCCTGGGAGGTCTTGGCGGTTATACCAGGCCCAGCTGGTACATTGGCCCCATCCGTAGCCACCATATGAGCCGAATCCGTTTGGAATAACAACGGAAATATTGACGCGGGTACCGGTGTTACCGTAGGTGCTGTAGGTGTAGACTGGGCGTGGTGGGACGTATTCTGGTCGTTCAGTTTCTGGGAGCGAACCGCCTTCGATGGCGATTTTCATACCTTCAGAGATGCCCGTCACTTCGATATCGTTTAGGTGACGGATATTCTCGACAGTTGAACCATATTTTGAGGCGATTCCTTCAAGAGTATCGCCGGACTTAACCGTATAGACGATACCAGAAACGTTTTTGGTGAGATAAAGTGTGGCGCCAGCGCTAAGATTAGTGTTCTTGAGTCCGTTGGACCAGCGGATTTGGTCGGTGGTGAGGCCGAATTTAGCAGCGATCCATTCCATACTTTCGCCAGGATTGACAACGTAAGTCGTAACGCCACGGGAGAATTTTGAGGTATCGATGGTGTAACCCTTCTCAATCTTACCTTCCGAGGTCTGACCGATGCTATAAAGGCTGCTGGTTGCGGCGTAGTGATAGGCGGCATCTTCAGCGCTAGGTAAGTTAAGGGCGCTAGACAAATCTGCAACAAGGTAGGCCTCTGAGACTTGATCTGAAGAAATGCCGAATCCGGAGTCGCTAAAGGCGCTTAGACTGATGGTAGTACTGGAGTTATTTTTGTCGAGCGTGCCAACAAAAACCAACGTCAGAATTCCGGCGCCTGCTAAAAAGTATAGAGCGAATCTTTTTAGCTTATCAATATCGATTTTCTTTTTCATAATGAAACGTTACAAAGGACTTGGCAGTAGTCGCGGGCTTTCTGGTTATGCTCGTCCTCTGTATAGCTATAATACATCTTCCCGTCATCCCCTGTCAAGAAATAGAAGTAGTTCGTATCTGTTGGGTTGGCGACGGCCTGGAGTGCATTAAGACCTGGATTTGAGATTGGGCCACAAGGAAGCCCGGTGTTTTTTCGGGTGTTGTAGCAAGAATCGACATTTAGAGCGTCAGCGTTATTGTTGAAAGTTTTGCGTTCTGGATCGATGACGTCAAGTGCGTAGGAGACGGTTACGTCGCTGCCGAGTGGATAACCAGCGGCAAGGCGAGAAAGAAAAACTTGAGCAACGGTTGGTTGGTCGGCGGAATGAGCCTCTTTTTGGACGATTGATGCTAGGGTGATTCCTTGATGGAGATTCAATCCTTTTTCGGCGAATTTTTCGGCGAGATTATTATCTCTTGCGACGGTATCGAAGTTTTTCAAAAAGACTTCGAAAATGTCTGACACGCTGGCGGTGTTGTAGAACTCGTGGGTCTCGCCAAAGAGATATCCTTCGAGTGAGCTGCCAGCTGGGCGGTCTTTTAGAACCTCGAAATTGTAGTCTTTATGGAGGGCTTCGTCGATTTCTTCGGTGCGGTATCCGTGTTCGAGTAATTTTTTCTTAATATTGAAGATGGTTTCGCCTGGAAGAATTGTAAAAGAGAACACGTTTGGATCGGTTGAACCTTCGGCGAGAATCGTGGAGATTTTGTCGGCGGACATACCTTTATCCAAGGTGTAGATGCCAGTTTTTAGGGATGCGTCTGGATGGTTGAGTTTTAGGTTGATTTTGAAGAAGAAAGAGCTTCTTATAAGGTCCATTTCGTCGAGCCTTTCGGCGATTTGGTCGATTGAGTCGCCTTCGGAGACGATAAATTCGGTGTCTGGACAGCGGTTGTCGTCGCAATTCTTGAAGACGGGCGAGAGTGATTCGAAATACCAAAAGACAGCACCGGCGGCGAGTAGACCGAGAATTAATACGATAATGATAGGAGTGAGAATTTTTTTCATGCGGGCTTTTTTGATGATTTTTTGAGGGGTGTCGGTGGCAATCTTGACGATTTTCTTCGGTTTTTCGGCTGCGATTTTAGCGTTCAAGATAGTTTTTTTTACCTGTTTCTCGACGAGATTGGTTGGTTTGGGATTGACTACCTGAGCTGATTCGCTGAAGGTCTCAATGAAATCTTGGAGAATGATGGACGCGGCTTCGGCGTCGATGTCGCCTTTTTCATATGGCTTTTTGCTGGCTTTTAATCTGGACTCAGCTTCGACGGAAGTTAGGGATTCATCTTGATAGCGGATTTTGATGTCGGGGATGACTTCAGTGAGCTTCTTGGCGAAGTTCATGACGAAGAGGGTCTGCTTGGTTTCGTTCCCTTCGTTGCTACGCGGGCGACCGAGTACGAAAAACTTGGTTCCGTTTAAGAATGCTAGTTTTTTAAGTTTTTCCCACTCGGTGCCGTCGACCTCGATATATCCTACTGGGACGGCAATTTTTGTTGATAGATCGGCACGAGCGACGCCAATACGTTTCTCTCCGACATCAAGTCCGATAATTTTCATAGTTATTCCTTGTTTTGGGAGTTTGTTTCTTCAATTGTTAGTTCGATAGTGATTTTGCCGCTATCGGTTGGGACAGTATTGACCCATGGATAGGATTGATTGATGGAAACTTTGCTGACTCCGCTGACGGATTTCAAAGTGTGCTGAACATCGCCAATGCCTTTGCCTTTGACCATTTCGAGAATGTCGTTTTCGGTTAGCTTCGAGCCAGTTGAATATGAGGTTTTGATTTTGCCAGTGATAGCAGAATCGGTTGCCATGAAACTCTCAATGAATGGGTTGTTGATAGCGTAGATTTTTTGATCTTCTGGGATTTTGGCTTTGTTCGTGATGAACTCTTCGACTTTGGTCTTGTCGATGGCGAAGTAGGAAGTTGTGGTGGTTAAGGTGATTGATGGGATAGTGTCGGATGGGACTTCTTCGCCAACCTTTGGACTAACCTCTGGCTCGGACATTTCTTGCTTGAAGCTGGATTCGATAATGATGCGGTCACCAGCTTGTTCCTTCAGGGCGTTCTTGGTGTCTTCGAGGTTTTCGGCGTTGCCGCTAGCGATTTTTCCTCTTGCGACATCAACGTTTTCTTCAGTTACGACGATGACGTTTTTGTCGGTACCGCCGGTTACGCCAGATTCGGTGTATGCAGATACATTGGCACTAATTACCCAGTTGCCAGCACCTTCTTCGATGTTGTATTTTTCACCTGGTTCGGCTGCAACGATGCCAA
>CAMJEK010000031.1 GCA_946404685.1 uncultured Candidatus Saccharibacteria bacterium | reverse complement strand
ATCAAAGACGAGAAGATTTTTATTCGCACCCCTGATTTGGGGAAAGAAGATTCCTAATTCGGCCAGTGGCTTTAAGATAATGTTCTAGAGAATCATAGCTGCCGTTATTGTATTTTCCGGTGGCAATTTCGTAAGCCGGGCCAGTGCCGACGTAGCGGAAATGCCAGGTCTCGTAGAGACCAGTGGTGCCGTTTGCGTCAACATTAGCCGGTTCATCCATGGAGCCGCCGGCCCATTCTGGAATAAAGCGGTCGATGAAGCCGAATTTGTAGGAATTGTCATGGAGCCAGGCCCATTCTGGATGGTTTGCGTTAAAATCGGTGCCAAGAGCGTAGCCGTAAGCTGGGTCGGCAAGATCGCAGGTGTATCCAGTGTGATGATCTGATTCGCCGGTGGCGGCACACATACGACCGCAGTTTGTTCCGACGGAACGGAAACATGAGACTGTACCGAGAGTGTGTCCTGGATGTTCGGCTTCATAGGCTTTAATCATGGCGTTTAGGTTTGGTGCTGCTTCTGGGTCGATGAGAGGAATGCCGTTCCAGTGGTTGAGTTCATTTATGCCATATAACTCAGTTAGGTTCACTAATTCGGTTTTTCTGTTAGTAATCCAGGCGGTTGAAACCTTGAAGTTTGGATTTATAAGCATCAAAGATTTCCAGGAGGTGGTGTAATTTGAGTTGCTGCAATCTATGGGTGTGGCTGGCGCAGAAGTTTTTGGTGAGTCGCTAATTGTCATATCTTCGACGCCAGATTTTTCTAGTTCGAGGACCTTGTCTTCTTCGGGAGAATCTTCCAAAGGCTTCTCTTCGTTCTTTTTGATGACTTGGAATACGATAATCGCAACAAGCATGACATTCAAAAGTATTATGACGACGAGCTTAAAAAACTTTAGAAATTTTTGCGATTTCATAATACTAATATACTACTAATCGGTAGTCTCGAAAAACGCACCAGATTGACGAGACCAGAGTTTTTCGTATTCGCCATGGTTCTTTAGGAGCTCTTTGTGAGTTCCCTGCTCGATGATTTTGCCGTCTTCAAGGACAACAATCTGGTCGAGGTTAGCAACGGTGGAAAGACGGTGGGCAATCACGATCGAAGTGCGATTTTTCATGAGGTTTTCCAAGGCTTTTTGGATGGCAGCTTCGGATTCGGAGTCGAGGGCCGAGGTTGCCTCGTCGAGCACGAGAATTGGCGCGTTCTTTAGGATAGCGCGAGCAATTGCGATGCGTTGACGTTGACCACCGGACAATTTGACGCCACGCTCGCCAACGAGAGTTTCGTAACCGTCCGGAAGCTGCTTAATGAAATCGTCGGCATGAGCGAGCTTTGCTGCTTCGAAAACTTCTTCATCGGTTGCATCTGGTTTGCCGTAGGCAATGTTTTCTTTGACGGAACGATGGAAAAGTGACGATTCCTGTGGAACATAGGCGATGTTTTCGCGGAGAGACTTTTGGGTGACGTCGCGAATATCGTGTCCATCGATATAAATTGAACCTTTTTCAACATCGGCGAAGCGAAGGAGGAGTTTGGTTAAGGTAGTTTTGCCGGAGCCGGAAATACCAACAAGACCGAATCTCTTGCCGGATGGAATCGTGAGCGAGAAGTCATCGAAGAGAGTATCTTTTTGCTCGTCGTGAGTGAAGGAGATGTGGTCGAAGTTGATGGTGGAATCTTTCACCTTAAGGACCTTGTCGGTCTTGTCGTCAACGATGAATGGAAGATCGAGAATCTCGACCATTTCTTTTGCGTCACTAAACGAGCGGTTGATGGTGCGGAGGATTGGGTTGATTCCCCAGATATTGTTAAGCATTGAGCTAG
The DNA here is from genome assembly GCA_946404685.1 of uncultured Candidatus Saccharibacteria bacterium. GTDB lineage: Bacteria > Patescibacteriota > Saccharimonadia > Saccharimonadales > Saccharimonadaceae > Nanosyncoccus. The sequence continues at coordinate 4,533 of CAMJEK010000031.1, read as the reverse complement.
TGATGCTGTATAAGAACACAGTGTCGGCGATTGAGAGATTGAATAAATCGTGGCCGAGGATGATGAGAATGAGCGAAGCGGCAAGTGCGATGATACTAAAAACGTTTAGGGTGAAGTTTCTGAAGAAAGAAACTTTGGCACAGCCGATGGTAGCACGGAAAGTGCGATCGGTGGCTTTTTCGAAACGCTTTTTCTCGTGAGCTTCGCGGGCGTAGGATTTTACGCTCATAATGTTAGTAGCAGAGTCGGCGAGTTGGCCGGTCTGTTTATTTTCGGCTGAGGCGAGCTCAATGTCGACCTTTTGGGTTTTAACATAGATTAAGATGGCCGTGCCGATGTATACGAATGAAAAGATGGTAAGGATTCCGGCGTATGGCAAACAGACCAGCGCGGCAGCGACGAGCGAATAGAAGATGCTCAGTGTAAACGGAAGGATTTCCCAAATCATGCCAGATTTCAAACGGATGAAGGCGTTTGGAAGTTTGTTGGCCTGAGAAGTAAGAGAGCCGGAGAAGTGGTTGTTGTGGAAGGTCATGGATTGGTTGGAGATTGCGTCGAAAGCCAAGATGGAGAGGTATTTCCCTCCGATGGCGTCCATGGACCAGTCGAGCCAATCAATGATACGCGACACGACAAGGTTGTTGACGGCTGGTGGAATAACTGTAAGACAAAGAAGCCCAACGTAGTTCCCTAGTTCGTAGTCGCCACTCGAGAGTTGGCCGATGATTTCGCTAGCGCCTTTTGGAAAAACGACTGTATTGATAAAAGAGCGCAAAAGGGTAAGCGTGAACGTCGTAGCAGTTCGCACTTTGCATTGCATGAGGGCTTTCCAAAAGTAATGGATTGTCCTTTTTGCGTTCATTTTTTCTTTTGGTTCTTTTTTGGACATAATAATATTATTATATAATTTTTATGTTTTTGCAAGTGGTTTATTTGTGGTATAATATGGGAATAATTTAACATGGAGAATACATGGCAGATTTTAATAAAGTTCTAACTGTTGGTGACTACGAAAATGGTTCACTAAATGTTGTAATTGAAATCCCTACTGGGTCCAATCATAAGATTGAATGGGATCGTGAGCATGCTTGCTTTATGCTTGATCGTGTTGAACCAGTTGCTTTTGCTAAGCCTTGCAACTATGGTTTCATTCCTCAGACTATCGACGAGGACGGCGATGAGCTCGATGTTCTCATGATTACCGATCAACCACTCACGACCGGTATCTGGATGAAAGCCCGCATTCTTGGCGTTATGAAATTCGTCGATGGTGGTGAGGTTGATGACAAGATCATTTGTGTTCCTGAAGACGACCGCAATAATGGCGACATGTATCAGACTTTGGAAGATCTTCCAAAACAACTTTTGAAGCAGATCGAATTCCACTTCAATCACTACAAAGATCTTAAGAAACCTGGCTCAACTGAAGTTAAAGGATTCTTTGGTCTTGATGAAGCTAAGAAAGTTATTGCTGAATCTATCAAGCGCTGGGACGAATCTGATCGTCACGAATAAAATTTGGTAAAAAGTGAGTCTCTCCGCGGGGCTCATTTTTTATTCCTCAGTTTCGACCGTTTCTTCTTTTGGTGGTTCCGGGACGGTTAGAAATTTATTCAGTTTTTCTTTTGCGGTCGAGACAGTGGCCTCGTTTGGGTGCATGACATAGAGATATTGTGAGCGGTAGCTATAAGTTAGCTCCATGCCGCCGTAGCCATCGAGGTTTGAGGTTTCGGTATTCCATGGGCTCATGTTGTCTAGCTGAGCCTTAACGAAGCTGGTGATGTTGTCGGTGCTAAGATTGGTTTCAAAGGTGCCGCTAAGAGAATTCAGAATTTCGGAATAATTCGTGAGGAGAGTTGCGGACGATGAAATCTTTTTCATAATAACCGAGATGAGCTGTTCTTGGTTTTCGCCACGGTGGCGGTCACCGGTAACGTAGGAATGACGTTCGCGAGCAAAAGCGAGGGCGCATTTGCCCATGAGGTAGTTTGAACCAGGATTGATGGTGCATTCTTTCTTGTCGCCACATTTAAAGCTGTAGTCGACATCGGAGTTGACCTCGACGCCGCCGATTGCGTCGACGAGCTTAGAGATGAAATTGAAATTGACACGCATGTAATAAGGGATGCTAATTCCAAGTAGGTCTTCGATTGTGGCTTTTGAGAGCTCGACGCCACCAATGGAGCCGGCGTGGGTGAGCTTGTCGCGGTAGCCGGTGCCAGCAGTGCCATGAATATAGACATAGTAGTCACGAGGAATGGAAACGAGGAGCATTTTCTTGAGTACTGGGTCGATGGCAGCAACAATGTTGACATCTGAGAGGCTGCGGTCTGGGAGAGAGCCGCTCCTGGTGTCGATACCAGATAAATAGATTGCAAAAGGTTTGTCGAGAATATTTCCGGCGAGAACTTCGCTATCTTTTTTGTCGTCTATTTTGATGGTTTTGATGATTCTGAGGGCATCTTTGTAGTCTTCGTTGTCGATCAAGAAGGCTTCGAATGAGCCAGCATTGACGGCGGCGATTTTTTCGTTGTTGTCTTTTACGGAGCTAAGTAGTTCTGGTAGGTTTTCGACGAAGCTAACGACTGCGCCGGTATTGTCCTTGATGCCATTCTTGATTTTGTTCAGATCGGCAACGAGGTCGCGAAGGGTAAAGATTTCTTTTCCGGAGAGATCGGAATTTTCATCGTAGGCAGAATTCGTGGCGACCACGATATTATAGGCTGTGACGGCTTTGGCTTGTCCGAAGTTGGTATCGAGGAAGCTGATGGTGTCGTTGATTTTGAGGCCTGCAAATGCGCCGGCTCCGATGAGGGCTACTGATAAAATAGTTGAAATGAAGAGTTGGACCTTTTTCTTCGAGAAGGCTAGCCCGAGTGCTATGAAGTTCAAAACAATAAGAATGATGGCGATAGGAATGAAGATGCGGTTTGGCAAAATGTTGAGGCGGATGAGAGAGATGAGCAACCATCCCGAAAGCATAAGCGAGATCCCAACAAAAGACCACGCCACGATCTTTTGGATCGGGCGCTTTTTTGGTTCTTCGGCTTTTTTCGTGGTCTTTTTTGGCATTGATTCTCCTATAATTCGCTAATCTTGACGCGAGTCTGCTTGGTGGTGTCGCGGTCGCGAACGGTTACGGTGTCGTCTTCCAAGGTGTCGAAGTCAATAACGACGCATTTTGGAGTTCCGATTTCGTCTTGTTTCATGTAGCGCTTGCCGATGTTGCCGGAATCGTCCCAAGTGACATTGCCATACTTCTCGCGGAGCATATTATAGACGGCACGAGCCTTCTCGACGAGCTCTGGTTTGTTCTTGAGGAGTGGTGAAACGCAGAAATGATATGGAGCGAGATTTTCAGGAAGCTTCAAAAGGATACGGGTTTTGCCTTCATTCTCTTCTTCAGTGTAAGCGGTAGAAAGAATAGCAAGGAAGAGACGCTCGACACCGATTGATGGTTCGATAACGTGTGGGATGAAGGTTTCGCCGGTGTTTTTATCGCGATATTCCATATTTTTGCCAGATTCGCGCTGGATGTTTGAGAGGTCGAAGTCAGTGCGATAGGCAAGACCCATCAGCTCTTCTTCGCCGTTTGGATAATCAAACATGAAGTCGATAGTGCGCTTAGAATAATGGGCACGATCCTCGGCTGGAACTTCGAGCTCGTGGATATTCTCAGCTGGAAGCTTTACAACGTTCTCTAGGAAGTCATGTTGGAGAGCGCGAAGTTTTTCAAACTCACCTTCCCATGAATCTGGGCGTACGAAATATTCGATTTCCATCTGTGAACATTCGCGGTCGCGAAGGATAAAATCGCGTGGAGAGATTTCGTTACGGAAGGCTTTTCCCTGTTGGGCGAGACCAAATGGCAAGCTTGGATAGATTGTATCGATGACGTTTTTGTAGTTAGTGAAGATACCTTGTGCGGTTTCTGGGCGAAGATAGGCAATGTTTTTTGCGGCGAGCTCTGGGTTATCTTGAGTGTCTTCTGGAAGGACGGCGCCAACATGGGTTGAGAACATCATATTAAACTTGCGGATTGGCCCCCAATTTTCTTTGCCACAAACTGGGCACTTGGTGTGGGTGGCTAAGAATTCTTCAGTAGTAACAGATTCGGAGATACCGTCTGCGATTTTGTCGGCGCGGAAGCGAGACTTACATTCTTTACACTCAACGAGTGGATCGGCAAAAGTTGCAGTGTGACCAGAAGCGACCCAAGTTCTTGGGTTCATGATGATGGCTGCGTCGACACCATACATGTCGTCACGCTTTTCGACGAAATAGTTCCACCATGCATCCATAATGTTTTTCTTAAGAGAGACGCCAAGAGGTCCGAAGTCCCAAGTGCCGGCCATGCCGCCATAAACATCGGAGCCTGGGAAAATAAACCCACGGCGTTTACATAAACTTACGATATCTTCTAGTTTGCTCATACCTATATTATAACATAAAAAAGAGACGACTTGCGTCTGTCTCTTTTTCGCGCTGATGCGCGCCCACCCTTGGGGCACATTGTTTTGTTTTAATCCGCTG
>CAMJEK010000030.1 GCA_946404685.1 uncultured Candidatus Saccharibacteria bacterium | reverse complement strand
ACTCCTGGTGCTACCTCAGCTGCAGCAGTAACTGCCTATGCTCGTTGTACTGCCATCCCATGCCAATTCAGCGCAGGCCAAGTTGTCGCTCAATATGCCTACAGCGGAAACGTCGAATCATTTACCGTCCCAGAAAACTGTACCGGCATCTACAAACTGGAAGTATGGGGTTCACAAGGATCCACGAACGGTGGCCTTGGCGGATACTCTCAAGGCACCAAAGCATTGTCAACAGGAACGACTATTTACACAGTCGTCGGTGGCACCAACGGATACAACGGTGGTGCCGGTGGCGGTGGCGGCACCGGTGGCGGTGCGACCCACATGGCAAAAGTAAGCGGCGTACTATCCTCGACAACAATATCAGACCTCTACCTCGTTGCTGGCGGTGGCGGTGGCGGCGTGTCAGGAGGAGGAGGCTCCGCATCAGGCGGTTACGGTGGTGGCACCAGCGGTGGCAGAGGCGGCACCGGAGGCGTCGATGTGGGAGAACCACGCTGTTCAGAAGGTGGCTACGGCGGCAGCCAAACTGCTGGTGGTGCCAGTAGAACAGCATCCTGTCATGATGAGTCCAACTCCTCAGGCGCCGGCTCGTACGGCCGTGGCGGTGGCGGCACTAGCCGATTCGGTTCCAACGGTGGCGGTGGCGGTGGCGGCCTCTACGGTGGTAGTGGTGGCGCAGCCTCTGGTTATGTCGCCCATGGTGGCGGTGGCGGTGGCTCCGGCTATGTCGGTGACGTCGACTCAGGTAGCACCCTTGCGGGCAACCAGACTGTCCCGACACAAGATGGCACCTCGACTAGAACCGGTAACGCTGGTAATGGCTACGCAAAGATTACCTTCGTACAACCAGAATCAAACATCATTACATATCATTTCAACGACACTACCGTGATTAAACAGGCTATTCACGGCGAATCAGTGCTAGAACTCTATACCCCATCAGTAGAAGGATATGAGTTCGTTGGATGGAGCGAATCCCCATCGTCAACAACCGTACTAACAACGAAAACGGCCAATGGTACCCCAATCACACTTTATGGAGTCTTCAGATCACTTGGTAGCGTAATCAGGAACGTCACGGCATCAGCATCCGGAAATGGCACCTGTTATGCCTATAGTGTCGGCGGACAGCTAACGTCGCTCGGCTCAATCAACTTTGGCCTATACTCCGGAGTACAAATTAATGGTACTGGCAATAGCCATGTCAACTTCCGAGGCGCAAGATGGGATTGTGGATTCTCAGCTGGAGGCTCATCCGTAACCGTCATGTCTCCATATACAGACTGGGGCGACCCAGCAACCCAATACCCGGCAACATGGAATGGCTCAGCTACGCTCAATTTCACTGTAACATCCGGCACTGGCTACATCTCGGCATTCTGTCACGATGATGGTGGTGGATCAAACGGCGAAGCGTCCATGAGAATCACATCGATTAAACTAATAAATAGATATTCAAGCGGAACAGTTTTGGTTATTCCTTAAGTTCCCGTCTTTTCTCTTGTATTTTCCTTAAATTTTGATATAATTATTACCAGGTTAATTCAAGAGAAGAAAGGATCAACATTAGTAACCCTGTTTCACGCACAAAACTCAACGGAGACATCCGTTATCCTGAAGTTCGCGTAATTGGTTCTAATGGTGAGCAGCTCGGCATTATGTCTAGCCGCGAAGCCCAACTTCTTGCGAAGGAGGCGGGTGTTGACCTAGTAGAAATCGCTGCTAACGCCAACCCTCCTGTTGTCAAAATCATCGATTGGGGCAAATTCCAATACCAAAAGATGAAAGAAGAAGCCAAGAATCGCAAAAAAGCTCGTGAAAAACAATCCGAGCTCAAGCAAATGAAGATTGGTCTCAAAATTTCTGACAACGACCTTAACATCAAAGTCCGCAAAATCAAAGGTTTTCTTGAGGACGGTGACCGAGTAAAAATTTTAATCGTTTTCCGCGGTCGCGAAATGGCTCACAAAGAAATTGGCGAAGAACTTTTGAACAAAGTTCTCGATCAATTGAAAGATGAAGCTATCGTCGAAGGTAAAGCCCAAATGAACGGACGCAACCTATCAGTCGGAATACGGAAGAAGTAATTTCCTACTTCCACGGTTCCCTGGTCGCACATCTATTATCAACCAATAAACTAAAGGAAAACCTATGCCAAAGTTAAAAACGCATAAAGGCACCGCAAAACGCATCAAGATTACCGGTTCTGGTAAAATTGTTCGTGAACGTGCCTTCGGCAACCACATTCTTGCCAAAAAGTCCAAAGCCCGCAAACGCAACATGAAAACTGCTGCAGTCATCAGCGGCAAAATCAAGAAAAACGTTAAGACTGCATTAGGAGTTTAATCATGAGAGTAAAACGCGGCGTGGCTGCCCACGCAAAACACAAGAAAATTTTAACTGCCGCAAAAGGCATGCAACATGCCCGCACCCGCAGTTTCCGCCTCGGTAAACAAGGTGTTATCAAGGCTCTTCGCTATTCATATCGCGATCGCCGCAACAAAAAACGCGATCTTCGCGCTCTCTGGATCACCCGCATCAACAATGCTTCTCGTGAACTCGGAGTTTCATACTCTCAGCTTATCGCTGGCATGAAGGCAAAGAATATCAACTTGGACCGCAAAGTTCTCGCTGATCTCGCCGTCAATAATCCAAAAGCTTTTGAACAAATTGTTAATACGGTAAAGGAGAAATAACCATGGCTATCTGTGAAGTTACCGGCAAGGGTAAAATGTACGGCCACAACGTTTCATTCTCCCAACGCCATACTCGTAAAGTTTTCAAACCAAACGTATCCAAAAAGACCCTCGTCATCAATGGTCAAAAGATCAAATGCAATGTTTCAGCATCTGCTCTTAGAACCTTGAAGAAAAAAGGTCTTGTCGATTCAAAGAAAACTTCAAAATAACGAAATATCAAAAAGCCACCCTCTCGGGTGGTTTTTTGATATTAAGCTCTCAGTAAGCCGGGTTTTGTGACCATATATAATATGGCCGACGATCATCTATCTAGACTAGCCGTTGCCAGCTAGTTCAAGCGGTAAGCGTGCATCTTCGAGTAAAAGTATCTAGCACTCCTTGCAGCCGGTAGGGTTTGCCTCCGAAACGCATCACTGCGCATCGCTGTGGGCTCTTACCCCACTCTTTTCACCATCACCCCGAAGGGCAGAATTGTCTCTGTGGTACTTTCCCTATCCTCACGGACGGTCGCCGTTAGCGACTACCGCACTCTGTGCTGCCCGGACTTTCCTCTTGGTGAGTAACCAAGCGATCATCTTTCGAGCTCCCTTATATTATATCATGAATCTCTTTATTCTTCATCGTACGGTCAATCGCAAGGTTTGCCTCTTTGTCTGCTGCCGTATTCTGCAATCTAGGCACATGGGTAAACGCCACCACGTCAAACTTACCAAGAAGCGCCTGTATATCTCTATAAATCGGCATAATATCCTTATTTTTAACCTGGAAGATACCATTTAGCTGGTTAATCACCATAAGGCTATCCGCTACGAATCTCACAGACTTAAACCCAAGCTCAATCGCCTGCTCAATGCCCTCTTTCATAGCATAATATTCGGCCACCCTTGAAGTTGCAAAACCAATAAATTCCCCACCACGTTTGACCATCTGGCCATTTTCCCCAACAATATAATAACCAATTCCGGCCGGGCCAGGATTTCCACGTGACGCTCCATCCACATAAACCGTCGCCGAATTTGCCACTCCACGTGCCGAAATCTTGTTCTGATGAACCTCTCCCCTCTCTATTTCGAGTACGCTCATCGTTGCCTCGTTAAGATTAATTCCGGAGGCGTCTTTCATATATTTATACGCAGTATATCTATCTTGAGGCACCGGACGAGCATCTGCCGCCACAGTGATTTCATAGACAATATATAAATTACTCAGCTGACTTGCCCCCTCAAGCGCCAAGAATGTAATAACATCCTTCAATTTGATTGATGAAACTGTAAGTCCAGCATATTCAGACAATGTTCTTGCCATTGCCTCTTCCGGTTGTTCACCAAAAGAAATCTTTCCAGTCGGAAGCTCCCAAAAAACCGGGGCCTCACTGCGACCACGGTGACGTTTAAAGATTAACACCCCATCTTCATTTCGAATTATCCCGACTACGCGGATACGTTGTTTCATCTTCCCACCGTTTATCTTTAAACCCTACCAGCCTGTTTTCCCCGTAATATATACAAGGTGGGTAAAATCTTATGCGCGATTCCCACGGGAATCTGCCACGAAATCCCTAAAACATGATTATTCAGGAAAATCATGTCGCCGATAGGGCTACTTTAATTATACCATTAAGCCCCAGTAATAAAAACAAAAAACTTGAGCACAGCATTCATGCCGTCCAGCATGATTCCCGAAAAGACATTTCCGAGGAAAAGAATTAGGAAATAAACCACGAATACGCCATATACTTCCATACTGTTCAAAAAATTTCTTACTGCATCCGGAGAAATGGCGTAGAGAATTCGCGACCCATCAAGTGGTGGAATTGGCAAAAGATTAAAAATCATGAAGCCAAGATTGATGGTCATAAACTGATACCCAAAATCACTAATTTCGCTAAATCTCATCACGAGAAATACTACGAAGGCAAGCAGAAAGTTTGTCAGCGGACCCGCCAATGCGACAAGCGCCATTCCCCATTCCTTACCTTTCAATCTATGTGGATTAACCGGCACTGGTTTTGCCCCACCAAACACTGGCGCATGCATAAAATACAACATCATCGGAAGCAACACAGACATATACGGATCCAAATGCTTTAAAGGATTAAGCGTCAACCGCCCGTCCTCTTTTGCAGTTGTATCACCCAAAAAATATGCCACCACACCGTGCGCAAGTTCGTGCAGCACCATCGAAAAAAGAATGATAGCAAGAGTGACTAATGCTCCACCAATATTAATCATACTAGTTTAAGACAACCACTTCCTTTGTTGCGGACAAAGAATCAAGATTCTTAACTTTTAGTTTCTTCTCGGTTCTTGCTGTAAGCTTAAGTTCAGAAACCATTCCATCAACATTTCCCATTGAAACCACAAGTTTTGGATCGATTTCACGGACTGCACGAACTGAAGAAGTACAAAGAATGTCAGAAACACCAAGGTCATCAAGTCCCTCTTCGATTGGACCGACGATACCAACATGGACGCCACCAATTTCGACATCATAGATAGTCTTACCACTCTCAGTTGCAATGCCACGAATCGTAGCTTCACCAATTTCAAACTCGCCAGGGCCAGTAATCTTGCCAATCTCAAGGCCTGCCTCAATCACTGCATCAGCAATATTAAAAGTGATCGTAGATTTTTTGGTTGAAATAGTAATCTCGTCTTGGTTTTTACTCTCAATATCGAACATATTCCTCCTTTATCTTATTATTCCATCAGGATCGATTACTTCTGTTATTTCCATATCAAGAACATCAAGCACAAACCTATCGCGCACGTTCTTGCGGTAGATGAAATCATCCGCAGAGATAATTGCATAGTTGAGTGGTTTGCCCTGCTTCTTCTCGACAACTTCAGCCCACCTAGTCAACTTTTTAGTCTTATCATCGCCAATAATCAAAAGATCTAGACCATCCTGTCCAGGAAGACGATTTGTTACAATAAGACCCTTAAGATGATTCTTGACTGGGCGAACATATTCATCCCAAGTACTTTCTTTAATATCTTTCTCACGACTAGCATCCGCTCTCTTAGAGAAGATATCAACCATCGGACGATAAAAAGGATGTTTCTTATTCGCAGAGTAATAAAGTTTATTATCAAAAGTCTCGTTTTTGATAATGCCAATACTTTCAAGATTTAAGAGCTCACGGCGCACCGAATTAATTTGTTCTTCAATAACCCGTGACATTTCACGCACATAAAACGATTTCTCCGGATTTTCAAAAAATAGTTTTAGTAGCTTTGCTCGGGTCTTTGAGCCGAACAATTTTTCTACTGGCGTGCTATTTTCTTTGCTCATCTTGCATATATTTTATCACGTATGGATAAATTTTTTCAAGCGGAAGCCAATTTATTTCCGAGGTACGCTTAAACCACGTAATCTGTCGTTTCGCCAAATGCCAATCGTCATAAATAAATAGTTCTTTTGCTTTCTCCAAGCTGATCTCACCGTTCAAATATTGCCACACAAATTGATAAATATTACTCTTCATTGCCTGCGAACCGAACCCATATTTTTCTACAAGATACTTAGTTTCTTCATAGAGTTCCGGACAAAACATTTGTTCAGCCCGAGCGGTCAATCTTTCCCTCAATTCCTCTGGTGACCACTTCACTCCAATCAATAAATAATTTGTACAGATCTTTTTACGATCCGTCATTTCTTTCTCATTGTCTTTGCGATGATATGGATTTATGGCGCTCTTTTTGCCATCGTCTGGACCAAACTGATAATCATAAATAAGTGCATCAATATAAAGTCCAGTGCCACCCACAATCATCGGCACGTGTCCACGCGCCTGAATCTCGGCAATTTTTTCTGAAGCGTAGGCTTTCCAATCCGCAACAGTAAAACGCTCCCCCGGTTCGACCAAGTCCAAGCCAAAATGCGGCACGCCGTCCTGTTCTTTAAGCGACGGCTTAGCCGTGCCAATATCCATTCCCTTATAAATCGCACGAGAATCAGCGGAGATAATCTCTCCGCCAATCTCTTTAGCGATTTTGATCGACACACCGGTCTTCCCCGAACCAGTCGGGCCAAGAATTACAATAACCTTATCAGTCTTATTTGAGGTTGCGGAGGTATTCACCAAGCTTTTCAAGTGTAACTTTCTCCTCTTTATCACGAAGTCGCA
>CAMJEK010000029.1 GCA_946404685.1 uncultured Candidatus Saccharibacteria bacterium | reverse complement strand
CGCCATGAATCACGAGATCGTATTTTGCGACATCTTTAGAGGAAACATTTTTTATGTCTTTCGTCTCACAGTTTAGTTCTTCGGCAATCCATTCTGCATACTTTTTCGTAAAGCCGGTTTTGCTTTTATAAGTAACTAAAATTTTCATAATTTTTACACTCCAAAATCTTCTGTTTTTAGGTCGCAATAATACCGACCGCTTGTTGCGGTGAATTTTAGCACACAGTAATCCGGATCCGTAACGCCTTTTTTGTAAAACATCGTATCGCCGTGTCTCCAAATCATATCTTTGGTCTTCTGGTCCGTTAAAACTTCCATTTTGCCTTTTAACATAACACCAACGTACTTGATTAGGCCTTTGTGATAAAAATAGATACTGGCTTTTGGATTCTTTTTGTATTGACTTACCCTCATAGATGAAGTGTTAGTAGAAAAGTAAAACTCTTTCAGCCCATTTCGTTTTCTAGGTTTTAGCATTGCCTTAACGTTTGGGTATTCTTGATCGTCAATAGAGCAAATAATGCTAACTTTTTGCTTTTCGACAAATCTTTCAATCTTTTTTAGATCCATATTACGCTTTCTTCCATCTCTTGAGTGTTGGAAATACTTTCGTGCAATATTCTTTCATTTGCTCATTGGTCATACCGGCCTGTTCGCCGAACTTCGAACACATCTCGATATACTCTTCCATAGAAACCTTATCTACGAATTCGCCATCTTTATAACACCACTTACAGTAGTCTTTATTGATGCTACCGTCTTTTTCAGTAGAATACATATCTTCTGAAGTTAGTGGCATTGCACAGCTTTGGCAAATTGTTTGTTCCATGAAAGATCCTTTGTTTATTACTATAATTATACCATTGACATTGTATTACTTTTATTTTCTTCACTGTCATTGTCTTATGTTTTCAATGTGTTGTTTACGTATTTCTTCACTAGGCCTAGAGAGTGGAGCCAATTTGTTAATGATGGCGGAAAAATTTTTCATCATCAACTCAGAATCCGGCAAAGCATTGTAAATGTCCACTAGGTGGCAGTTAAGCCCAAGGAAATAGTCTTCTGGACCAAGATTTTTCACTTTCCATTTGCCGCGCGAAATCGTTGTCACAAAGGAGCATGCCGGCAAATCGCCGAACTGCTCTAATTGCTTTTTGAGATGCTTGACGTGACTTTTGTTCTGCAAAAATGGATTATAAAAGAAGCTTTTCTTTTTACCCAAGTATTGCACCCATTTTTTGCGTTTCATATCTCCATAAATATTGCCGGCATAGTTTTTACATTCAAAAACTAGGAGGCCTTTCCTAGAGATTACCAATAAGTCAATCTCTGAAGTTTTCCCGTCTGCTGTTGGTATATAAACATTTCTTAAGATTTGTTTTTCTGGGACGTGAATTTTGTCACGTAGATTAATGTAGACTATTTGCTCGCCAGAACTCCCTACATCTTTCCATTCTTCGGGATTTTTTAGTTTGTCTATTCCATGGTCGCCAAATAACCAAAGAAGAAAGGCCAGCACGAATAAAGATAACGAAACAATTAGTAGTATAGTATAAATAGACATATCATTCCCAATCCATTCATAAGGAATATTATAACACCAGATATATTCTTGATTTTTAGATAGTTTTATGATATAATAATAGATGGAGCGATTTATCGCTACTAATGAACATTAAAAGGAGTTGATTAACGATGACGAAAAAACACGTCTGGAGAGTCAAAAAAGAGTATTTCCATCAGCTCAAAACTGGAGAAAAGAGCCTCGAGATCCGCGTAGGTTATTCGCAGATTAAAAAGGTTCACGAAGGCGACACCATAACCTTCGAAAACTACGGCAAAAACGAATTTGACGTAAAACGGGTTTCCGTTTACGACAGTTTCGAAAGAATGCTGCAGGTTGAGGGTGTCGACCGTGTTCTTCCCGGTATGACCTTTAATGGAGCGCTTCGCACGCTTCAGGAGATTTACCCGAAAGACAAGGAATCGCTCGGTGTTTATGTATTTGAATTAAAGTTCAAGACAGCTGACAAAACGACTTGCGAGTATTACAAAGCTTCGGATCTGCTCAAAGCTGGCGAAAACAAGAAATTTGCTAAGATTATTGCGGAAGCCTACATGGCAACCGACTGGATCTGTAAGGATTATCCTGATCATTGTGACCACTATTTTAGCAAATATATTCCCGGCATCTTCGAAGGCGAACGCGAAATTATCACGTGTTATGTCAATGGTAAGATCGCGGCAGTCGCAATTCTGAAAAAGGATACTGACGAGAAGAAGATTAGTACTCTTTTCGTTAAGCCTGAATATCAGAAGCACGGAATCGCTACCGAACTGCTCGAGAGATGCTTTGCGTGGCTTGGAACTACTCGTCCGGTCATCACGATCGCTGACTACAAACTGAAACAGTTTGCCAAGATCATCGAAAAGTATGACTGGGTCGAGACGGAAGTCCTTGCCGATGGTTACTATAATGACCACTCTCGCGAGCATGTTTTCAACGGCTAATCTCTCAACAAAAAGCGCCCTCTTCGAGGGTGCTTTTTTATTGTTCTTAAAGCATTTTCAAGCGAATGCCAACGACTCCATATTGAGCTTGTTTTTCAGGAGTATAGAATTCACTAAGAACACCAAGAAGTTCTTCTTTTGTCATAGAAGCATCGGCAAGAATAGAAATGTCGAAGTCTTCGAACAAATCCTTGAAGGAATTGTAGCGAAGAAGACCGATAACTTCAGCTTTTAGCTTGTCGTTTTCGGATTTGGAGAATTCAATAATATCCCCAAGCTCGATCTGGCTTCGTTTTTCATCGTAAAGACGAAGTTCGATGCGCTTTGTTCCGTCCTTCATATAATCGAAGTATCTTGGTTGCAAATTCATTTCATGTGTTTTCATGTTTTATATTATAACATGAAAAAGCCAGGGGTTAGCCTGGCTTTTTTGGGGTGATAGTTATTATGCATCTCTTGGGATGCAGATTTGGTCGGTTTCGTCGTCGTGGACGAGCTCTCCCTCTTCAATAAGTGCGAACAGCTCAACCTTGATTTCGGATTCTTCGAATCCGCGGTTTACCATGAGGTCATGAATCAAATCATTTGTTGATTCTCTTGCTCCTCTTTGTTTAAGATAGTCCATAATCTCTTCTCTCACATCAAACTGACACACAGTAACAAGTTCGGTGTTTCCGGGGATGATTTTTGGGACAATCTTGCCGTCTCCGTACAAGCCATCAAGCGCGCTAGATGCAACTTCCCTGTCGGATTCAGAGATTACACCTTCGTCGATCAACTTATCTACGAGCGAATCCATAAAGAATGGTTCGCTTTTCTCTTTGAAGTAGTCGACGAGAAGATCTTTCATGGCAAGTTTGTTTTCGGACGATTCGGACATAAATATCACTCTCTTTTCAAAATAGGAATGTACTTTTGGGGACATGCCAACCAAATGTTGTTATGATTATATCATATTTCCCTGTTTTTGCAAATCTGCTACTCTGGACACGTTCTTGTCTGGCCACGCTATTTATGTTATAATATATATAATTATTACTCAAGACAAAGGGGGTGAATCGCATGAATGATATGAGTGATATTTTGGACCTTAAATGTTTTACAATTGACGGAGATTTCTATGAGGGTGAGCACCTAGTGAGCCCTGGATTCCACATTGATGCTTGCATGTACAAGCCGTCGCTTCAAATGTTTTTCGGAGTTTGCGAAGAAAAATACACGACGGTCGAGAGCGAGAGAACACGTTTTATTATTGGTTCAGTCTTTCACGGTAATAATTACTATTTTCTCAAGCTCAGTGACAACGAGAGGATTCTGCCGCTATTTTATAATGTCAGTAATAACGGCGCTTCTTATGTCCCATTCAAGGTGGCGTGTCAACGTGCACTGCGCCTTAAGCAGCGCGATACCGATGCTAATCTGATCATTAAGCCAAATCTCGACAGTTATAACAAGGCCGACGTAATAATTGGTAAGCCTGAGCCTGCCAATAAGGAAAAGCTCAGCTGTTTATTTAGCGAACTTGAGAATTTCCTTGTGGGAACGACTCTACAGAATCGTCTGTTATTTTTCGATTATTACTCTACGATCTTGTGCATAATTAAAGAACTTAGCTACGAGCAATTGTGGAACATAAATTAGCCCCGCACTGCGGGGCTTTTTTATTCCTTCTTTCCCTGCTTTTTTAGGAAGTTCGTGATGCGGTCTTTTTGCCAGGCGGCAAGCGCGAGAACAAGGACGACAATGACAGAAACAATAATGACTGGCGTGAGATTGTCACTGCCAAGACCCATGCCAATATAGTTCGTGATGATGATAGTTGGAAGATGGCCGAGCGTAAT
Organism: uncultured Candidatus Saccharibacteria bacterium; assembly: GCA_946404685.1. Classification (GTDB taxonomy): domain Bacteria; phylum Patescibacteriota; class Saccharimonadia; order Saccharimonadales; family Saccharimonadaceae; genus Nanosyncoccus. The sequence goes on along the minus strand of CAMJEK010000029.1, from coordinate 3,610 downwards.
CAGGACAAGAAGTTTCTTCATCGGAATGTCCGTGAGGCCAGCCATGTATCCTACCATATCGTCCGGGAGACCCGGGAGCAAGAAGATCAAAAATAGAATGATAGCGGCGTTGTCGCCAAGGGCGAAGTCGAATTTTTCGACGGCTTCCTTTTTGAAGATTTTTTCGAGGAGCGGGCGACCGAACTTGCGGGCGATGAGAATAACGATGAGGTAGCCAATGGTGCTCCCGATCAAAGTCCAAAGCACGCCCCACCAGCCAAAGACATATCCGCCGACACCGCCGACGACTTGCCCTGGGATTGGCGCGAGAATGATTTGGAGGATATTAATAACAATGTAAAGCGCTGGGGCGAAAAAACCCATTTTTTCGACGGACTCAACGACTTTGTCGTGGTCGCTAAGGAAGGAGGAAATTGGGCCGGCGGAGGTTACGTCCCAAACCACGTAGCCGAGGGCCAAAAGAACAACAGCGACGAGGGCGATGAGTTTCGCCCAGGTCGCTTTACTGATGTTCTTTTTGATTAGTGACATTATTTAGCGTATTCAACAGCGCGAGTTTCGCGGATGACATTAACCTTGATCACGCCAGGATAGCTCATGGTTGCTTCGATTTTGTCGGCAATATCACGAGCGAGCTTCAATGCGGAAAGATCGTCGATTGATTTTGGCTCAACGATAACACGAACTTCGCGGCCGGCAGAGATGGCGTATGCCTTGTCGATGCCCGGGAAGCTAGTGGCGATGTTTTCGAGATCCTTCATGCGTTCGGCAAAGTTTTCAGCGGAGATGTTGCGGGCACCTGGACGAGCAGCAGAGATAGCATCGACGATTTTGACGATGATAGCTTCTGGAGTGGTTGGCTCGATGTCGTCGTGGTGAGCGGCAATTGCGTGAACAACCTCATCTGGCATGCCATATTTCTTGGCGAGCTCAGCACCGATCTCGGCGTGTTTGCCTTCGATCTTATGAGTAACAGCTTTGCCCATATCGTGCATCAAGGCAGCAGTTTTTGCGATGCGCTTGTCTGCGCCGATTTCTTCAGCAATCATGCCAGCCATGTGGGCCATTTCGACGGAATGAAGAAGGACGTTTTGACCATAGCTTGTACGGAATTTACATTCACCAAGAAGGTGGATAATTTCGTGTGGGATGCCGACGAGACCAACCTCGCGAACGGCGTCTTCACCAGCACGGACAACTTCCTTTTCGATTTCCTTTTCAGCTTTTGCAACAGCTTCTTCGATTGAGGCTGGATTGATGCGACCATCTTTCATGAGGCGCTCCATAGCATAGCGAGCGACCTGGCGGCGAATTGGATCAAACGAAGAGAGCACGACCATGCCTGGAGTATCGTCGACCATGACGTCTACGCCAGTGGCACGTTGGATGGCCTGAATGTTGCGACCTTCCTTACCAATAATGCGGCCCTTCATGTCGTCATCAGGAAGCTTCAAAGCAGTGATGGTGCGATCTGCGGTAACTTCAGAAGACATGCGCTCCATGGCGGTCAAAATGGCAGCCTGAGCGGTCTCATCGATGTCGCGTTTGATTTCCTTTTGTTCTTTGTTGATGAGGGCAACGAGATCTTGTTTGATGTCGTTTTCGGTCATCTTCATGAGTTTTTCGCGAGCTTCGTTTTTGGAAAGTCCGGCAATCTTCTCGAGCTTTTCGTGCTGCTTTTCGCGGATGTCACGAACCTCGTTTTTGAGATCCTCGAGTTCCTTTTCTTGTTTCACGAGACGCTCAGATTTTTTCTCGAGTTGGTCGAGTTTGGAATCCAAGGCATTTTCGCGCTCAGCGAGACGATTTTCAGTCTTCTTCCATTCTTTGCGGCGTTCATTTTCTTCAGCCTGAGACTTCTCAGTGATTGAAGCGGCTTCTTTCTTTGCGTTTAAGACAATGTCGGAAGCTTCGTTCTTGGCTTTGCGAACGAGATCTTCGGCTTTGTTTTTGCCACCGTTTTCGTTTTTCTTGTTGTAGGCGAAAATACCACCTGCACCAACAGCCAAACCAGCTACGGCAGCCACAATAGGAATTACAATTTCCATAGTATCCTTTCTAATTGTCTTGTGTCGATATTTTTCTTATATCAACGGGGTAACAAATGAATATAAATTAATAAATTTCCACTTCAATTATACCACGAATCAGGCTGAAATGTTATTTTATTATGACGTCGGAATCCTTGAGGGAGTAATACCAGGTGGATGAAGTCTGACTATTATTCATAACGAAATTCTTGGAAGCTTGGTCTTTAACATAGATCTTGATGTCGTTGATTTCTGAAGGGAGCTGAATGAATCTACTGGCACTAGTTACATTACTAAAGTCGAAGCTTGAGAGATCAAGAATGATATGTCCAGTAGTGATTGGCTCTTGGTTCCCCCAAGATTTGAGACTGAAGAAGCTACTCATATTGGTCACGTTGGACGTGTTGAAGCTGGTGAGGTCGAGAGTGTAAGTCTTGCCAGGCTCATCTTCCATTTCAAACCCAAGATTACTAAACATGTTGTTCATTTTAGTGACATTCGATGTGTTGAAAGAGCTAAGGTTAACTTCGCCACGAGAGAGTGAACTGAGACTGTAGCCCGAGAACAATGCATTCATATCTGTAACGTTCGCAGTGTTAAGCTGGATATCAGCGTTACATTTTTCAAGACGCGAAGAATAGCACGTGGTTGCGAACATCGATCCCATATTGACGGCGCTGCTATGGTTCCAATTCTTTGCGCTAATCATATTATATTTAGCGTCATTGCCGATATTGTTAAACATCGTGTATAGGTTAGTTGCTCTTGGGATGTAAAGGCCGTCAGTGATGACAGTCACGCTGTTTGCGGAATTGTCACCAAGCTCTGCGAACATGTGAGACACATCAAGAACGTTCGGCATTTGCCAATTCGAGATATCAATTGTGACATCATTTGTGCCCTCCGCGAAGTAGTGGAACATGTATGTCGCTTGCTCGGCGTTTTCCGGGTACCAGTTATCACTGAATGCAATGGTGGCGCCATTCGGATGGTGGGCGGCAGACCAAATGAACATATCATTGATATAGCGAAGGTTGGAGCCGGTCCAGTCGCCAAGGTCGAGCGCAAATGGAACATCAACGTCGTATTGAGTGCCGGTGTTCCCGTTGATTTCACCAAGGTGACTAAACATATCGTGCGAGCTCGTGCAGCGCTCAAGATTGAAGCCATGCAAATCCGTTTTACTGACAAATTGAAGTTCCCCTCTGTTGCCATAGAATAGATATTCACACTGACCCACGATCACTTCTTCTAGTGGTGTATAGACATAGTAGTCGTAGAACTTTTTGTCGGAATAATACGGGCCGTCGTAGTCGTTACCGTCTGTGTTTTCTTCCATCCAGGCAATCACTGAGCCATCCTGCATGAGGGAGATATCGACATAGTTTTGTCCGGACTCTAATTCAACAGCATTACTCAAATCTCTTTCGTAAGCCCTTTGGATCGAAACAATAACACCATCATCCTTTAGGGTATTGAACGGGGTGCGATCTACGCTCACTTTTCGCCTATAATCCTGGGCCAGGATGGTGTCTTTCGTATACATTTGCCCACTAATGTTGCTAATATTCAACCAGCCT
>CAMJEK010000028.1 GCA_946404685.1 uncultured Candidatus Saccharibacteria bacterium | reverse complement strand
CTGGCTCACAGACCATAAACTATGGCGCCACATGTAGTTATACGCAGACTGCCTCCGGATACCAGCAGCAGTCTACCAGCAAAACTAATATGACAGCCAACACAACGCTTAGTCTTGATTTACCGAGGAATACCTACACATTAACTGTGAACCGCAACACTTCCTATATTTCCTCCGTGTCAGGCGCAGGCACGTATCGTTGGGGACAGACGGTTAATATTTCCGCAACGGCTAGCTCTTCGGGACGCTTTACCGGATGGTCTTTGTCCTCTGGCAGCGGAACGATCGCCAATACTGGCGCTGCCTCTACGACCTTTACGATGACGACATCAAACGCTACGGTTTATGCGAACGGTGAAGCTCTTTGTTCATTCACTAGCCAGACGTTTGGTTATACTGGCGGGATGCAGTCATTCACGGTTCCTTCTGGATGCGCTGGCACATACACCCTAGAAGTTTGGGGCGCAGAGGGCGGGCAAGCAAACGGCAATGATTATCATTTCACAACTGGTAAGGGTGGTTATGCCAAGGGGAGCGTGTCTCTTACTGCCGGTACAGTATTATATATCGGCGTGGGTGGAGCAGGTGGGACTTCGGCTGGCGGATACAATGGTGGAGGCTCATCATCTGGTGAAGGTGGTGGCGGTGGCGGCGCAACCCATATCGGAAAAACAAATAGCCTACTCTCGGGCACGGCAGCCGGTAATCTCTATCTCGTGGCCGGCGGCGGCGGCGGTGCTGGGGCATCTCACTTGAACTATTACACGCACAATGGTGGACATGGCGGTGGTGCAAACGGCGGAAGTGCTTCCTGTGGTCCAGATGGTGGCACCTGTGCCGATGGTGGCACACAGAGCTCTGGCAACGCGTATGGGGTGGGAGGATCCGTCTCAGAGAGCTACGGAGGGGCTGGCGGTGGCGGTGGCTACTACGGCGGCAAGGCTGGCGGCAACTACAACGGTGGCGTCGGTGGTGGCGGTGGTTCTGGATATGTTGGCGGAGTTTCTGGCGGCTCCATGAGCAATGGCGCCAAAACCGGCAACGGCCAAGCCAAAATTACTCGTCAGTAGTAGGGCATGATATAATAATTCTATGAGAGTATCTGAAAATGTACCCTTGTCTAGCCTGACGACTATGCGTCTGGGCGGGCCAGCAAGATATGTTGTTGAAGTTGAACAGCCGATTGAAACGCCGGATGCTTATAATTTTGCAAAACTTTATTCCCTCCCAACAGCTATCCTTGGCGGAGGGGCTAATTCGATTGGACGCGACGAAGGTTTCCCTGGCGCGATTATTATGAACAAGATCCGCGGTATTGAGCTGAAACCTTCCGCAGAAAACCCAGAAGTATTCGAACTCAAAGCCATGGGCGGCGAGATCTGGGATGACGTGGTTGCATTCGCCTGCGAAAAGGGCCTGACCGGGATTGAGGCGCTCAGCAAAATCCCTGGCACCGCTGGGGCTGCGCCGGTTCAAAATATTGGCGCCTACGGACAAGACATTTCCCAGGTTTTGAAGTCCATCGAAGCATACGATACGACCGACGGTCACTTCAAACTTTTGACCAACAAAGATCTCAAGTTTGGCTATAGAAAGAGTATCCTGAACACCACGATGAGGGGCAGATTCTTTGTTATTTCGATGACGATGACTTTAAGAAAAGGCCAAATGGCTCGCCCGTTTTATAATTCCCTCGAGAATTTTATTAAGGAGAACGGCGAGACTGATTTTTCGCCAAGCTCGATTCGTCGTATGGTTTCAGCGATTCGCGCAGACAAGTTACCAGATCCAGCAAAGATTCCGAGCGCAGGTAGTTTCTTTAAGAACGTTTATATTCCAGATAGCCAGGTCGACGAATGCCGATCACGCGGATTGCCAGTTTATCAGGGTGCGGACGGCAACAAGATTAATTCCGGCTGGCTAATTGAAAAAGCAGGTTTGGCCGGAAAGACTATACACGGATTCCACGTCAATGAGAAAGCGGCACTTGTTTTGATTAACGAATGCGCAACTGGATACGAAGACTTGATTGAGGCCCGAAACGAAATCGCCAACAAAGTCTATGATCGCTTTGGTTTTAAACTAGAACAAGAGCCAGTGGAGATTATCTAATGAAGATACTAAACGGCGAAGAACTGGCTAGCTTTATTAAGGAACGACAATTTCATGTCGTCCGTGGAATGGCAAAAAAGCCGAAACTTTTGATTATTCGCGATAGCGATAATCCGGTGATCCTGAAATATGTTAATTTGAAAAAACAATACGGCGAAGATATTGGAATCCCGGTTGAGGATTTTTGCGCCAAGAGTTCGTACGAGATTCGCGAGAAAATTCTTTCAGCAAATGCCGATCCCGAGATCTCTGGCATCATCGTCCAGTTGCCGATTTTGGAGCGAGAAAAAACCGATGAACTCACGGCTTTGATTTCGCCAGAAAAGGACGTCGACGGATTGGCGCCAAATGGAGATTTTGATTCCGCAACTGCAACCGCCATTAACTGGCTTTTGGCCGGATATGGTGTCGACCTTGCAGCCCAAAAAATCGCATTGGTTGGCAAAGGAAAACTGGTTGGTGCGCCACTTTATCGCATGTGGACTAATTCTGGTTTTGACGTTTCTTTGTTCCACCGTGGCGACGATTTGTCTAACCTTCGTGGCTTTTCACTAATTGTTTCAGCGACCGGCTCGGCACACATTATCACAAATGAAATGGTTGCTCCCGGCGCGATCCTCGTTGATGCCGGAACGGCATCTGAGGGCGGAGTCCTAGTCGGAGACGTTGCCGACGAAGTGCGCCTTAGAAATGATCTCTCCGCTATCACACCACGCGTTGGCGGTGTTGGGCCTCTTACGGTTACGTGCTTGTTTGAACACGTGATTGAAGCGGCGAATAAATAAAACTTGTTCGGATTCAAAAAACACGGCCGCGGGGCCGTGTTTTTCTGTTTGCTATAGACCGAAGTCTGCACCAAAGTCTTCAGGGTTGATGGTTGGCCAGTTATTGTCGCCACCCTGCGGTTGCCCTGTTGGCTTCCTAGATGACGTTGCTCCGAAGGCTCCAAATCTTTTTTCCAGCGCGGACCTAATCTTAGGATCGAGCGCAGCTAGAGTATTTCCACCCGCCTGTCCGATCACTGAGTAAATCTGACGTAGTGCTGACTCCATTTCTTTTGCATTGTCGTCAACATAAGTCATTTCGCCGTTCGGCCCAATACCATTTACAATTTCGCCATTCGGCCCAAGCGTACCCACGAGCTTATTGAAGGTTTCTGGCTGCAATTTAACAAACTCAGCAATTGGAATGGAACTAAGATCCTTAGCTCTCTGATCCATAGAAGTGTTCTTAACGTATGTATCAATAATAGCCCCAGCTTTTGCCTGCTCATCTGAGGTACTTGCTCCAGTAGCCGCATATAGTACTGATGCGGTATTTTTCACGATACCACTATTGCCAGCGTAGACTTTTCCGAAGAAATCAAGTTGATCTTTATCCATTCCCGCCATGAGTTTAGGATTATTCTCGATATAGGTTGCACCATCAGTTTTAAGCCAATCACTAAAGTTCGTGGCCTGAGTCTTACCGTTAGCAATATCTTTACCATATTGCTTCACGATCGCTTGCTCAGACATTGTGGCTGCAAATGTATTAAGCTCACTTGCTATCTCTGGTGGAGTATTGCTGTTAACAGCTTGAAGGGCCTGCGCAATTTCCACAGAGCCACCCTTACTCCTTAGAGCACCGAGAACGGCTTGCAAGTAATTTGTATCATGGGCAAATTCCCCTTGATTGTTGATGATATCGTTAAGTTTTACCTCGACATCATGTCGATTGAGGTTAGTAAGCTCTTCTGAATACATCTTCTGTTGAGCGGTATCAAACCTTTGCTTAGCAAGGTTTTGGGCATACTTTTCCGTAATCTGCGGCGTAACATCCAAATTATTGTTCGCCAAGTCGAGATTACGCTGATTCTCGGCCTGTCTGTCAAGGACCGCTTGGTCTTTTACGACTACACCCTTTATAGCACGAGCCATACGTTCGTTCAACTTGTTACGGTTATCATCAAGTGCGGCCTTAGCAATTTCGCCAGAGTTCCATTGCATAGTATCCTCGTAAGCCATTCGCCTGCTAGTATCCGCCTTCTTTTCTTGTGCGGAAACGTATCCACTATCAGCCCATTGTCTCGTATCTTTGTTTTTACTTGACGACTCACTGCGTCTCTGGTTCGCATAGCCAGCATAGAAGGACCTATCACCAACTCTATCCCTAGTAGCCTCCCTATCAGTAGTCCAGTCAGCCTGCGTTCTCCTGTAGCGGTCAAGACGAGCCTGGTCGGAAGCGCTCAACTCGCGTCCCTGGCCAGCAAGCCTCTGCGCTTTTTTATTCAAGCTATTTTCTCTACGTCTTGCAAGACGATCTGACGCTCTACCAACACGATATTTTTGTCTTTCCGCGGCCTCTTGTCTTGCAGCTTGGAATCCCGCCCTACCCTCAGCAAATCTTCTCGCATTGGACATTCCATAGGATGCTCTCCTTTGCGCTCTTTGCCTGACGCCTTGACCGAAATCTCTAATCTTAGATGTAATGTCACCGAGCGCACCCATCGATTTGCTGACAAGAGATGGGATCAGCAGTAATGGTAATGCCATCACAATCATATTCAACAAGTAGAAGAGGAAGTTGGTTTGTGTAGCATTTGTAGACAGCAAGATCGATGAAACGAGATGACAACCGCCAATAGTAAGTCCAGCCATTGGGTACAAAATCAACATGGCCTTCAAAATATTCCACCATTTCTTAAATAGGTTTCTCGTATTCGGCAACATATAACACACGAAAGCTACTGGAGAAATGACAACAAGTAGAATTACGGCGATTTGACGAAGTCCAAGCATGACGAAGAATGTTAGGACGGCAATGAGGACACCCAACACACCCACCAGGATTGGAATAATTATTCCGATGCCTTCAAACACGCCACCGATGACACCTGCAGTCGCTACTCCTTCCGCAACGCCAAGCACCGCACCAGTAACACCTAGCCCAGCGATCAAGCCGGTAAGCGCTAGGGTACTATTTAGTAATACTTTAAACATGGCGCTTGGAGTTTCACCAATTACTGCGCCAATAGTGCTTGTATTGTACGGCAATCCGTTTCCGATACCAGTAAGAAGCGACTCGAGTGATTGCCCAATGATATTCGACGAATCCACAGCGAGTTGACAAATAATGTACGAGAGGTTAATGAGAATTGCTGCAACAATGATTTTTGGCAGGCTCTTTTTGATACCATAATTGTCGATACCAACTCCGGTTATTTGCGAGAATACTATAAAGAGCAAGAATATTACTGCAATGACGTTCGCAATATTCGCAAAAACACGCCAGGCACTGTATGCTCCGTTATTGGTATTAAATAGCTGCGTATCCACGACTAGGAATGGCTCTACCGCTTCCTCATATAATCCTTCTGCTGCATTAACTATGCCTTTAAGAACTGGACAGAGAATCCATCCCATAGACTCGGCGGTATGGAAGCACGGATCTTCACCAGCAACATCATTGTCGTTTATGATTACGCCAGGCGTACTTGGCCCATCAGGATTAACGTACGGCTCAAACTCAAAGCTGCCGCCGGTAATTCTATTTATAGCATCCCTAGATTCCTTGAGTGTTTGTTCCGAATTACATACGTAATACTCGGGGCTGTTCTCGTCGATATAGTAGAAGTTGTTGGTTTGATACGGAGTACCATAATTATCGTATGCCTCTGGAATTCTCACATCATTTAACTTGTCCACATATGTAGTCTTAAATGTTCCGATATTTTTGGCGTACGTTTCAGCGAGACCGGCAAGTTCTTCAGCTTGGCCATCGGTCACCCTCGCTCCAGGCGCCAAACCGTTCACCGCGACGAACATGTTTACCGCTTTTTGCGAGACTGTACCACTTTCAGCAATGAGTTTATCCGTGGCTTCCACCATCCCATCACCAGCCATCGTACTTAATTCGTCTCTATACGACGTCAATTTATTAACAGTGTCCGGGCTTTGCGGATTTTGATATGGTAGACTAGTAGATTCACCTGATGCTAATTTGCTAGCCGCAGCAGCAAGAGCCTCAGCCGTATCATGTATTTGATTGGCTAAGGTAATTATTCTCTTTAGTGGCCTTTGATTGTTTTCGAATTCAGTTTTACAGTCATCTACTTTAGACTGGTCGCCGTTTATGTTTTGGACCGCAACGAGTTCTGCGAGCTCTGAACATGTATACATCTTGGTGTTACTAGAGGTGAACGAATCTGAATTTTCATGGAAATATCTGTATTCATTTTCATTCGGAACCACATAGTAAAAATTACCTCCGCGACGTATTCTTACTATATTTTTGGAAACATTCGCATTTACTTGTTGCGCATCATAAAGCTCTTTAGTTGACTCCGTAACACAGGATGTATTCATGAGAGTCTGGAACATTCTTTCCTCTCGAATCTTTCCGGCGTCCAGGTCCGTAGGTAATCCAAAATAATTACCCATATTGAAGTTTTCATTTATACTTATCGAATAACCTGGCGCTATATTATCTTTTAAATCAAGTTGGTTTCCATCCTTGTCGTAGAAGACCGCAGTGGAGTTGGCTAACGCGGAACTAGTCCTAAGACTTCCGGTAGAAAAACTTTCTATCGTATTCAGCACAGATTTACAATCATCCTTCGTGCGAACTTCGTTACGGTCACCATACAATGTCATACCGTCAATTTTAACTGTCGACACCATACCATCATGCTCATAAGGATGATACTCAAATCCACCACCAGTAGCGCCCGGAATGTAATACGCGACAGAGATTTTATATAGACCATCCTGGCCATTTGTGCCACACATAATGTCCTTTGAGCTATAGCTACTGCTCGGATTGATTGACTTCTTAATATTTATAATGCGCTGAATTATACTATCTCTGATTTCGTTGCATTTTATTACGCCATCGCTATAGGTAGAAGCCTCAATTCTCTCTAAATACGAATCGTATAGCTTGGTGCCACTACTCTCCAGCCCAATGTTCAGGATTGTCTCTCCCAACGTCCTATACCTGTCGACAGAATAACCATCTTCATACTCATGATCATAAAAAGTAAACAAAACATCACTGGCATTATTCGCAAGACTATAACCACCAACACAAGCATTCGCAATCTGGGTTAGATACCACAGCTCAATATAGTCAGCGTTCACTTGCGGATCTGCCGATTGGTATCCGCCAATAGAGCCTGCCTTAGCAGTCCTAGAGACAAAAATCGGTGAAATGAGAGAGATAATCAGGAGGATAATAACTGCGAAATATCTAAAAAACTTTTTCATAATTCTCCTCAACGTAGCTTTCGTAGCTTGCTAGTTTTACGCTAAAACCTGAATCCTTTGGAGCTGTACCGATTTTGACCATTTCCCGAATATCCGGAGCCTCTTCTTCAAGGAGCTCTTCCATATCCGCAATTGCTGCATCATAAGCACCTTTTGAGTCGCTTCCCGGAATAACTTCCAAATCTAGGCTTGTTCTAATTATTTCATATCTCTTTTCGCCCCATTCTTTACCAAATTCTTTGAATGTGTCATTATTACTATCTATAAGCGGAGCAACAATTCCTTCAATATCTTTCTTCGTCTGGTATTGACTCATTTCCTGATTTAAGTTCAAAACCCACTGATGCCAAATCTCAAGCAGCTTAAGCTCAGAATCCAATTCTTCTCCGAAGACCATATTGTCATTTATTGCAGTTTTTAGCTCACCGTAGACTTGTTTAAAGCCGTTGTCCTGCACCTTATCCAGGCGAGCGATTAATTGTTTGATTTTACTCGCATCTTCACGGCAAGCGTTTGTGCTTTCTTGATATGACTCACTAGTGTAATAGGTGTTTTCTAGTCTATAGATTGCTGCCGAGCATTGCGCTGACGATGGGTCACTAACCCAACTGAGGAGACTATATAGTTCTTCTGCATCCTCTCTCGTGGCGCGATCTTTTGGAATCAAGAAGATAACAGCAACAACGGCTATGACTGCAACGAGGACGACCCCGCTGATAATAGCGAGGAGCTTCTTGTTGATCCCGCCTTTTGGCTGGCTCATGTCGAGGACGAT
>CAMJEK010000027.1 GCA_946404685.1 uncultured Candidatus Saccharibacteria bacterium | reverse complement strand
CCCCTTTACAAACCCCCTCATCTATGCTATAATTATAGTATATGGAAAATATAGATATCAGGGAGATGTTTGGATATTTCCTCAAAAAAATTGGCATTATTATAACACTTTTTGTCCTAACAATGCTAGCGGGGAATATTTATACTTTTTGTCTCCAAAAACCAGTTTATCAATCATATTCAACCGTCGTTCTTGCCGGTGATGAATCTTCAAAGACCACCACTTCAAGCGACGTTACCTTGAACAAAAACCTCATCAGTTCCTACACCGAAGTGGTGAAGTCTCGCCGCGTCCTCGACGCCGTCAATGAAGAAATCGGCTACGGCTACGATTTCAACCAACTAAACAGCAAAATCAGCGTTTCGACCATCGATAACGTGTCCATCATCAAGATCACGGCCACCGATGACGAACCAGAACGCGCGGAGGTGATCGCAAACTCAACCGCTGAGCACTTCATCCCAGTCGTTGCCGAGAAATACAAGCTCAACAACGCCAGCGTACTCGACTACGCCGTCAAAAATGACACTCCATCCAATAAAAACCTTGTCAAACAAGAAATTATCTATATTATCCTTTCTCTTGTAGTTAGCTTTGGTACAGCTTTCCTTCTTTTCTATTTCGACCGTTCCATCAAAACCGCCGAACAAGTCGAACAACTTACCAAACTCCCTGTTATTGGCAAAATTCGCAAGACCAACAAAAACACCGACCTCGTATTGAAGGACGATCCGAAATCCAACATTAGCGAAGACATCCGTACTCTTCGTACCAACATTCAATTCATTTTGAATAACAACAATAGCGTAGCTCTCATCACCAGCTCCACTCCACACGAAGGTAAGAGCTTCATCACAACCAACCTCGCCATCGCCCTTGCTGAGGCCAGGAAAAAAGTTGTGATCGTCGATGGCGATATGCGTCTTGGCCGCATCCACGAAATCTTCAACATTCCAAATGAAAAAGGTCTCTCCGCACTCCTCTCATCCCGCAAAATTGTCAGCTACGGTGACTACATCACTGAGACCCGCATCCGCGGCCTCTCAATCATTCCACGCGGCATCGTCCCACCAAACCCAAGCGAACTTCTTGATTCATCCAATATGGATCATTTGATCAAGCACCTCCGTGGCAAATTCGACTACGTCATCATCGATGGTACACCTCTTAACGGTCTTCCAGACTCTCTCGTCATGAGCAAGCTTGCAGACCGCACCCTTCTTGTTTGTGCCACCAACACCACCGCCACAGACGACGTTAGTAACGCCATCAAATCTCTTGAAAACATCAAGAGCAACGCCTCTGGTGTTATCATGAACTTCATGCCAACAAAGGGCAAAAAATACGGCGGTTACTACAGCTCCTACTATCAATCAGCTGAAGAAACCAAGAAGACCAAACGCGGCAGGCACTAATGATTGATATTCATTCCCACATTCTTCCCGGCATCGACGATGGCAGCAAATCCATAGACGAGTCGCTCGCCATCTTAAAGAAAATGGAAGAACTCGGGTTTACGGAAATCGTCTGCACGCCGCACTATATCGAGCTCACCAAGTTCCGCACAAACAACGTAAAAAAGCGTGAACTTTTGAAAAAGACTCAAGCTGCCGCTAGGAAGGCTGGCATCAACATTAAACTCCACCTCGGAAACGAAATCTTTGTTAGCCGCGACATCGTAAAATTCCTCAAAAAGAACGAAGCGATGCCGATCAACAAAAAATACGTTCTTTTTGAGCTCCCATTCACAACCGAAATCAATAACCTCGGCGACATCATTTTCGACATTAAGGTAAATGGCTACACGCCAATCCTCGCCCACCCAGAGCGTTATCTCATGATCCAAAAAGATATTCGCGTCGCTAGAAAGCTCAAAGAAAAAGGCGTCAAACTCCAGTGCAATTACTCTAGTATCACCGGCCAATACGGCAAAAAACCAATGAAAGCCATGAAAAAGCTTTTGAAAAACGGCCTCGTCGACTATCTTGGCTCAGACATCCATCGCGCTAGACACAGTTTCTATGGCAAATTCCCAAAGATACTAAAGCGCATCAAACGCATCGCCGGGGAAGAATACTTCAACAAAATCCAAAAGGACACCGCCAGTCTCATAAAATAGCCCCGCCTCTCTAAAATTTGCTATAATAAAGCAAAAGGAGGCTTGATGCATATAGTAATCGAGGGCCAAGACGGCACCGGAAAAGATACCCAGACTGATCTTCTAGTCAAATATTTTGAATCTTTAGGGAAGAAGGTTGTCCGCTATTCCGAATCCGGAACCAATTCGCCAGACCCATTCGTCAAAGAAATCGCGCGCCTAAATTATGGCAGCAACCAAGACATCGACAATCGCACTCGCGTAATGCTTTATCTTATCAACCGCTACGAACAGTGGCGAAAGCTCGCCGAACCAGCACTAAAAAACGGCGACATCGTCATCACGACCAGAAACTGGCTCTCAACCTTGCTCTATGAAGGCTACTGCGCTGGCGTCAGCAAATCCCTCATCATCCGTCTCCACAAGCAAGTCATGCCTGAGCCATATTTCCATCCAGACAAAATCGTCATCCTAACCCTCTCCGAAAAAGAGCGCGAAGCTCGCCGCATCTCTCAGGGCGAACGCACCTCAACCGAAGTCTGGAAGTCCAAACCAACCGAATTCCAAGAGAAATTAAACGCTGGCTACCTCAAAGTTGCCAAAGAGTTTAATGTTCCAACCCTGTCGGCCGCCGGCACTCCAGAAGAAGTCCACGAACGCCTAAAGAAGTTCTTCGAAATCTAGCATGCACGAAAGTTGGAAACCGTTTCTTAACTCAGAGTTTGAAAAACCTTATTTCAAGGAGCTCGCAAACTTCCTGCACGAAGCCTACGAAACTCATACTATCTTTCCCAAAAAGCAAGATGTTTTTCGTGCCTTCACTACCAACCTAGACGACATCAAAGTCGTGATTCTCGGCCAAGACCCCTATCACACTCCTGGAGCCGCCATGGGCCTGGCTTTTTCCGTTCCAGACCGAGAAAGAATCCCGCCATCCCTCGTCAATATCTATAAAGAAATCGATAGCGACGTCGGCCCACACCACAACAAGACCGGCAGCCTCATCAGCTGGCAAAACCAAGGCGTCTTGCTCCTAAACAACGTCCTCACGGTCGAGGCACACCTCGCCGGCTCTCATCGTGGCAAAGGCTGGGAAACCTTCACCGAAGACACTATAAAATATCTCAGCGAAACTCGCCCACACCTCGTCTTTATTTTGTGGGGCCGCGACGCTCGTTCCAAAAAATCCTTAATCGACACCAATAAACATTTCATCATCGAATCCGCTCATCCATCACCACTTTCCGCCCACAACGGATTCTTCGGCAGCAAGCCTTTCTCGAAGTGCAACAAAAAACTGGAAGAATGGGGCCTTCCAGTTATTGAGTGGTAATTATAGCCAAGCTTTCAACTTATTGTATTCTTCCGAACCTTCGTCGTATTGTTCCAAAATATCTTCGATATAGGTTTTGCCATTCGTGACGTTTAGCGTCTTCACATCCGGCATCGCCGCAAGCATTCTCACAATCGCTTCATCGGTCTCAAAATTTGTCATCGACTTAGTCCCGTCTGAAGTATGAGAATGAACGCGCAGTCTCTCATAGACAAAGCGTTTAATTCCAGCCTGAAGACAATGTTTAAGACAGTTGTCGCAAGTTGCAAAATTACAATAAACCGTGCAACCAGTGAGATCGCGACGTGCAAAGAGCGCTGCATTCATCTCAGCATGGACAACCATATGATATTTCATTGGACGCTCGGTCATCGTGAGCTTGCTCTCGTCTGCACCCTGAATCAAACCATTATATCCAGTCGAAACAATGCGGCGATTTTGATCCACAACAATACAACCACATTTGGTTGATGGGTCTTTCGATTTTAGCGCAACCGTTTCGGCAATTTTTAGGAAATATTCATCCCACGCTAATTGTTTCTGGTCCATTTTACCTCCGTTTGGAATCATTATATCACGTAGTGGGTTGATTTTTTATTTTCGCATGCTAATAATCCCGAAGATTAAAAAGTGGAGGAAAAATGACCAAAAAATTACTCATATTAGTTTTAATATTAGGAACTATTCCGACCGGATTTAAAAGCGCAGGCGCAATCGAATGTCCAGACGTTGAGCTCGTTTTTGCGCGTGGCTCTGGCGAAGCCCAAAACGAAAACGCCAGCTTCAAAGCCTTTCAAGATTCTTTAGCCCCAAAACTCAGTCGCGCCAAAATTTCATATCACTTCACCGACCTCTCCTATCCCGCCATCGCCGTGGACAATTTCGGAGTTCTCGTCGGCGCTTTCATTAGCGGCGGTGAAGCCTATTCTTTAGGGAGCAGCATCAATACTGGCGTCGAAAATCTTTTAGCCCTAGTTTCCAGTTCTTGCAAAAATACCAAGTTCGTTCTGGCCGGCTATTCGCAGGGCGCCATCGTCCTAGACAAGGCTTTGCCAAAGATAAATCCCGAAAAAATCATTTACGTTGCAACTTTTGGCGACCCAAAACTCTATCTTCCCGAGGGCGAAGGGCTCTTTCCGGACGCCTGCCAGAACAAAAACCTATCTAGCTACCGTGCCTACGTTCCAGATTGCCACGCGTATGAAGGAATCCTCGGCAGTATCCGCCCTTACGAACCCACCGAATACTCCGGCAAGATTGGCACCTGGTGCAACAAAAAGGACATCATGTGTAGTAGTCATTTCAGTATCACCGACCACACGTCCTACATCTCCGAAAGCCTCTATATCGACGCCTCGAAAATCATTTTCGACAAAATCACCTCGAGTCTAGGTCTCAAAAACACCGAGACTTCTCCCCATGACACCGCCATTCTGATCGACTCAACCGGCTCCATGGAATTTCTAATCGAAAAATACAAAACCGAGGCCATTCGCCTCGCCAAGGAAACTCTAGATAGTGGCGGCCGTGTTGCACTCTACGATTATCGCGACCTCGCCGATCCTTATCTCCCGCACGCCTACTGCTCGTTCGAAACTTGCACGCTAGAATCATTCACTAGGTCAATCGACCAAATCAAAACCGATGGCGGCGGCGACATGCCAGAATCTCTTCTTTCTGCCGCCTTCGCCGTCATGAAAGAGCTAAACTGGCAATTCGGCGCTACAAAATCCCTCGTCGTCCTAACCGATTCCGGCTTCCACCAACCAGACCGCGACGGCACCGGCTTTATTGACGTCGTAAACCTTAGTCGCAAAATCGACCCCGTGAATTTCTATATCATCACCGAGCCAGAAACCGCCCCCGAGTTTGAAGCCCTCGCCCGAAAGACCGACGGCGCAGTCTATACAAATCTCGACGAACTCTCCCTCGTCACCGACCACATCATGGCTCGCTACGACAGCCTGCCACGCGTCGAGCCAGAAGAAACCACAACCGAAGACATCTCACTAAATGTCCTCGAAACATCCCTAGATGAAGCCACTTTCACAGTCAAATTTGAAACTAATGCCGACGAAGTCCTCGTAGTCTTAAACGACGCTATCCTTGGCCTTACCAAAGAAAAGGAAATCACCATAAATAATCTAAGTCCAAATACCGACAACACCCTTCGTCTCATCCCCATCAAAAACTCCAGGAAGGGAACATCAGCAACTCTCGAAATCTCGAGGTTCGTCCCCGGCGTTCCAAACACCGGCGGGCACTAGCATTTTTATGCAATTCATGATATAATTATCGTCATGATTTTAGATAAGAATAAGATTCGAAACGTTGCGATCATCGCCCACGTCGACCACGGAAAAACCACCCTCGTGGATGGGCTTCTTAAGCAATCGCACACTTTTCGTGATAACCAAGCCGAGATGTCTCAGACTCTCATCATGGACTCCATGGATCAGGAGCATGAGCGCGGTATCACCATTACCGCAAAACAGACTGCCGTTTTTTACAACGACTATAAGATCAACATTATCGATACCCCAGGCCACGCCGATTTCTCCGGTGAAGTTGAGCGCACCCTCAACATGGCCGATGGCGTCATCCTCGTCGTTGATGCTCAAGAAGGTCCAATGCCACAAACCAAGTTTGTGCTTCAAAAGGCCCTCAGCCTCAAACTTCGTCCAGTCGTCATTATCAATAAAATTGATAAGCCAGCTGCCCGCATCGAAGAGGTTGAAAGCGAAATCGCCGATCTCTTCCTCGAACTCGCAACCGACGAATCCCAGCTTAATTACCCAATTTACTACGCTATAGCACGCGACGGCAAAGCTGGCAAAACCCCAGAACTCGACAACGATCTTCACGTAATTTTCGAATCTATTATTAATGATATCCCAGCACCAAAAGTTGACCCAGAATCAGACAAAGGCGCTCAGCTCTTGGTCGCTGCTCTTGCAGCCGACAACTATCTCGGCAAATATTGTATCGGCAAAATCTTCCGTGGCACTTTCAAAAAAGGCCAAACCGTCAAAATTCTTCAAAACGGAGTCTCAAAAAACGCCAAAATCGATAAACTCTTCACTTACAAAGGTCTCGGCAAGGAAGAAGTCGAATCTGCTATCGCGGGTGATATCGTCGCTATCGTCGGAACCGGCGAGGCTAATATCGGCGACACTATCGCAACTGGCGACAACCCAGAAGCCCTTCCAACCATCGAGCTCGAGCCACCAACGCTCTCAATCTATATTGGCCCAAACACTTCACCTTTGAAAGGTAAAGAAGGCGAGTTCACAACTTCCCGCCAAATCGCCGAACGTCTCGAAAAAGAACTCGAAACGAACATTGCCTTGAAAATCGTTCCAGATGGACTAGGCTATAAAGTCTCTGGTCGTGGCGAGCTTCACCTTTCAGTTCTTATCGAAACCATGCGCCGTGAAGGATACGAGCTCGAAGCTGGTCGTCCAGAAGTCGTTTACAAAGAAATCAATGGCCAAAAATGCGAACCAATCGAAAACCTCACCATCGAAGTTGAAGCAGAATATGTTGGTGCCGTTTCTCAAGAACTTGGCATCCGAAAAGCCGAGCTAAAGACTCAGGAGCTAACCTCAACTGGCGCAACCAGATTCACCTACGAAATCTCAACCGCCGCCCTTATCGGTCTTCGCAACATGCTCATGACCGCAACCAAGGGAACCGTTCTCATGTCTAGCATTCCATGCGGCTACCGCCCAGCTGATGCAAAATACAAGCCAGAACGTAACGGTGCTCTCATCTCATTCGAATCTGGCGTGTCTACCGCATATGCACTCGACGCCGCTCAGGCTCGTGGCATCCTATTTATTCCACCACAGGTTCCAGTCTATCAAGGCATGATCGTCGGTCTCTCCAACAAAAAAGAAGATATCGATATCAACATCTGCCGCGAAAAGCAGCTCACCAACATGCGTACCCACGCATCCGATGGTGCTATTCAGCTCACTCCATACACTCAACTCTCTCTTGAGCAGTGCTTGGACTTCCTTCTAGACGATGAACTTCTCGAAGTAACACCAAAATCACTTCGCTTGAGGAAACGCCAGCTTGATCCAATCAAGCGAAAACGCGAAAACCGCGTAGCCTAAATCAAAACAGGAAAAAGCCCGGAGTAAAATCCGGGCTTTTGGTGTGGTGGTGAAATCACGAAATAGACTGTAACCGTTTGACGCAAAAGAATCTTTCCATATTTTCACCAGGTTAATAAGTTACGTCAACCCCCGTATTGTGCTTCCTTGTAGAATTCTACAATAGCCGTAGGCGATTTGCGACCAGGATAAACCTTGTCGAGCTCCGAAAGTATGATTTTTTCACGTTCGGAGTCAGGCAAATGGCAATAGTCGCTAATTTCTAAAACGGCACATATTTTAGCCGTGGGGTTGCTTGTTGATTTCTGCATATAATCACCTCCCTATTTTTGCAGAGAATTCGCACTACTAGTTTCATTATACCACTCCTCTCGAAGTTTTTAAAGACCCTTGGGGCGTGATAAAATATAAATATGTTAATTGATTCGCATTGTCATCTTCACGATCGTGAGTTTTTCTCCGAAGAAGCCGCCGAAGCTGCACTAAAAAACGCGCGCAAAAACGGCGTCGAAAAAATCGTTTGTATCGGCACCGACCCTAAAGATTCACTTGCCGCTCGCGACTTCGCCCTCTCGCACGAAAATGTTTTCTGGACCTACGGCATCCACCCATCCGAATGGAGAAGCGCAAGTGGCGTTTCGCAGTCGCAACTCGGAGCTCCAATCGCGATTGGTGAAGTAGGCCTAGACTACCATTTCGGCAGCGAGGACCGAGACGAACAAATCAGACTCTTTAATGAAATGCTGCAACTCGCAAAAGATAACGACCTTCCACTCAGCTTTCACGTCCGCG
>CAMJEK010000026.1 GCA_946404685.1 uncultured Candidatus Saccharibacteria bacterium | reverse complement strand
TGGTACACCCGACAGGATTCGAACCTACGACCTTTTGCTCCGCAAGCAAACGCTCTATCCAGCTGAGCTACGGGTGCATGTGTGGATGTAAGAACATCCACCTAGAAATTAAATGAGCATCACCAAAAAGGTGACACAATCATTATACCATAATTTTTAAAAAAGTGTAGAGATTTATGTTAAGATTGTAGATGGAAGCGTGGCCGAGTGGTTGAAGGCGCACGACTCGAAATCGTGTGGGCAGCAATGTCTCGGAGGTTCGAATCCTCTCGCTTCCGCCAAATCAAAGAATAGCGAAGAAAAGCGAAGCTTTTCTAGGGATACGAGAAAAATAAAAAATCTAGAGCTTGCTCTAGTATTTTTTGTTTTGCGAAGTAGACCGTAGAGACGAAGTCTCTGTCGCCCACATTCAATTTGGCGGCCCTAAGCACCGAGGATCCCTACTCTCTCGCTCCGTCATCCTCTTTTTCTGATATGTAGTATACCCAGAAACTAAAGTGGACCGTTGGTAAATTTGCCCTCAAAGAATCTTAATCCCAAGAAAAAGCCCGGAATTCCGGGCTTTTTACTATTGTCAGGGGTTAAGATTAATCTCATGCAAATCCATCACTTTTATCATTTTTTGAGTGAGATCTCTGAGTATTCTCTTATGCTCGACTTTGTCATTCTCAAATTTACCGTCTCTATCGGCACTCTCGAGGGCTTTCTGATAATCTGCCACAACTTTGGCCCCAAACCGCATAAAATCTACTCCAATGCGTTCAGGAAAATTCTGAAGCAAATCTTCCTTCCATGCTTCGCAAAACATACGCCATTCTTCACCACGAATAGAACTCGGTGTAAGTGTAAAATCCCTTGCCACTGATTCTACAAGGTTTTTCCTGTAGAGACGCTTGATCTTTTTTCCGGCCTTGCCGTGAACAGAATAGTAGCAGTATGCAACCGCCATTTGGTCAGT
The DNA here is from genome assembly GCA_946404685.1 of uncultured Candidatus Saccharibacteria bacterium. Taxonomy (GTDB): domain Bacteria; phylum Patescibacteriota; class Saccharimonadia; order Saccharimonadales; family Saccharimonadaceae; genus Nanosyncoccus. Next base: position 8,823 of record CAMJEK010000026.1, on the reverse strand, counting down.
ACTTTTCTCGTGACCATATTGATCAGATACCAAAAGCTCAGCAAAACACTTCAAGACAATGCACTTGAGCTCATTAGCGATAGGCTCGGGAAATTCAGGATCAGAAATCGTTCGAACGATCTCGGTGGCCGGAGCGAGCCAGTTAAAATTTGACTTGCTATCATCCCGGATGCGCTCAAGTAGTCTCTCTGGTGTCATTTCGTGACTATCCCCATTCCAATCAGTAATCCAGCACTTACCACCATGCATAGTTCTTACCTCCTTTAAAGTACAAACACTTCGGGTTAGAGTACCCAACAATAAGTATCCGAAATATTATACAATAAAATCAGAGGTCAGTCCAGTCTTACCTATTTTTCTCCGCTTATGCTAAAATAGACTAAAAGGATATCCATGGCTTTTCCAAATATTTTCAAAGGTAACAAAAAACAAAATAATGCTCCCACCGGCTGGGAAAACATGGCCGCGGAGAATCAAAACTCTCAAGGTCAATCCCAAGAAGTAGGTGCAGAGTCCCAACTATCGCCAGAGCAACAAAATGTTCGTCGTCAGCAGAACAAACTAATCGCCTATTTTGTGACAGGTGACCTCAACTACATGCAGGCTCCAAATGTTGAGATTTCCAGAGCCGCCGAGGAACGCTATTTTGAAAGTATTCTAAATGGTAGCATCACAAAAAAACAAGAAGACCAACTCCTATCCCATATTCAATCCCCAATCGATTCCAGAATCAATCGGGGCCAAACTCGCGAAAGTGCACTCCATAGCATCTATCAAGAATTAGGTTTGCAAAATGCCTTCATAGCACGCGCCGTTAATTCCACTGCAAACGACGAGCAGTCAGGCGTAAGAAACCTTCAAGCTTTCACCGAAGCCTTTCCTTTACCGTCTGATTTCGATGCAACTGAACTCTCTCTAAAATCAACCCTAAAAAACGAGGGCTTCTTTACGGATCAGCAAATTGACCAATGTCTAGAATCCATCCGCGCATCCATCTATGGAAAAAGGCAACAATACCAAGATCGCATCAACGAGCTCCACTCTGCTGCCCTAGATTACAGAGACCAGAAAGAATCACAGTGGTTACAAGGTGCAGAAATTGAACGTAACCCAGGCTTCAGCGTTGGCGCGTTCGGCGTCTCTAAGAGGGAACTACTCTCCGGCCAGACTGTTTCTGTTAGCGGTGAAACTTCACAAAATTACGAGCAATTCTCCCAAGACTCCTACTACATAAACAAAGAATCCGGCGTTTTTGCCGTATTCGACGGTGTTGGTGGTTCCGAGTTCGGCATGACCGCGTCCAGAGTTTGTAGAGACACTATGCCATCACGAAATATTAACAATACAAACGATATTCTATCGACCCTTGCCGCCATCAACACTAATGTTTGCAACGCCTGCGGAAACGGCATAAACACTCCTCCGCGTGGAGCCACCACAGCAACCATCATCAAACTATCCGAAGATCACAGAACCCTTTCATGTGCCAGCCTTGGCGATTCTCGTGCCTACCTCATCCGCAATGGCCAAGCCGAGCTACTCACCAAAGACGACGGCGAAGGAAACAAAATTTCCAAGTTTATTGGCGACCCAACCTTCCATATCGGCAAAGTAAGCCAAGAAAACATCATCACCAGAAGTGTCATGCCTGGCGACCGCATCCTTCTCTGCACCGATGGCATCACAGGCGACTATGCGCCGGACCTCATGAGCAACGAAACTATCGCAAATGTCGTCTCAAAGAACACGCCAGAAAACGCTGCAACATTCCTCACTCAAATTGCCACCAAAACCGACGACCGCACCGCAATTGTCATCGAGGTTTAACAATTCCTAAAAAATGCTCTATAATAAAGATATGGAAAAGAGCATCGAAAAAGCATCTGCAAACAAAAAAGGTGGTCTCAAAACTAAAGCCGAACAACTTCGTGCTAAACTCCTCAGCTACTATTACGGCAAGCCAATCAAAGACATGAAGCTCATCGCCATAACTGGCTCAACCGGAAAAACCATTGTAGCTCATTATGTTCATGAAATTTTGAATGCCGCTGGCGAGCAGGTTGCCGTTTTCGCCTCAGACAAACCTTTCAAGACCGCAATGCTCCACAAATTTCTAAATGACGCCTGGAAAGCTGGTGCCAACTATGTCGTCGTAACCACCCCTGTCGAATCTTTGAGGAGCAACGTATTCTATGGTCTCCCAGTCTATATTGCCGCCATGACCGACTTTGTCACTTCCTCTTTAACCGACATGACCGCCGAAGAATTCCTCGAAAACGAGAAAACCCTCTTCGACATGAAGCCAGAAAATGTTGTCCTAAACACCGACGACATCAACTATCCAACTTTCAAAGATTTCAAAGGCACCAAAAAGACTCTTCTTTATGGTCGCTCCGCCTCAGACGTAAAGCTTCTAAATTCCAAAACCTACAAACTTGGCACCGAAGCCACCCTCTCCGTTGCCGGAGAAATTACAAACGTTGCCACATTTGTTCCTGGCGAAACTGCCGCTTCATACATGTCCTGCGCCGTAGCCATTGCCCACATCCTCGATATTAAAACTGAAAAAATCATAGATGGCATCGCCAACTATGAACCAACCAAAGAATCAATCAAATGATCAATGAACATCTCCTAGTCTCAGGCGCCGACTATTTTGCGGACGACTACAAAATCAACCCATACTACGGCAGCTCCGACATCAACCTCGAGGAAGCAAAAAGAGAGCATGCCGAAATTGTTGAATGCTTCAAAAAAGCCGGCATCAAAATCACGAAGGTAGATCCACCAAAAAACTGCCAAGACGGCGTTTATACGGCCAACTGGGCCGTAATAAAGGGCAAAAAAGCCATCATGTCTCGCCTCCCAAATGCTCGCAAAGCCGAAGAACCATACGCAGCCTCGGTCCTAGAATCGCTCGGATACGAAATTATCAAAGTCCCAGAAGAATATTTATTCTCCGGCCAAGGCGACTGCCTCCCTTGTGGCAAATATCTTTTTGCTGGTAGCGGCTATCGCTCAGACAAGCCTGCCCAAAAGTTTGTTGCTAATACCCTTGGCCTCGAATTAATTCAACTCCACACCATTCCTCAGCTTGGTCAAGATGGAAAACCATACATCAACCCAGTCACGAATCACGCCGACTCATTCTTCTACGATCTCGACCTTGCGCTCTCAATTATTTCCGAAAACTGCATCGCTTATTGTAAAGAAGCCTTCGACGAAGAGTCTCAAAAAAATTTAGAAAATCTTCCACTAGATAAAATCATCGTTAGCCTCGAAGAAGCCCAAAACGGCTTCGCCTGCAATCTTGTCAGCACCGGTAAATCCGTCATCATGAGCAGCCACGCTCCAGAACTAAAAAGAGAACTAGAATCCCGTGGGCTTACTTGTCTCACTCCAGAAATTTCCGAGCTCAAAAAAGGCGGCGGATACATTCGCTGCATCTCGCTCGCCCTCTAATTATTTCTTAACAATTTTCTTTAGTGCTTTTTTGATCTCATCCGGCTCATAGTATGGATGTTCACCATCTGCACGCTCAATCGTCTTCTCGTGGCCTTTACCTAAGAATAAAACCGTGTCACCCTTCTTCGCCATCCCAAGCGCCTTTGCAATCGCAGTTGGCCTATCAAGTTCAAAGAATAGATCCTTATTGTCCTTCTTGCCAGATTTTCTAGCACCAACAGCAATTTGCTCCAAAATTTCCATGCCAGGAGTATCTCGGTCATCTTCCTCGGTAAGTATAACGATATCTGCATATTTTCCAGCAATCTCACCCTGTGGTTCACGCTTCGATGGATCTCTACGTCCCCCTGCCGAGCCGAACATCACAATTAGTCGGCCCTTCGTAGCCTTTTTCATATCTGGAAGCAATTTCTCAAACGCATCAGGAGTATGTGCATAATCAATCATCACTCCAAAATCTTGCCCCATATTAAAGCTAGTCGTGCGTCCTTCGACCGAATCAAGCGCCAAGATGCCTCGCTTTATTTGTTCAGGAGTGAGACCTAATCTCTCACCAACACAAACTGCCGCAAGGGAATTATACACATTGAATATTCCCGGCATCTTTGTCTCTATATTTATATCACCACATGAATATTTTACGCCGGAAATTTCCAGTTTCACAGATTTTGCCTGCTTTTCACCAGCTTTTACGCCATACGTGATATATTCTTTAACATCCTTCTCAAAATATTTGCAAGACTCATCATCGGCATTAATCACACCAAACTTCGCCTTTTTAAAAAGTTTCCTCTTTGCATCACGATATCTTTCGAAAGTCTTATGATAATCAAGATGCTCATGAGTTACGTTGGTCATCACGGCAATTTCAATCGGAATCCCGAGTGTACGATATTGCGCCAAAGCATGTGACGTAACTTCAAGTACCAAATATTCAGCGCCATCTTTTTTAATTTCACTAATACGTTTATTAAGGAGTCCCGGATTTGCAGTTGTCATGTGCTGAATTTGTTCATTAACCTTTTTTCCGCCAACACCACCCCAGGCCACAGTTGTCATAAGTCCGGTTTTTAACCCAGCTTCATTAAGCATTTTCCAAAGCATGAACGAAGTCGTAGTTTTACCATTCGTTCCCGTAACACCAATAACATGCAATTTCCTTCCCGGAAAACCATAACGAATACCAGCAAACAGCGCCTTCAAAAAATGATATGGCAAGACTAGGGAATCATAAAAAGGAATCTTCTCCAAAAGCTTTTTCATTGTTAACCTCCTATTAACGATAGTGCTTCAAGGATTCAATTGGATTCCTTGATGCAGCTTTAAGTGCTGGGTAAATACCAAAGACGATACCAATACCAACTGACGTAACAAATGTTACTACCAAGATTTGCCAGCTTACATATGGAGCAAATGGTGTGACCGCAGAAAGGAAAAGTGCCAAGACATAGCCAAGGACTAATCCAAGTAGTCCACCCATAAGAGACAACATCAATGCCTCAAGCAAGAACTGCATGAGAATGTTGCGAGATGAAGCGCCAACTGCTTTGCGAATACCAATTTCGTGAGTTCTTTCACCAACCGAAACCAACATAATATTCATCACGCCGATACCACCGACAATTAGAGAGATACCAGCCACTAGCGCAAGCATACCCGAGACAATATTAAATAGTGCGCTAGCTGGATGAGTGATTTCGTCACCATAAAGCACTGAGAAATTCTTTTCACCAGACTTCTTTTCTTCAAGAGTCTTTTGGATTTTTTCAGCAATTTCCTCAATACCTTCGGTATTTGAAGCTTTTGCATTAATTTGTTGAATCTGAATTCCGCCAATTGCATCAGCAAGCGACTTCGCATTTAGGATCACAGCGTTATCAAAATCAACATTATTATAATTAATCGATTCTTCAATCTCGGACAACACACCCACAACCACGAACTTCTTGCCCTGAATAGTTAAAGTCTTTCCAACTGGATTGTTTGTATTAAAGAGAAGCAGTGACATCGTGTGACCAACAACTGCGGTGTTGCCCTCAAAGTTGTCGTTCAAAAATGTTCCAAAACGAAGTGAAAGTGGCTGGATATTCGTGAAGTTTGCGTTTGTACCAAGAATGGAAACTGATTCAACCGTGTTTTTCTCGGTTTTTACAGTGCTTGTTGCAATCCCAACTGGAGAAACTGAAGAAACGCCCTCAATCGCAGCAATCGTTTCTACGTCACTAAGAACAAGGTTACTCTTCTGGTAGGTATTAGTGGAAGTAAATTCAGAAATGATGTCATTCATCACATCCTTATTCGTGCTTGGACGCACCACGATAAGATCTGCGCCAATACTCTTAACTTGGTTCGAAACGAGTCTTGAGATGCTGCCCATGAGCGACAAAATCAAGATAATACTAGCAACACCAATCGCGATACCAAGACAAGTCAAAAATGAACGAGTACGGTTTTCTTTGATTGCGGTCCTTGCCAAACGAATATGGGTTTTTGTGAGTGCCAACATTATTTTTTCCTCCCTGATTTTTTGCGCGTGCGGCGCACCGTCGTACGTTCTTCAACTGGCTTTGGCAAATTCTGATCAGACACCGTCTTAACATCGGTATCAATTTGCCCATCAAGCATATTAATCACGCGTGTAGCATAAGTCGTGAGGGAAGGGTTATGTGTCACCATAATAATCGTATTGCCTTCCTCATGGATTGCTTTGAGCTCTTCCATAACTACATGTGAGCTACGAGAATCAAGGTTTCCAGTCGGCTCATCAGCCAAGATTATTTCTGGATCAGAGACAATTGCGCGAGCAATTGCAACGCGTTGCTGTTGGCCGCCAGAAAGTTGATGCGGCATATAATATTCACGTTCTTGAAGATGGAAGCGAGAAAGGGTAGACGAAGCCTGCTTTAGCTGCGCAGTCTTAGAATATCCAGCATAAACAAGTGGCAAAGCCACGTTATCAATCACAGGTAGATCAGAAATCAAGTTGAAATCTTGGAAAATAAAGCCAATTTTCTTCGCACGAAGTTTTGATTGACGGCTCGAAGAAATTCCAGCAACATCCTCACCATTCAAGATATAAGAACCTTCAGTTGCACGATCCAGAAGTCCAATCGTATTAAGAAGGGTCGTCTTTCCGCATCCGGAAGGACCCATAATCATAATAAATTCACCGCGTTTCACGGTTAAATCAAAATCCTTGAGCGCAAAAGATTCAGTATCGCCATATCCGTAGCGTTTAGTGATTCCTTTAAGCTCAATAACAGTTGTATTAGATGACATATATCCCCAAGTGGCGCACCACTATAACCAATATTAAAAATGGCGGAAGCGCTCGCCCATTGGGACGCGTCGCTGACGCCAACTTGTTTGGCGGAAGCGAGAGGATTCGAACCTCCGGTACGGTTGCCCGCACACACGCTTTCCAAGCGTGCTCCTTAAACCACTCGGACACACTTCCGTCTTATTCAAATTCTAGCACATCTTCTCTTTAAAATGAAGCTATTTTAATACAACAAGGTTTTCAATGTGTGGTGTATGTGGGAAAAAGTTGAAAGTCTTAATAGCCTCAATTTCAAACTTCTCAGTCAACATTTTCACGTCACGCGCCTGTGTTGCTGGATTACAAGAAAGATAAATAATCTTCTTAGGTCTCACCTCGAGAAGCTTTTGAATTAGTTTGATGTCACACCCAGCCCTTGGTGGATCAACAATCACAGTTTGCTCTGGTTGAATATATTCAAGCGCATCCTCAGAATTACAGAGCAAAACTTTTGATGAATTCTCACCGGCAGCATTCGCCTGCAATTCATTAAACGCAAACTTATTATTCTCAACGAGCAGCAATTTTTTATCTCTCGCAATCGATAGTCCAATCGTCCCCACACCAGAATAAAGATCAAGAACATCCTCGCTGACGATGTATTTTTTCATTTCATTAAGCGCCATCTCGTATACCGGCAAATTAATCTGGAAAAATCCATTTGGTGAATAAGAATATTTATGTCCCAAAACTTCATCCGATAGATTTTCAAAAACCGGATGCGACTTCCCATTCTCAAATAAGCCGCCAGAGACTCTGCCAGCTTGGTCACATCTAAGAAGCAAAGACTGATACTTTCTCGCCTCCTCATGGCGCGCGTTCAAGTCCTCAACGATTTGCTTTGCATTCTCAAAAATCTCAGGCCTTTCAATTGAAGAATGCGTAATCGGAACTTTTCTATGCGACCCACGCTCATGAAACGCTAGGCTAATCTTCTCAGTATCAAAGTCCCAATAAAGCGCATACTCCATCTTGTTACGATAAAAGTAGTCTTTATTATCACTCACCACCTCTGGCGCATCAATCAAAATATCATTCTGGCGGAACACCTCTCGAACCAATTCTGCCTTCTGCTCTTTCTCAAAATCATAATCCATAATCTGCCATGGCGAAGTAGACAAAAAGCAAGCATCCTTAGGCTCCGCGCGATGTTTGGAGGGATTAGAAATTTTAGTTGCAACCGCCTCAATATAATGACTCTTTTTCTTAGTCACCCTGTATTCCTCCACAGTCTCTCCGGGAAGAGCATTCCAAAAGAAGGCTTTTTTGCCGTCTGCGAGCGTCCCAAGCGCCTGCCCACCAGGTATCAATTTCTCAATCAAAACAGGTTCCATTTCCACCTATTATACCATATCCACCCCTTTACTTTTGGCCCATTTTTTGGTATAATATATATATTATGGTCAACGAGGTCCGATCTCTCGAACAAAACCCTACCTTTTATTCTGGCGGGGACTCTCCAAAACGACGCAAATCCCCTATAAAACCACGACGCGGCGGCACTCTTTTTATCTTTTTTGCCCTCACGATCGCCGTCGTAACAGTGTTCTTAAGTCTCGGAAATCACATTCCAGACATGATTGGCTCCGCATTGACCGAAGCCACCGATGTCCAATGCGCCAACAATACCATTGATAAGGAATGGGTTTTTATCGAAACCCTTCGCCAAGGCTCTCTTCCAAGCGATACCATTGCAAACCTTAAAGAGTTCGGCGTCGAGATTGGCTCTGTTGACGAAAACGGCAACTTTTCCGAAAACCCAAAAGGAACCGTCCTAAAAAGCAAGGGTCAGCTTCTTTCTGATTCGTCTCTTTATGATGCCTTCCAGAGTGATGCTTCTCTCTATCGCGCTTTCAACGATTCTACCTACACCTGCGCCGCCTTCTATTATGACGATGCCGCTGTTCGCGTTTTCAAGGATCTTGGAACCAACCGCAACAACTATACCGACGGAAAATCCTTCGAAGAAGTTCTCGATTCCGCTATGAAAGCTGGTAGCGACATCACAATCAACTCTGTCGTCGCAACCAAAGACACAA
>CAMJEK010000025.1 GCA_946404685.1 uncultured Candidatus Saccharibacteria bacterium | reverse complement strand
TTTGTGATGTCGAGAGTGGTTTGAGGGGCAAAAATGCCATCAGTCACGTCGATTTGGATGCGGCGAGTGAAGCTGTTGTATCTTTCGATTTGGTCGCGGAAAGACTGTTTGTCTCCGGCTAAAATTGTTGGAACGATAGTTACGGTTCTAAGCATAATCTCCCCTTTCGTCTATGCGTTTAATGCGTTTTATACGGCGTTCTAATGGTTCAAACCTGGTGGTTAAGAATTTCATTACGATTTCACGTGCCTTTGAGTCTTCCAGGAGTTCAGCTGAGAGACATAAGACGTTTGCGGCGTCGTGTTCGCGGGCAAGCTTTGCTGATTCAACACTTCCGCAATGTGCGGCACGGATTCCTTTGAAACGATTCGCTTGGATAGTTACTCCATGAGCTGAGCCACAAAGTAGAATTCCGGCGGAGCCTGGGTGTGCCTTGACGGCTTTGGCTACTGCGATGGCTGGATCATTGAAATCGTCGCCTTCGACGTATTCAAATGCGCCCATGTCTTCAAATTGATAGTTTTTGTATTTGAAGAAATCAATCAAAAACTGTTTCTTTTTGAAGCCACGATAATCGGAGCCGATATAGATCATTTAATATCCTTTCCGAAGTCGACTGCAACTTCGACGAGGCGGTTTGAATATCCCCATTCGTTGTCATACCAGGCTACAACTTTGACCATGTTGCCACAGACGACATCCGTGAGTGGGAGGTCAACGATGCAGGAATGTGGATCGCCGATGAAGTCGCTTGAAACAAGCTCTTCTTCGGTTACGCCGAGGATTCCTTCGTAGTATGGTTCTTTGGCAGCTTTTTTGAATAGTTTAACTAGCTCTTCGACAGTCGTGTTTTCTTTGAGGACTGCGGTAATGTCGGCAAGAGAGACGACAGGAGTAGGAACACGAACTGAGAGGCCATTGAATTTGTCTTTGAGGCTTGGGATGGTCAAAGCGGTGGCTTTTGCGGCGCCGGTCGTGGTTGGAATAATATTCTCAGCGGCGGCACGAGATTCGCGTAGGTCTTTGGCTGGGGCGTCCAAAACTCTTTGGGAGGCAGTGTAAGAGTGGACTGTAGTCATCATAGCCTTTTCGATGCCGAAGGTATCTTCGAGAATCTTCATGATTGGAGCAATACAGTTGGTAGTGCAGGAAGCGTTAGAGATGATTTTGTCAGAGCTTTCAACGACTTCTTCGTTGGCTCCGAGTACGACGGTTTTAATGTCGCCACCCTTGGCTGGAGCGGAAATAACAACTTTCTTGGCGCCAGCTTTCAGATGTTTTGCAGCATCTTCTGATTTGGTGAAGCGGCCAGTGCATTCAATGACGACGTCGACATCGAGTTTTTTCCATGGCAAAAGTTCTGGTTCTTTTTCGGCAAAAACTGGGAATTCGCGGGAATTTACGACGATAGAATTCTCGGTTGCGGAGACCTTTTTATCATATGCTCCGTAAGCGGTGTCGTGTTTCAAGAGATGGGCCAAAACATCTGCAGTCGAAAGATCGTTGATTGCCACCACCTGCACATCTCTTCGTTCTAATAATATTTTGAATGCATTGCGTCCAATGCGCCCAAAGCCGTTGATTGCGACTTTTACCATTTTGATTTTGCCTCCTAATATACTTATGTTAATTATAGCACATAATGCTTTAGGTTATGCAACAAAAATACCCCTCTTGAGGGGGGCATTTTTGAATAATCTGTGATTAACCGCGAGCGAAGTGTGCGAAGGCACGGTTTGCTTCGGCCATGCGGTGACAGTCTTCCTTTTTCTTGAAGGCTGCGCCGGCTTCGTTGTAAGCGTCAACGATTTCGGCTTCAAGACGCTTTTCGTATGGCATTCCGCCGCGTGCGCGAGCAGATTGAACTAGCCATGTAAAGGCGAAGTGAAGTTGGCGGTGACCAGAAATTGGGAATGGGATTTGGTAGTTAGCGCCACCAACACGGCGGGACTTAACTTCAAAATCTGGTGAAACATTTGCGATAGCCTTTTCGAGAACTTCGACTGGGTTTTCGCTTTTGAGTTTCTTGGCAGCGCCTTCGATTGCAGCATAAACTGCACGTTCAGCAGCTTGTTTCTTACCATCAAGCATAGATTTGTTGATAAGGCGTTGAACCAAGATGGATTGATACTTGCGATCTGGTGAGACTTTGCGCTCGAGGGATTTAGTAGTCTTGCGTGGCATAATTACTTATCCTCCTTCTTAGCACCGTATTTAGAACGGCCTTGTTTGCGACCTTGGACACCTTGAAGATCGAGGGTACCACGGACGATGTGATAACGGACACCTGGAAGATCTGGAACACGGCCACCACGGACAAGCACGACTGCGTGCTCCTGGAGGTTGTGGCCTTCACCACCGATGTATGCCCAAACTTCCTGACCGTTGGTTAGGCGGACACGAGCAACTTTACGCATAGCTGAGTTTGGTTTCTTTGGAGTTTTGGTGGTTACCTTGATACAAACGCCACGTTTCAATGGAGCAGCTTGATCATAGTAACGAGTCTTCAGCGTGTTGACGATTGAGCCAAGTGCTGGAGCTTTCGATTTTTTCGCAGCACTCTTGCGAGGTTTGCGAATCAATTGATTGATAGTTGGCACAGTAAAATTATCCTGTTTAGTTAATAATTTTTCTCAGTTTTTTAGTACAGCAATAAAAACTGAGGTGAAACTCTTTCATAGATTATAGCGCAAAATGCTTAATAATGCAAGAAAAAGAGCCCCTTTTCGGGACTCTTCTTAGGTTTAGCTGGGGCTACTTAGGGCTAATTTTAAGAATTTTTGATTTGTCTTAAGAGACTACAAACTGTCGGATTCATCCTGAAGCTTTCATTCCATATTTCGGTCGTAATGAACTTAGAACTGATTTCGTCCTTATTATTCTTTGTGATCGTGATGGTTTTTGCTATCACTAAGAGATAATTGTCGGGAAGATCCTTACATTCCGGATTCCTCTTTAGCTTTTTCAGTTCCGATTCATATCCTTCGGTTGATCCGTTTAGCTTGCTGGTATTCGGAACAAGTATTTCTAGGTCCCTAGTCACGAAAATCGAGTATTGAAGTGAGACGATTTCAAGAGCGATCTTCCTCCTTATAGGGTCTCCCGTAATTCGATTACACTCCTGAACGATCCCGTCCAATTGTTCCTTTTCCGCCTGAGGCAAGCTATCGCTATCTTCTAGAATAAAACTTCTAACTCTCTTGGCGTCGTCTAGTAAGATACTCGCGATTTCTCTATCCACATTGTAAGAAGTCTGAATCTGCCTGAGCAGCTTGTATCTTGAATCTGGATCCTCGAAATTCCATTTATCTTTCGCGGTCTTTTCTTCAAGAATATGCTCATTGTGCTTTTCTCTAATGAAATCCTTTGCTTTTTCTAGCCTTCTTACACTGCCTAAGAGATCTTCTTCAAAGTTTTTACTGAGAAATGTCTTAGTTTTTGACTTTGGGTCGGTTCCTACCCTTCTGAGCCCCAACTCACCTATAAAAGTACTGTCTGTTTTGGTCATGCCCTCACCTCCTTGAACCAAAAAGATTATTTATATTATAACATGATTATTTTGCTAGTCAACAAAACCTCTGTATATTGAAAATTTAAGCATTTTGTGGTATAATAGGAAGGTTGAACTAAAAAATAGAAAAGGGGTGAAGGCTTTTGTTCAAAGTAGTTTTTAAACGTGATTTCACAATGGTTCACACACAAGGGAGCGACGCGGAATGTGACGTCGACTTCCAAAGGCTAGACGAGGATGGTGTAGTCGGGCAAGAAGAGCGACTCGGGAGAATCCTTCATATTTGCAAGGAGAATTATCTTCCAATCGACAAGATTGCGACGGTTCGTCCTATGTCGGAATTTGAAGGGCGCTCCCTGATCAGAGTTGTTTGCGATGGCGACCGGGACGTTTTTTCTCCGGTGCCATGCAGTGCAGTGCTCACGCTTAACCCAAAAGTAACTTTGATTGGGTTGGCATCAGATGAGTGCCTATTTGCGCTGGTTGGTAAGACTCCGGATTCAAAACACACCATCGCACGCGTTCTTGGCTGCATGACGTTTGCTACGTCCGATATCGTGCTGCGTGCAGTTAATGAGCTGTGCAACCTCGATATTTCGCCGTCCAATATGGAACTACATATAGGTGCTGCGCTCGGAAAATGTCATTCTGAGTGTGACTACGCGAGCAAGGTTTTCGAGATTGCGGCTCACGCTGGCGTGGGGCACATCGATTATTTCTTCGAGTCCGACAGCCGCTGCACGTATTGTGCGAAATATCCTAACGGGAACTACAGGTTCTTTTCTAAGGCTCGGGCCGCGAGTGAATCAGGAATCAGTATTCACGGATGTAATGCTTTTATTCTTGGCATCGAATCGTGAGTACAACAAAAAGCCGCCCCTTTTCGGGCGGCTCTTTTTTATTTCTTTTTGGATTCCTTTACGATGAAATCGAGAGTCTTTTCGATTGTTAGACGGTTTTTGATATCCATCTTAACATTTGGATCTTTAAGATTCTTGATAGCTTCTGGGGATTTTTTGTAGACTTCACGGAGTTCAGCGATTTTTGCTTCGACAACTTCGTCTGAGGCGACGATTTTGTGCTCTCTGGCGACAAGTTGGAGAGCTAGAGAAGCCTTGACACGCTTTTCGGCGATTTTGGCGGCTTCTTTCTCCCAATCTTCACGAGTTTGTTTGGTCTGTTTCAAATAATCGTCAAAGCTGAGGCCTTGAGAAGCAGCATTTCTGGTGATGTCGTCTTCAATGAATCGCATTTGATCTTTAATGAGGATTTCTGGAGCTGGGATTTTGGATTTCTCAACGAGAGCCTCGACTAGATCGTCTTTATATTTTTCACCAGCACGGTGAGCATTTTGCATTTCAAGGTTGGACTTAATATCTTTCTTTAGCTCATCGATGGTTTTGAATGGGCCACATTTCTTGGCAAGTTCATCGTCTAGTTTTGCTGGAGTAACTTCGTTAACTTGTTTCAAGAGAACTTCGAAAACAGTTTTGGCGCCGGCAAGGTCAGCCATACCGTAATCTTTAGGGAAAGTAAGATCAAGATTGAAACGATCACCGACTTCGTGACCAACGATTCCCTCTTCAAAGCCAGGGATGAAGGAATGTGAGCCAAGTGGCAAATGATAATCTTTCGCAGAGCCACCATTAAAGGCAACACCGTCTTTCTTGCCGGTGAAGTCGATAATAACTTCGTCGCCTTCTTTGGCAGCGCGTTTTACGACCTTTTTCTCAGCATATGACTTGGAAATATTCTCGAGAACTTCGTTAACTTCTGCGTCTGTGACTTTGGTTTCAATTTCTTTAACCTTGAGGGACTTGATATCTGCAAGCTTGACGTCTGGGATGATGTCGGCGGTAGCAGAGTATTCTACCACTTCGTTTGGGACATATTTTGTGACGTTGACCTGTGGGATAACAAGTGGGGATTTATTGTTGTCTTCAAAAGCCTTGATGACGGTTGTGCGGACAGCAATGTCTACAGCTTCGGCATTAAGGTCATTTTCTGGAATAAATTTTTCGGCGATGTCGGTTGGGACTTTACCTTTTCTGAAGCCTTCAACTTTGACTTCTTTGGCTAGACGCTCAAGAGCAAGCTTTCTGGCTGGTTTAAGATCTTTGGCGTCAAGAACGACGTTCACTTCGATCTTAGTGTCTGATAATTTCTTTACAGTTGTCTTCATGGGGTGGATTATAGCATAATCCGAGGGGTTTTGGTAGTTTTGAGGTGTTTTAGCGTGAAGGAATTATCGGTGCCGAGTTTGACGTCTGGGTTCATGATGTTGTTCGGATCAAATGCTGCTTTTACTTCTTTATATAGGGCCTTTTCTTCTTGACTCATGTATTTGTTGGTTACGAGGGCTTTGACCCGGCCTTCTGGGGTTCCGCCAGCGATTGAGCCTTCTTGTCTTCTGATTATGATATCCATAGCTTGGAGGAAGGCAGCGAAGCGCTGTTCAAACTTTGGATCTGATGTTTTGAACTTTGGACGAATACTATAGTTCGATGTGGCGAAGGAGCCAAAAATCGGAAGATCCATGCGAAGTTTTGGTTCGAGCTCGGAGAGATCTTTTACGAAATTAATGAAGTTTCTGGCTGGAAGGTAGAAATTTGAGGCTAGTGGGATACGCTCGCCGTCTGATGGGAGATTTAGGTAGCTTACGATGGAATTTTCAAATTCGTCGATGATTGATTCTGTTTCGGCTGAATCGACTATGTAGCTAGATGTTGATGGAATATATTTAACACATTCGCGAATTTTCTTGTTGGAACGAAGTGATTTTTCATTGAAGCTAACAAATACGGCGTAGCCGGACTGGAGCTTTCTGGTGATTTTCGAGAGGTTTTTGCCAGATTCTTCGGCCGTTCTTAGGATTCGAAGGTCGACAATGTTTAATTCGAGTGGTTTTTCCTTGATGACGTGTGATAGGAAGTTTGCGGTAGATTTTAGACTACTGAAGGTTACGACCATGCGCGTAGCGCGAGGCTCGAGAACTTCGGCATGAATGATAACTTCAGAGATGATGCCTAGCGATCCTTCGGACGAGAAGAACAGAGGCAATATGTCAATGGTATTTTTCTTAATAGCATATGGAATAGAAGAATAACCGGCCGAGCTAACACTTTCGTTTTTGATTTTTTCGAGCAGAGAGGGGTTTTTGCTGGCTAATTCGGATAGTTTTTGATAGATTCTTCCTTCCAGAGTTTTCTCGTTGGCCTTTTTCGAGATGGCATGTGAGCCGAGGCGACCGGTTTGAATACATTCACCGTTTGCGAGGACGATTTCGGCGCGTTCGATAAAGCGCATAATGCCTCCATATTTTGCGGCATAGTTGTCGGTTGGACAGTTTGCAATAAGGCTACCAATAGTTTCGTTGTCGTTTGCTTTTACTGGTAAAGTTAGGCCACTAACTTTCAAGGCAGTGTTTAATTCTTTCAGCGTGATGCCGGCCTGGACACGGACTAGGCGCTCACGAGTATCGATTTCCTCGAGGTGGTTGAGTTTTTCGGTTGAGATAATAATGCCAGTTGAGAGATCTGCCCCTACCTCATCAAGGCCGGAGCCACGCGCAGTGACTGGGACGCGAATATTTTTCTCAGATAATTGATGGAAAAACTTGGCGAGTTTTTGAATATCAGCTGTAGATTCCGGAAACGCTACGAGCTTTGGGGTGATTTTGAGTGCGGATTGGTCGGTTGAGTATTTTTCAAGAATTTCTGGAGCATCAAATACATTGCCAGTGATTAGTTGGTTCAAATATTTGGTGATCTTGCTCATACTTAATTCATTATAGCACGCGAAACGAAAAAGGCCCCCAGAATTTGGAGGCCTTTAAAAGGTTATCTTTGGTCAGTTTTGCTGTTATATTTGCAAACACAGTTCCTATGTTTGTCTTTGGCGCGCTGAAGCGCTTGATCTGCGCTATCGACGCAACGACGGACACGATCTTCGGCGCTTTCGCCAGCAAGCTTGTTGCTCGGCTCAAAAACCGCATAGCCAACACTCACAGTCACAAATCTTTCGGCGTGACGATCCCTAGGGATGAACGATTCAGGGTGAGCGTCGATAAAATCTCCGGTCTTTTGAAATTCGATTTCGGCCTTCCTGATGGATCTTACGCAGTCTTCTACAATTCCTGCTATGGTGTTTCGTGCGTAGAATCCATTCACGATAAAACAGAACTCTTCTCCACCGTAGCGCACAAGCTCAACGTTGTAGGGTTTAAGTGCAGAAGACAACGCGTCTGCGACTCTTTGAATTGCCTCATCGCCCTTTGGGTGACCATATTGAGTATTAAATTGTTTGAAGAAATCAATATCAAACATGGCCGCTCCGATATCTTCGCTAGCTCCGAATGAGTTATAGAGCTTTTCGTTTAGAAAACGTCGGTTACGAATCCCTGTTAGACCATCAATGAAACCCTTTTCTTGAAGCAAAAGATCATAGCTAATGCTGTCGATTTGGTGTTTCAATTTTTCTTGCCCAATAAAGATACTGAGGCACACACAGACCGAAAGTTGAATTGAGTTTCTGAAAATTGACGCATCGTCCGCACCAACGGCCGTCTCGAGACAAATGAACGTGAACAGTGCCACAAATAAGATTGGGCAGACAAGACACATCGGTATGATAAAAACTAGCGATGACATGGCAAGGAAGGTCGCGAAAATGGCAATTGAGTCAGATTCCCTTAGGACAACTTTCGATGTGATGATGAATGCAAAGATGACGATAATTGATGCCGCAACCAGAAATGGCGCATACTTTCCGTCGTCCCTTCTTGCTCGATATGCCGCAAACGAAAGGAGTATAAAAGCAAACGTAAAAAATGCATAATAAACTCTGGCCTTGGCATAAAAATCTAGAAACATCGAGAGTATCGTGAGCACAATCAAGACGAGGCTAAAAATCATGTCGACCCTAAGCAACATCTTAGAATTGTAAGCGTTGATCGTCTGTTTGTTTTCCCGAAAAAATGTGTCATCTTTTCCACCATAACACCAAGATTTGATTGTTGTGAGCAGTTTGGACATGTTTTTCACCCCCTTTCATGACCAAAATAACCTTCTTAATGTTCTATAATTACACCACCACTATTATCTTGAATTGATTGTAACACAGGTTTATAATAATTCCTTAGGTTATGTTTAAATTGTTTAAATTTTTGTCCAAAAAAGATTATTTAAAGCTGTTTTTTGCAGTAGTTTTGATTGTTCTTCAAGTTTGGTTAGACCTTCGCATGCCGGACTATATGTCTGATATCACGGTTCTTGCTCAAACCGAAGGTTCTGAGATGTCTGAGATCTTAAAAAACGGTGGATTCATGCTTGCATGTGCTGGTGGTAGTCTCGTTGCGATGATTGCCGTTGGATATCTTGCAGCAAGTATTTCAGCAAATTTCGCAGCAACAATCAGCCGTGAGTTATTTATGAAGGTTGAGCGCCTTGGGCTTTCTGAAATCCAGAATTTTTCTACGAGTAGCCTTATCACGCGCACGACAAATGACGTTTCCCAGGTTCAAATGTTTATTGCAATGGGTACGCAACTCCTAATCAAGTCGCCAATTACGGCAGTTTGGGCTATCACTAAGATTCTCGGCAAGAACTGGGAATGGAGCGCCATGACGGCCGGTGCCGTGGGGATTTTGCTTGTCGCCATCATTTTGATTTTGATTTTCGTATTACCAAAATTCAAGAAGGTTCAGAAGTTAACCGATAAACTTAATGGCATCACCCGTGAAAATCTTTCTGGTATCCGTGTCGTTCGTGCGTTTAACGCCGAAAAATATCAAGAAAATAAGTTTAACCAAGCCAATTCCAATCTTGCAAAGACTCAGCTCTTCACACTTCGTGCTTTTGCGTTCTTGTCGCCACTTATGTATCTAGTTATTCATTTCCTAGTGTTATTTATATATGTTGTTGGTGCATATCTTATTGATGCGGCAAATATGCTCGACAAGATTTCGATATTTGGTGACATGGTTGTATTTTCATCCTATGCTATGCAGGTCATCATGTCATTCCTCATGCTTGCGATCGTCTTCATGATTATGCCACGTGCGCAAGTCTCGGCGAAGCGTATCAATGAAGTGCTAGATACTAAGGAAATTGTTAAAGACGGTTCAAAGACTGTAGCTGATGTTAAGTCTCATGGCTCGGTCGAGTTTAAGAATGTGAATTTTTCTTATGGTGGCGCGAAAGAGTCGGTTCTTGAAGATATTTCTTTTTCTGCCAAGGCTGGCGAGACCGTTGCGTTTATCGGTGCGACTGGCTCGGGAAAGTCTACGTTAGTTAATCTTATTCCTCGATTCTTTGATGCAACAAAAGGGCAAGTCTTGGTTGATGGCATTGATGTTCGCGAATATAAACAGTCCGAACTTCGTAATTTGATTGGTTATGTTTCGCAAAAGGCAGTCTTGTTTGACG
>CAMJEK010000024.1 GCA_946404685.1 uncultured Candidatus Saccharibacteria bacterium | reverse complement strand
CCGCCGCTCTCGCCGCCGGCACCGGCACCGCCCCTTGCGGCGCCTACGGCAACCGTAATTTCTACGCATATTTTAGCGATTGGTTTGGGGACCCAACCGAAATCGGCGCTGTTGGATTAATTAAAATGAGGTACAAAGCTCTTGGCGGAAAAGATAGTCCGCTAGGTGCGCTCATCGGCACTACGAACTGTGAGATTGGTCACAAGGGCGCATGTGTTCAGGCGTACGCAAATGGTACCATTATATATTCTGAAGAATATAAAGCATGGGAATCATTTGGCGCAATCCGTAAAAAACATATAGCAGCAAAAACGATTGATGGTCCGCTTGGATTCCCGAAAGGACCACAAGAATGTGATAAGGACTACAAGAACTGTACCCAGCAATTCGAGGGTGGCTTGGTTGTTTCTAAAAATAACGATGCCTGGATCATCCCGAACGAAATTCTAAAAATCTATAAGACGTATGAAGAGCCAAACGAAATGTTTGGTGTACCTCAAGAAGATGGCGCCTGCGAAGGCAAAAATTGTATTCAAAAGTTTGAGAAATACACGATAGTCATAGAAAATGGACGCGTCAACGTTATCAAAAATGAAATCTATGCTGAATACAAAAAGATGGAAGATAATACTGGGAAACCAATTGGTAATTCAAACTGCAACATTGGGCATGATGGCGCATGTGTTCAGGTCTTTGAAAATGGCGTAATTATTCACCATCCATCTAATGGTACATGGCTTAACGGCGGAGAAACAAGAGCTCGCTACGTTTCTGATGGCTCTGTTGATGGCATATTTGGCTTCCCGACCAACAATGAACAATGCTCCAAGGATGGAAGCGTTTGCTATCAGGAATTTGAAAATGGAAGTATTGCCGAAATAGGTAACAATACATACAGTACCAAAAAAGAAATCATCCAGAGATATATAGAAACTAAACAATATCTTAGAGATGCATTTGTTGATGTTAACTGTAATATTGGACATGATGGCGCATGTGTTCAGGCCTTTGAAAACGGTGTAATTATTAGCAATGACGAGACTGGCACATGGGAAAACTTCGGTATGATCCGAAGTCGATACGTGGCACAGGGTAGCATTGATGGCTCACTTGGTTTTCCGACGGGTGAAGAAGAATGTAATGTCGGCGGTAACGGAGCCTGTTCTCAACAATTTGAGGGTGGCGCAATTATTGCGCAAGTTAAAAATGGTACCTATATCGTTCCAAGCGCTATCTATAAACGATATGCAGAGCTAGGCGGTGTTAGTGGTTCACTAGGCCTTCCTGCTGGAGTAGCCAACTGCAACATTGGTCATGATGGTGCATGCGTTCAGATGTTTGAAAATGGTGTTATTATTTATAATCCGAAGTATGGCGCATGGGAAAACAATGGGGAAATTCGCACGAAATATATCGCGAATGGTTCAGTGGATGGTTCTTACGGATTCCCAACAAGCGGCATCTCAGACGGCTGCCAATCATTTGAAAAAGGGAAAATCTGTACTAATTAATTAATCTTGATTCCACCAGATTTTTTGACCTGTTCCCAGGTTTGTAATTCTGTGTCGAAATCAGACAGCTTCTTGTGTACGCCTTTTCCTTTTCGCGCAGCCCATTTTGCTGCATATTGAGGGAAATGGTTAATGTAATAATCGCAGGTTTCCTCCCAATGTTCTATGCCAAGTGATTTTCCATAATGCTGAACATAGAATTTGGTAATCAATTTGGACTCATCAACTAAATCTGGTTCTCTCGCAACGAGCTTGGTGGCAAAGGTAATCTTCTTTTTGTTTTTCCATATCATTAGAATATCTCTTCGCTCTTGCCCAAAATATTTTCTAAAGTTAAGAAGCGGGCCACCTTGGTAAGATTCTTGATCTTTTTCTGTCATATAAGCATCAAATAGTGACAGGCGAATTCCAGAAATAGAATCATCGTTCATGTGTTGAGTGAGAAACTTCCTAACTGCGGCTGGATCGTCAATTCTTTCGTCGGCATCCTGGTAAACGAGCCAGGCTGGATGATATTTTCTTGCCTGTTGCAAAAGCAATTCTCGGTGGATACTTTCTTGAGCACTCCTATCGCCATCCGCATGTGTTTTGTGCTTAATAACGGCTAGGCATTTTGGATGGTTCTTGGCAATATTTAAACTGTCGTCGTCTGAGCAGTCATCGAGCAAGATAAATCCATCAACAATCTTGCAAAGGGAATCGAGAGTGTCTTTTAAGATAAGAGACTCGTTACGCTCTAGCACGAGACCGATAATCTTATAACGGCCTTTCTTAAATGTGGTAAATTCGAAATCGTCTTTATTGATTTCTACAACACTGGAAACTTTGGCAGGTTTTTTCTTAAGAATCCTTAATGGGGCCTTAATGATGGAGCGGAGCTTCCTGT
The DNA here is from genome assembly GCA_946404685.1 of uncultured Candidatus Saccharibacteria bacterium. Taxonomy (GTDB): domain Bacteria; phylum Patescibacteriota; class Saccharimonadia; order Saccharimonadales; family Saccharimonadaceae; genus Nanosyncoccus. The sequence goes on along the minus strand of CAMJEK010000024.1, from coordinate 7,586 downwards.
CAATTCTTATGATCTTAGAACTGTTTATTCTATTGATGGCAGTATTTAGATCATTAATTGCGTCTTGTAATTTTTTATTATCCTCCAAGACGATAGAGAGGCCATTCTCTGCAACGATTTTATTCTTTACTAATGTTTCTGCAGCAATGACATGATTGATGTATTCTGAGTCAAAAACTTCCTTTGTTCTTGGCGTAATGTCACTAAGTAGCTTAGTAAGATTATTGTTTAGTGAGAATTGTTCCTGGAAGAACTCTAGATTTTTTTCTTGGTACTCTCTGGCGGAACTGTAACCATTGATAATTTCGGAGACAATCTTTGAAGCGGTTTTTTTATCGAAACCTCTACCTGAAAAATTTGTACCCATGGCTTTCTTGAAGTTGCCATGAGTTATAAATCCGCATCCGCCAAAACGATCATATAAATATGTTGGAATATTGGAAGTGAGGCAGTATTGTATTGTCTTGCCAATCGTAATAATACAGTCATATCTATTTAGGACATCCGGAGTGATAAGTTCATAAGTTTTAGAAGTATGGCCGATAAGCTCTGCTTCAACCCCTTTAGTTCTGAATAGCTCAATAGAATCAAGCACCTCTTTTGGTGGATGGTTTGATACTATTCCTACCTTTTTTAGAGTCTCATTTTTGACTAGATGAATAACGAATTCTTCTGGTGAAAAATTTCTGAACACAGAAGGATTTCTGAAGGCATCGCTACACTTTTTTATATTCATTGCCATAGCCTCTTCAGAAACAAAGATGCTTTTATCTGATAACTTCTTCTCGAGATTCAGAACATAAGGCTGCTCAAGGTATAAATCCTCCATATAAGACATATGGAAGAAGACAAAAGTTGGTTTCTTGCGCTTTTTCCCTAGACCTTGCACCATGGAAATCGGCAAGACTTGATGGTGCACCCAAACAAAATCAACATTTTCGAAAAAGGGATCGTCTTCGTCTGTTGTGACATCAATATGATGTTTTTCAAACTCGCTCTTGATCGGTTCACTATAATACCAGGTGAATACTTTAACTTTTGCATCAATACTTTTGAAATAGCTAGCTAGTTCAAGCGTTACTATTTCTGATCCGCCAAAACTGCGCAAAGCACTTTGCGTGATCAAAACATTTTTCCCTTTGAGCTCCATAAGATTATTATAGCATTTTATCCAGGCGAATCTAAAAGTCTCCTTATGATATAATTGAGCAAGAATGAAGGTAAATATTTATACTCAAAAACACCGTGCCAAAAAGGCTAACAAGAAGATATCCGTTATCATTCCTAACTATAACTATGAAGATTTTATAACGGAACGTATTGATTCTGTTGTGAGACAGACATATCCAATCTCAGAACTAATCGTGCTTGATGATGCATCTAAGGATAATAGCCAGGAAGTCATTAAGCGAAAGCTTAAAGAAGTAAATGAGAAATACCCAAAGATTAAAACCATCTTTATTCCGAACGAAGTAAACAGCGGCGGCTGTGTTTTTGCTCAATGGCAAAAAGGACTCAAAAGTGCAACAGGTGATTACTTCTGGATTGCAGAAGCCGACGATAGCTGTGATTCAAGATTCCTAGAAACCGCAATGGAGAAAATGGAGAAAGACGAAGATATCAGGTTATTCTTCTCCGACTCATATAGAATCGACCAAAACAACAAAGTCTGGAGCAAAACTTGTACCGACTGGGCAGATATGTGGAAATGTGGTCACTGGAGTAGCGATTATGTCGCAAACGGGAAGGAAGAGATCGTTAAGTATCTAAGCGGCCAAATCTATATCATGAATGTTTCTTGCGTGGTTTGGAAAAACGAAAAAAGATGCTTAAGTATTTTCAAAGAAGCAGAGAAGTATAAAATTGCCGGAGACTGGTATATTTATTCTCGCATTATGGAAGAAGGCAAAATTGCCTATAGCGCAAAACCGTACAACTATTACCGAAAGCATAACAAAGGATCGGCCTCATCGGTTATCAATCGCCTTGTCGAATACGAAGAGGTTATTGCTGTTCAGGACCGCATGAAAGAGAAATATAACTTGAATGAAGAACAAATTAAATGGCAAATGGTAAGGAGGAGAGGTATGGGATTCACTACTAACGAAAAGAATAAAGGGAATAAGGGAAAAATCGCCTGGCTAGTGCCTTGGTTTGCTGAAGGCTCTGGTGGCCATCGTACCATCCTGCAAAACGTCAACCGCTTAATCGACTACGGCTACAAATGCGACATCTATGTGGAGTCATTATCAAATGAGCCAGCAACCGCCATCTATGATCGCCTCGTTGCGTTCTATGGTGAGTTTAAGGGTGACGTATTTAGTGGCTTTGATATGGTAAGGGAATATGACATGGTTATTGCAACTGGATGGAATACGGCCGAACCAGTCTCAAGAACCTCCGCAAAACACAAAGTGTACTTTATTCAGGATTTTGAACCTTGGTTCTTCTCAATGGGCGGAAAATATATGACCGCTGAATATTCCTATAGTCTCGGACTAAAAGGGGTTACGATTGGGAAATGGCTTTCAAACAAAATGCGCACAGAGTATAACATGCCGACAGGCTGCTTTGATTTCTGTGCTGATCTAGATATTTATCACCCAATCGAAACGAAAAAAGAAAATGCTCTTTGTTTGATCTTTCAACCAGGAAAACCGAGGCGTGCTGACACTATCGCCTTACGCGCGTTGCAAATCGTTCAAAAGCTTCGCCCGGATACTAAGATCTATCTTTATGGCTCCGCCAAAAGAAACATTAAGGGACTTAAAGTTGAACACATTGGCACTGTCACTCCTAAAAAATGTAACGAACTATATAACAAATGCTCCGTTGGCGTTTGTATGAGCGCTTCAAATCCATCTCGCATACCATTCGAAATGATGGCTGCAGGTTTACCGGTAGTAGAACTATACAAAGAAAACAACCTATATGATCTGCCAGACGATGCGTGTATGCTCGCAGTCCCAACTCCAGCGGCAATTGCGACTGCAATAATCAAACTCCTAGACGATAACAAACTCCGAGAAAAAATGGGTAAAGCTGGTCGAAAGTTCATGGCAGATCGTCCGCTCGAAAAAGGCTATCAGCAATTCCTTAAGTTTATCGATGATGAGTTTGCAAACAAGAAACACGATACTTCGAAGATTGTAAAAGTATACAAGAATTCACCAGTTGAGGCCTCAAAGGAAGCAACGGAAGCAGACCTATCCATCAAGGAAAAAGTTAGCTATGGCGCGCCAAAGGTGACTGGTGAATTGAAACAATGGATTGGACGCCGTGGCATTAACAAAGCTAAGCGCCTGGTCAAGAAAACTATAAGATTTATTAGGGAAGCGTAATGAGCGTATCGGTTGTAGTCCCAAACTATAACTATGCAAAACTACTCAGTCGCAGGGTTGCTTCGATTTTGAATCAAACTAAACAAATAGACGAGATTATCTTTCTTGATGATTGCTCAACCGACGATAGTCTTGAGGTGATTGATAAGGAAATCCAAAAAATCCGAGAACGAAATCCAGACATTAAAATTCAGAAGATCGTCAATAAGAAAAACAGCGGCAGCGTATGTAGACAATGGGCTAAAGGATTCAAGGCCGCTACTTCCGACTATGTCTGGATTGCCGAAGTGGATGATCTTGCGGAGAAGAGCTTTCTTGAGAAAACCATGGCCCCGCTTCTGAAAGACGACAGCATACTCATTTCGTACACTGAGTCCGTAGTGGTTAATCCGAAAAACAAGCCAGTTTTTAAGCGAAACTTAAGGCGTACGCTCGAGAAAAAGAGGCTAGGTCACTGGGCGAGGTCCTACGTGGCAGATGGTAAAAAAGAACTTCAGGACGTGATGTGTGTCTATAATACAATCCCTAATGTTTCGGCTGTTGTTTTCAAAAATGATGCGCGCTACGAGAAAATACTAGAGAAAGCTGCAGAATACTCTATTGCTGGGGATTGGTATTTTTATGTGCAACTTTTGCTCATCGGAAAGATAGCTTACATTAACGAAAAGCTCAACCGCTACTGTGTTCATAGCGATAGTGTAACCAAGACCACAGATAAAAGAAAATACTTGGAAGAAACCAAAGAATTGCATCGTGTTATCTCAGAAGCCGTCGAGCTGCCTACAAAATCAAAAAAGAACCTGATAAAACAAGAACAATACCTTGCGCGCATTTGGGGCCTGGAATAGAAATTGCTGCCGGTTTATGTTATAATATAACAGATAACTAGGAGTCCTATGAAAGGTATTATTTTAGCTGGAGGGTCTGGCACTCGCCTCTATCCATTAACGCTCGGAACATCAAAGCAGATGCTCCCGGTCTATGATAAACCAATGATTTATTACCCATTGGCAACTTTGATGCTTGCCGGCATCCGTGATATTTTGATCATCTCAACCCCTGCTGACTTGCCAAATTTTGAACGTCTTCTTGGTGACGGTAAAAGCATGGGTGTGAATTTGTCCTACAAAGTCCAACCAACCCCAGATGGACTTGCTCAAGCCTTTATTATTGGCGAAGAATTCATCGGCGATGAAGCTTGTGCCATGGTCCTTGGCGACAACATCTTCTACGGTAGTGGCTTCGTAAAGTCTCTTCGTGAAGCCGCCAAAAACGCCTCCGAAGAAAATCGTGCCACCGTCTTTGGGTACCATGTCAACGATCCAGAACGCTTCGGCGTTGTTGAGTTTGATGAAAATTGGAAAGCTATTTCTATTGAAGAAAAACCAGAGAATCCAAAATCTAACTATGCCGTAACCGGACTCTACTTCTATCCAGCAGGAGTAGCAAATGAGGCTAAAAAAGTTCAGCCATCTGCACGTGGCGAACTCGAAATCACTACTCTAAACGAAGCATACTTAAACCGTGGCGAACTCGATGTCCAGCTCCTAGATCGTGGTTTCGCCTGGCTTGATACTGGAACTATTGAATCTCTTGCCGATGCTTCAGACTACGTTCGTGTTATTCAAAAACGCCAAGGCATCCAAATCTCCGCCCCGGAGGAAATCGCCTTTAGAAACGGCTGGATTTCCAAAGAAGAACTCCTAGAATCTGCTAACAAATACAAAAAATCAAGCTACGGTCAGCACCTTCTAAATGTTGCGGAAGGGAAAATTAATGGGTAAGTTTAACTTCATCAAAACCGACATCAAAGATGTCTATATTATCGAGCCAACCGTCTTCGGTGACGAGCGTGGCTATTTCATGGAAACCTATAGCGAGTCCGATTTTAAAGAGGCTGGTCTAAATTATACTTTCGTTCAAGATAATCAATCTAGCTCCAAAAAAGGTGTCCTACGCGGCCTCCACTTCCAAAAGAATCACCCACAAGCCAAACTCGTTCGTGTTTTATCCGGCGAGGTCTTCGATGTTGCTGTCGACCTTCGCGCTGGTAGTCCAACCTACGGCAAATGGGTCGGCGCTCTTCTTTCCGCTGAAAACAAACGTCAACTCATGATTCCGCGCGGCTTTGCTCACGGCTTCCTTGTCGTTTCGGACAAAGCTGAATTTGCTTACAAATGTGACGAATTCTATCATCCAGAAGATGAGGGCGGTCTCATCTATAACGACGAAGACGTCGCAATCGAATGGCCAAAGATCGACGGAGAATTAACCTTCTCCGAAAAAGACTTAAAGCATCCAACACTTAAAAATCTAAATTTCAAATTCTAGGAGGAAAATGGACAAGAAAACTATCATTGTAACAGGCGGAGCCGGCTTTATTGGTTCAAACTTTGTCTATCATATGCTCGGCAAATATCCAAACTACCGCATTGTTTGTGTAGACTGTTTGACATATGCTGGCAACCTCTCAACTTTGAAAAAAGCTCTTGAAAATCCAAATTTCCGCTTTGCAAAGATTGATATTCGCGATGCCGAAGCAATTGATAAACTCTTCGCCGAAGAGCATCCGGACATTGTTGTAAACTTCGCTGCCGAATCCCACGTGGACCGTTCAATTCGTGACCCAAAGATTTTCCTCGAAACCAACATCATGGGTCCAGAAGTCTTGATGGAAGCCTGCAAGAAATACAATGTTTCTCGCTACCACCAAGTTTCAACCGATGAAGTCTATGGCGATCTTCCTTTGGATCGTCCAGACCTCTTCTTTACTGAAACCACCAACCTCCATGCCTCCAGCCCATACAGTGCTTCCAAGGCATCAGCTGACCTTGTTACCTTAGCTTATCACCGCACCTATGGTCTTCCAGTAACCATCAGCCGCTGTTCCAACAACTACGGTCCATATCACTTCCCAGAAAAACTTATCCCGCTCATGATCATCAACGCTCTCCATGACAAACCACTCCCGGTATATGGTGACGGCTTGAACGTTCGCGACTGGCTCTATGTCGAGGACCACTGTAAGGCAATCGATCTTATTATTCATAATGGTAAAGTTGGTGAAGTCTATAACGTTGGCGGCCACAACGAAATGGCCAATATTGATATTGTAAAGTTGATCCTTAAGGAACTCGGCAAACCAGAAAGCCTCATCACCTTCGTTGAGGATCGCAAAGGCCATGACCGCCGCTATGCAATCGACCCAACCAAGATTCATAACGAACTCGGCTGGCTACCAGAAACTAAATTTGCCGATGGTATCGTTAAGACCATCAAATGGTATCTCGAAAATGAAGACTGGTGGCAGGAAATCATCTCTGGCGATTATCAGAACTATTACGAAAAAATGTACGGAGACAAATAATGAAGGTTCTCGTCACCGGCACATCTGGCCAACTTGGCTTTGACGTTATGAATGAATTAAAAAAGCGCGGCCATGAAGGCATCGGCGCTGATCGTCATGACTCCGAAAACGCGGATTTTGAGCATATCATTCTCGATATCACGGACCGTGACCAAGTTTTAAAAGCCGTTTCCGATATCAAGCCGGACGCAATCGTTCACTGTGCCGCTTGGACTAATGTTGATGGTGCTGAGGAACCAGAAAACCTGGCCGCCGTTCGTGCCGTAAACGTTGATGGAACTAAAAATCTTGCAGATGCTGCCAAAAGTGTTGATGCAAAAATGGTTTATATTTCGACTGACTATGTCTTTAACGGTGAGGGCGAAACGCCATGGCAACCAGACCAGAAGAATTACGCTCCTTTGAACGTCTACGGACAGAGTAAACTGGATGGGGAATTAGCTGTCGCCAATACGCTCGATAAATATTTCATTGTTCGCATCGCCTGGGTCTTCGGCCAGAATGGTAAGAACTTCATTAAAACTATGCTGAAAGTTGCTGAAACCCACGACGAAGTTCGTGTCGTAAACGACCAAATTGGAACTCCAACCTACACAATCGACCTCGCTCGTCTTCTTGTTGATATGATCGAAACTGATAAATACGGATACTATCATGCCACCAACGAAGGCGGCTACATTTCCTGGGCCGACTTCACAAAAGAAATCTACGCACAAGCTGGCGTTAATGCCAAGGTTATTCCAGTCACAACCGCCGAATATGGCCTCTCCAAAGCCAAACGACCATACAACTCTCGTCTCGATAAATCAAAATTAAAAGAGAACGGCTTTGAGCCGCTCCCAACTTGGCAAGACGCCGTAAAAAGATTTTTGGCTAAT
>CAMJEK010000023.1 GCA_946404685.1 uncultured Candidatus Saccharibacteria bacterium | reverse complement strand
ATGAAAGCTGGTAGCGACATCACAATCAACTCTGTCGTCGCAACCAAAGACACAAAAACTCCGTACAAAAACTCTGCCTCCATGAGCACCAACACTACGGACGCTGCCTCCATCATTGATTCTGTTCGAGCCAGCAACCCAGCCAGCACTAAGGCCGAGTCCGCGCTCCAATCTGCTGACGTTCTAAAAACCGCCGACACTATCTCAAAAGAGCAACGCTCTAGTACTTTCTTCCTCTACTTTATGGAGACTATTAGCAAAATGAAAGCAGGCTTCGGCGACACCTCCGAAATCAATGCTGCCATGAACTTTCTAAATGAAAGCGCCGAGACAGAAGTTGTAGATACCGAAACCGGCGAAGTTGTTCATTTGTCCGGAACTCCTCTCGAATCTCCATCCCTCTACGCCATTACCTCCGGCCATTCCGTCTCAAAAGACGAGACCAAAAACTTCTCTTCAGACCGTATCCTAGACACAACCAGAAACCAACTATCTCGTGCCGGCACCCCAGCAAGCGATGATTCAGTATTCTCAACTATCAAATCCACCCTCTCTTCTTTCTCAAACAAAATCAAAGGTTCAATCTCACGCTTCATTACATCTAGCATTGAAACCGCCGAGCTCTCAATCTTGTCTCCACTCATTCCAACCATTTCAAGCTCACTTATCAACAACTCATTTACTGAGTCAATCCACGGTATTTCCGGAGGGGAATTACTCGCCGAAGGTGCAGTCAACGTTGGTCGCAGACTCGCTATGGCCAGCGGCGGTACAGCTGGCGACGAAAGCGCCGCCCTTGCTTACAATAAAGAAGTAACTCGTATTGCCGCCCTCAATAATGAAGTTGATCGCATGACAAGAAGCCCGCTCGACCCAACTTCAAAAAATACCTTCCTCGGCTCTCTAGTCTACAACTTTGGGGTCCTCAAAAAATCTCCATTAAGTCTTCTTATCCCATCCGCTTCAGCTGATTCAACTGAAAAGAATTTCTTAACCACCTTCGGCAACAACACAACCCTAAAAACCATCGGTGCCGTCGGAACCGTCCATGGCTCAGCCATTGCCACCTTCGACACCTCCACCCAATATGACCCATATAATAACCAGGAGTTTCAGGACTTCATCAACAGCAATACAACCTTGAACACTAGCGGAAACCGCGAAGTAAAACCGGGTTCATATCTTGCCAAATTCATTCTTTATAACAACGAAAGAAAAACCCCACTCGGCACCATTGATGCCGGTATCCTTTCTTCCTTGAAGGAAAAATCATCATTTCTTTCACTCTTCACAAATTCCGTTGATTCAGTCTCACTATTCAACTCCGCTACCGACGAAGAAAAACAAATCGCCTCTGGCGCTGCTTTCGTAAACTCATCTAGTAACCCATACTGGAACAACTACAAATACGCTCAACGCTACGTTTCCATCAACCGCGCTCTCGCAACTTTGAAGCAATACTCCTCAGACAAGACTGCCTACAATAACCTCAAAGGCTTTGAAGGAACCGACAATATCGTTCTCGCCTTCACTGAGAAATATTACGAAGAGCATCCAGAATACAAGACGTATCTATCACTCAATACTTTCGACGCTAGTAATAATAACCTGATTGTCCCGGAAGTTCTTCACGAGGCATCTTCTTCTGGTCTCGTCGAGCTCCGAAAAGACATCATCAAGTAAAACAATCGGATTCTGTCCCAACTTCTTTTTGAGCATTTCCGCTTCAATAAATTTTAGCGCTAAGATAATCGATCGCACCTCCCCACGCGACGCTGAACCATTTGCTACTTTATCGTTAAACTTAAAAATAAAATCATCTTTGTGCACACCAAACCTCGTATGCCCCAAAATTCTATCGCGCTCAAAATCACTCTCGAGCGCTTTTATATATCCATTCTCATCTCCATCCACCATCGTCTCAAGTTCAATCTGAACAGTATCCTTATTTTCCGCAATCGACTGATATACCTCAGTTAGCTTCTGATTAATCTCCACCAAAAACGCTTTTCGTTTCGAAACCACCTCCATCCCATATTTCGCGAGTAGCAAATTCCAATAAAACACCTCGTCAGGCTTCAAATATTCCTTTTTCAGAAGTTCGTTTCGTTGCTTCAGGGCCTTTTCATATTTAGAAAGGGAAACACCATACAATGCGTCAAATTGTCCAAACACACGATCAAAATAATCCCTTCGACTCGTTGGTGAAGCAGACATCAAATTAAGATCAGACGGCAAAAACAACACCACTGGATATTTATTTTTCTTCGAAAGCCTCTTCGTCTTTTTATCATCAATAAGAAAGGTTTTCGACTCACCATCGTACGCCACCACCGCCTTCTCGCCACTACAATATTCAACCTCAACCCTATAAAATTCTTCACCCCTCTTCAAAATATCCGCATCAACCGCACGAAAACTTTTACCTCTCGTCACAATATATATCGCCTCAAGCACCGATGTTTTTCCACATCCATTCTCCCCCAAAATTAGTGACGTCGAATCCTTACACTCCAAAACATATTTGGAGTGATTCCTAAAGTTGGTAAGCTTGACGGTCTTTATAATCATGAATTAAGCGGCATAATAATATGCGTATATTTATTACTCTTAGCATTCTTAAGAAGAACTGGTGATATCTTATCGGAGAAGCTAAAGATAATTTCTTCCTCATCAAGAGCATTCAAGGCATCAATCAAGAATCTTGAATTGAGGTTCACGCGGCCCTCCTCCTCAATATCAGTTTCAATCTCGGAATTATTTTCACCAAATTCATTAGCCACCGAACGAATCGAGAAGATGTTTGGCTTCCTAGTTTCGCAAATAATCGAACCACCAACCTCTTTAGCAAACAGCGCAGCAAGTTTTGTCACGCGTGAAAGCTCAGACTTTGGAAGCTTTGCTTCAATATTATTATCATTAGGGAATAGCTTGCGATAATCAGGGAATGAACCATCAATGAGTTTCGAAATGATCTCGACTTCCCCAAGGCGAAAACGAACCAAATCTTCACTAAATGAGATTTCAATCTTCTCAACATCATCACTAATCGATCTCATAACTTCCTGAAGTGTAGCGGTAGGAACAATCGCAGAAACTTCACTTTCCACTTTTTCCACCAAGACTTTCTCAGCGAGCCTATAACCATCCGTTGCAGCGATTGCAAGTTCCTTATCAATAGTATTAAAGTAAACACCGGTGAGTGCCGGGCGAGTCAGGTCGTTTGAACTAGCAATAATAACCTGATTTACACTATTCTTAAAATCATCCATCCCAACCTCAAAGATGACAGCTTCTTCCTCATTAATCTCTGGAAGTTCCGGAAAATCATCCGCTTGTGTACCATTAATAACCGAAGAGTATTTTCCAGCCTTAATAGTAATTCTTGTATCATCATTAGAGATTTCAATTACTTCACCCTTAGGAAGATTAGAAACAAAATCAGCAAGAAGTCTCGCTGGAACTGTAATTACACCTTCATCAGATTTAGAAACTGGTAAATAATCAACAACAGCCATATCAAGGTTAGTTGTTGTGAATGTAACTTTCTTCTCATTAACCTTAATAAGAACATTATTTAATACTGGAAGAGCAACTCTGCCAGTTGCGACTCGGCTCACAATATTTAATGCTTTCGATAGTTTTTCTTGTGTAACTTCAATTCTCATTTTTTCTCCTTTCTATTTAATAATTAATAATTGTAGTAGTAGAGTATGTGGAAACCGTGGAAAACTAACTTTAAAACAGAGAAGAAATTTCTGTTTTAAACTATGTGTAGATTAGTAGAAAAACTTTGTAAAAAGTCATCGTTTTTCCACTTTTTGTTAATCTCGTTTTCTTTTCCACTTTTTAATGAACAATTTTTAAACATGCTTTTTAGCAGAGTTTTGAACATATATTTCCACAGTTTAACCGTAAATTGCCTCCTTTATTTCCTCTAACTGATCTCGAAGTAGGAAATTCATTTTAAGGTCAGAATTGATCTTCTTGATACCATGCATTACTGTTGTGTGATCTTTTACACCAACTTCTTCAGCAATCTTTGGGGTAGACATAGAGAGTTCACTTGAAAGTAGGAACATTGCAACCTGTCTTGCGGTTTTAATGTTGGCCACACGGCTCTTTCCACACATCTCTTTAACTGAGAGATGATAATATTTGGCTACCTTTTCTACGATATTCTTAGCAGAGACTGAGCGAAGTTTTGAGGATTTTTGAACACTTACTGCACCATTATTAATTAATTCGAGTGGGGTAATACCTCTCACTTCAGACATAAGAAGAATCTTCGAAAATTCTCCTTCAAGGTCACGAATGTTTGTATTTACATTCTCTGCAATATATTCAATAGCTTCGTCTTCAATCTCGGCCCCCATAAATTCAGCCTTAGACTTTAGAATTGCACACTTATCCTCAAACTTTGGAAGTTGCAGATCAAACGCACCAGCCCAGGTTAGGCGTGAGGCAAGCCTCTCATCGAGAGTTTTGATTTGGCTAGGAAGACGATCTGAGGTGATAATAATTTGTTTATTGAGCTGATATAAGTCATTGAAGATATTAAAGAACTCTTCCTGACTCTTTTCCTTACCCATAATAAGCTGAATATCATCAATAATAAGAACATCAAGCTTTTGGAACTTACGGTAAAACTCTTTACCTTTACCAGCCTGAATAGACTCCACAAAATCAGAATAGAAATGTGAAATTGGGGTATAAAGAATCTTGAGTTTAGGATTGCGACGCAAAAGCTCGTTTCCGATTGCTTGCACAAGGTGAGTTTTACCAAGACCAGGACCACCATAGAGGAAAAATGGGTTATATCTTGTGCCTGGCGCATCAATAATACTTTTAGCTGCCGAAACGGCAAGGTCATTATTTGAGCCAATCACAAAATTGCTTAGGGTGTATTTTAGATTAAGTCCATTTTCGTAATTAGAAAAAGACTGTTCTTTTATTTTTGTGCGCACCTCTTTAATGTGTTCTTTTGCGGAAACATCCTCATGGGTGATCTCGCGAGAACGAATAGCGGACTTTTTCTTGGCGGAAAGTTCAAAGACGATATCCTTAACTTCTACACCATTATTGATGAGTGCACTTTTTATAATCTCTAGGTAACGTGTGTTGAGTTGTTTGATTAGAAAGGAGTTCTTTACTCCAATCGTAACCACACCATTCTCGATAGATAAAAGGGAAAGGTCTGAGAACCACGTCGAAAAATTAGCCTTAGAGACTTTTTGTTCAATTTCGGCTAAAACATTTTTCCAAACGTCGTACATAAACCTCCTACAAGAAAACATTATACACGATTTTGGAGTTTTCCACAGGCTTTAATCTGTAAAATTTTATTATCTAATATAGACGAAAACTAATAGGGGTAAGTTTTCCACAATATTAAGACAACCCCTATATGAAGTGTGGAAAACTTCTTGAAAAATGTGGAAAAATGAGGTATACTAGGACAAGATTTTGAAAATAATTAAAATTTAAGGAATAATATGCCAAAACGTACTTATCAGCCACACAAGCGCCAACGCGCAGTTGAGCATGGATTCATGAAGCGCAATGCCACTAAGAATGGCCGAAAGGTCTTGGCTCGTCGCCGCTTGAAAGGCCGCGCACGCCTAACCGCTTAAAAAAGTATTCCTCCAGAGAATTATCTGGAGGATTCTTTTTTGGTATATAATATATATAGAATGCTAAGCAAAAAATATCGATTCCATTCCAGAGGAGGAGTGAGGTTCGTCTACCAAAAGGGCAAAACCGTTCGCTCGTCCAAGATGTCTGTAACTGTCCTTGAGAACGAGAGGGGGTTCACTCGTGTTGCTGTTGTTGTTTCAAAAAAAGTGTTGAAAACTGCTGTTGGTAGGAATCGTATTCGTCGCCGCGTTTATGAGGCTATCCGTACCAACTTTGAGTATGTCCCTAAAAAACATGATTATATATTTACTGTCTTCTCGAAAGATGTGGCCACAATGCCATTCCCGGAGCTCGTGAAGCTTCTCGGGGACTTGGTTGCCGACTCCTCAGTTCTTTGATATAATCACTCTAATGAGCAAAAAGAAATTTATTACCCTAACTATTATTGCTGCCCTAATTGTTGGGATGATTCTTGCAGGTGGCCTATTTAATTTAATTGATATTATTATTGTCCGACCAATCGTAAACCTTCTCTTTATGATTTATAACTTGGTTGGCGATTTTGGTCTCGCAATCATTATCTTCACGGTTCTCGTAAAACTTTTAACGATCCCTCTAACCAAAAAGCAGCTCCATCAAACTCGCCTCATGCGCAAGATTCAACCAGAGCTTGCTAAGATTCGCAAAAACTGCAACGGCAACAAGCAGCTTGAATCTCTCCAAACGATGGATCTATATAAAAGATATAATGTGAAGCCATTCCGTTCCGTATTAACTCTCTTTATCCAGCTTCCAATCTTTATCGCTATCTTTGGCGCCATCCGTGTCATCGCAACTCCACTTCCAACCGATAATCTCTCAAACCGCGCCTACGACATCGTTGCTTATGATGGCTCAATCATTAAAGAACTCAAAGAAAAACAAGAGCCATACCTTCTTGATCTAACCAACCCAGATATTCCATCTGAGCAAAAGACTGCTTACGATTATCATCCTCAGCTCTTTGGTAAGGTTAACCTTGAAGCAAAAGCGAGCGACCTTTTGAAAGGCTTCAGCTGGAGTGCTCTTTTTATGATGATTTGTTCAGTGGCGGCTGCCGTTGTTCAATATCTTGTGGCTCGCCAACAAATGCCATCCGGAAAAGCTGAAAAGCAAAAGAAATTCCGTGATCTATTAAAAGAAGCAAGCGCAGGCAAAGATGTTGATCAATCCGATATCTCGGCTATGTCGACTCGTCAAATGAGCATGATGATGCCTTTCATGATGTTCCTCATTATGTTTAATCTTCACGGTGCTCTCGCATTCTACTACTTCCTTAGTAATCTCCTAACCGTCCTCATCCAAAAAGTCATCTTGAAAAAAGCTCGTGACGACATGGATGATATGACTGATAGCACAATCACAAAAGAACTTAAAAAAATTCAGGAAGCTGAAGTTATAAACAAAAAAACAGGAACAAAAATAACTCGTATCTCCGTTAAAGATAATAAAAAGAAAAGGAGATAATAATGAATAAAGACGAATCAATCCGCTTTGCAGCGAAGTATTTGGAGGATTTGCTGAGCTTCTTCGGTATTAATGTTGCGGTTTATTCCACCATCGACGACGAAGTCATCCAGCTATCTGTCCCATCAACTTCTCTAAACTCACTTCTTATCGGTAGAAATGCAGACAATCTCCGCTCCTTGCAGCACATTGTTCAAGCTGCCTTGATTGCTAAGGATGCTGAGGTGACCCGCGTGAATGTCGATGTTGCCGACTACAAGCGCCAACGCGCAGATCGCATTTCTGAAAAGGCTGAAGGCTGGATTAAGAAAGTTCGTGAGACTGGTGAACCAATGACTATCAACCTTAACGCCGCCGATCGCCGCGTCGTTCATAAACTAGCTGAAGATTACTCAGACATCACCACCCATTCTGAAGGTGAGGGAAGAGAAAGAAAACTAATCATCTCAAAAATTGCTGAATAAAAAATTCCCCCGAAAGGGGGATTTTTTATTCTTCTGCACCTTCAGGGTCGAGCTCGTCGATCTCGGCACCAGCTTCAACGCCCTCTTCTGGCTCTTCCGGTTCCGGAGGAAGTGGAGTCTTAATATTTTCTGCAACGTAGTTATTGATTGCATAGTAATTACCAACACCAGCAGATGGAATAACATAGGAAATATTATTAATATTAGCGGTCTTGAAATAATAAATACCTTCATCGTAATCAACAAGAGGAATCTGGCGAATGCTGTTGAAATCGAAATCAAATGTGAGATGAGCGGCAGTTTTAATCTCTTCAAGAGACAAACTAGACCTCAGGTTGTCACCAAGCGTTCCAGCAAGACTCATCATGTCGGTGAGGGAAAGATTCTTCTCGTAAATACGTTCCTTAATTGCGATAAGGAGCTTTTGCTGGTTATTGCCACGAGAGAAGTCTCCACCAACCGTTCCGTGCCTTGCACGAGCAATACCTAATGCTTCAGCGCCATTGATTGTGTAGGCAATTCCAGGATCATAAACGGCACCAGTCCAATCATAATCATAAATACCTTCGTCTAGAGTAATTGTAATTCCGCCAAGAATGTCGACAATCTGGACAAGTGATCCCCAGTTGACGTGGACATAGTATTGAAAATCAAGACCAAGGATATCGGAAACGTCATTCATAAGTGCCTGTGCGCCAGCCTGTTCGTTGTCGCCGGACTGATTATGACACCAATAAGTTTCATTAATCTTTCCAGTTCCGGTGCAAGCAGTTGGAGCCTTGAGATCGCGTGGCAAGCTAATCATAGCGATATCACCAGCATTTTGATCAACACTAAAGGCCATAATTGAATCGGCAAGCTGGGCGCCATCGTGAACGCCGAAGCCTTCATCACCTTCCATATTGTATCCACTTGTGCCAAAAATCAGGATATTTGTGCGGCCGTTTTTATCCATCTTGAGTGGTTCATAAGTATCACTCGTAAGGATGCCGATTGCGCTAAAGATATCACTCTTGCCGCCGGTAATCTTCATGATGATATCATTGCCCCAAAGGCAGAGCCAAAGTCCTCCTGCAAGAGCAGCGACAATAATGAGCAAAATAATCGTAACAATAATAGTCTTTACTTTGGACTTCTTTTTCTTCAGGCGATGGTTCTTCTTCGCCTGTTTTTGCATCTTCTTAGCAGTCTTCTTGTCTAGCTCGTCATATGCCTGTTTCTTGATTGGCTCATCGCTTTCTTTGAGCTGTCCAGATTCAGAATCAAAATCAAAAGTTCCAACTGGCGCAAGAAAATCATCAACCGATACGGTTTTCTTTGGTTGCTCAACTGGCTTTGGCGCGACCTTTTTAGATGCAACCTTCTTTGGAGCAGTCTTCTTAATAGTGGTCTTCTCAACGCTTTTTGCCGGAGTACTTTTTGAGACCTCGAGACTGACAGTATTCTTTGAGGAAACAGTACGCGAAGCTTTCTTCTTGGTTCCAATACCATCAATAGAAGGCGCCGGAGCGACAGCCTTGGTACTACGGACCTTAAGTCCATCAATTGTATGATTTTTTGCCATTAGCTTAATTATAGCATGTATAATATATATATGGTTAAACTAACGAAGAAACAAATCGCGCTTCTTAACTTTATCGACGAATTCACGAAAGAGAATTCCATTTCTCCGACCTACCGCGAAATCATGGCTGGCCTAAATCTTTCTTCGGTCTCCGCCGTTGCCGAACATATCGACAACCTCGTAGAAAAAGGCGTCATCAAAAAAGTTCCTGGTGCTGCCCGCTCTCTCGAGTTAGTCGATTTTAAGCACGAAGAAACTGTTAAGCTGTTCAACGCTAAGCTCGAAACCGCAAGCGAAGAAGAGCAAGAAATCCTAAAACGTGCTGCTGCGATTCTAGAACTCGACTTGTCTGAATAATACAGCCCCACCTCTTTACAAAAGAGATGATTTCTGTTATGCTTATTCCAAGGAGGATTACCTCGTGCGAAGAAAAAAACAAAAAACCGGAAAAATCATTTTTACCATCCTGCTTTTAGCGGCCGTAGCAACGGTAGCCGCTGTGATTTATGTTTATTGTTTCAAGGATAAAGAGGCTCCAAAGGAGCCAGAACCAACAACTGTAATTGTTGATGGCAAAGGCGGTTCAGATCCGGAGCCAACTTCAGAAAAAAACCCAGAACAAGACGGCAACACAACCGGAAAAGAACCAATTCAAAAATACGAAGGCAAAGATCCAAACACATATAACACCCTAACTGGCGCCATAACTTATGCCGGAGTAACCTCTTCGAATATTATTATTCGTGTAAATATCGACCAATACCTTGGTGAAGGCACCTGCTCTCTCTACCTCGAAAAAGACGGCTCCACCGCCTACAGTACGACCGCAAATCTAATCGCTGACGTTTCAACATCAACTTGCGAAGGTTTCAATATTTCTCGTGCTGGATTCGCAAGCGGAAACTACAATATTATTATTAATCTCGCTTCCGGCGACAAAACTGGACGCATTGAGGGTATGGTTTCACTATGACGCGCCGCCGAGACAAACGCATCATTCCGCTTTGTCTTGGAATTTTTGTCGCCATCTCTTCTTTTGCATTTCTGATCAATCGCAACAATCGTGACGTCGAGGCTGCAGATCTTTCAAAGTTTAGGCCAGGGAACATCATCAGCGACTATATGATGTCTAATTATCGTTCCATGACCAAGGACGAGATTCAGGCTTTTCTGACCAAAAAGAATCCTTGCAATAACAGAAGCCGTGCTTATTATGACGAATTAGTCCGCTTGAATCCGGGCGTGCACTGGCACTGGAAAGACGATCATTTTGTTTGCATCTCCGAAGAATTATTTGGAGACGGCGAAACCATCGGCGAGGGTAAAACTGCCGCCGAAATCATCTATGAAACTGCCGAAGAATATAGAATCAACCCTCAGGTTCTTATCGTCCTAATTCAAAAAGAGTCTGGACTTATCACGGACCCAATCCCAAACAACTATGATTATCGCACCATGACCGGCTTCGGCTGCCCAGACACCGCACCATGCAGTGCTCAGTATTTTGGATTTAAGAACCAAATCAGAAAAGCCGCTTGGCTCTTCCGTGAAGTCCTCGATGGTGGCTGGACCAACTATCCTCTCGGTGAAAACTATGTTCAGTATAGTCCAAACGCTGCTTGTGGTGGCTCAATCGTGAACATCGAAAACCTTGCCACCTCATCGCTCTATCGTTACACTCCATACCAACCAAACGCCGCCGCTCTCGCCGCCGGCACCGGCACCGCCCCTTGCGGCGCCTACGGCAACCG
>CAMJEK010000022.1 GCA_946404685.1 uncultured Candidatus Saccharibacteria bacterium | reverse complement strand
GCGTATTCGTCCGGAAATGGTGCCGGTCGAGATGGTTTCGACGGTTCGCCAAATGGCCGATGCGTTTTATGGCAAGTTCCCTGATTTAAAAATTAGCTATACCTTTGGCTCGACCGAAAGCATGAACGACGGCTCTGGCGTGAAGCTTGATCAGGTTGTTTATGGCTATGTTGACATTCACTTCTTGCAGGAGATTATGGATAACTTGCTTGATAATGCTATGAAATATACTCCAGCCGGTGGTTCGGTTTGGGTTAATGTGCGTGGCGATGGCGACCGAGTTCTTATAAATGTGACAGATACTGGCATCGGTATTTCTGCTGATGATATCCAGCATATTTTTCAGAAGTTTTATCGAGCCGATAATTCGGATACTCGCGAAATTGGTGGGACCGGTCTTGGACTTTATCTTGTTAAACAACGCGTTGAGGCGATTGGTGGGCGAATCTGGGTTGAATCTGGATTCGGTGAAGGCTCCACATTCTTTGTTTCTTTGCCGCGCCTAACTTCTGAAGAATATCAGAAACGCATCGCGATTATTAACAACCAGAAACAGTTTAGTGCACAAATGAATCCGCAGCCAGCTTCGGCGCCTGCGTCGACAATTCAGACCGCTGCGCAGATGGTGCAGCAGCCTGTGCCGCAACCAGTGCAGCAGCCGATTCAGCAATCTGCGCCGCAACCAGTGCCGCAACCGGTGCCACAGTCAGTGCAGCAGTTAGTCCAGCAACCTGTGCCGCAACCCCAAATCGTAACCCAGCAATATCAACAAAATAACGGAGGAACAATATGACAAAACTAATGATCGTAGAAGACGATATCGCCCTGCGAGAAATCTACAGTATTCGCCTGACGGCCGAAGGCTACACGATTGTGGTGGCTGGCGACGGCGAGGAAGCACTAGCGATTGCTGTGCGCGAGAAGCCTGATCTCATTTTGTCCGATGTGATGATGCCAAAAATCTCCGGGTTTGATATGCTGGATATCATTCGCTCTACTCCAGAGCTAAAAGACGTCAAGGTCATCATGATGACCGCTCTTTCCTCCGAAGAGCAGCGTGCACGTGGCGAAGCTCTTGGCGCAGACCGTTATTTGGTGAAATCTCAAGTTGGTATTGAAGATGTGGTTAATGTGATTCATGAAGTTCTCGGCGACAAAGCTGCTGCTCCAGCTGCTCCTGCCGCTCCGGGCACACCAGTTGCTCAAAATAATCCGATCGTTTCCCCAACTTCGATTGCAGCGGCTGCTCCGCTCATTTCGCCAAGCCAATTTAGTACAAGGGTTCCAGGTAATGGAGTCTCAGGAAATCCGGCTCAATAAGTTTCTTGCCGAACGTCTTGGAATGTCTCGTCGCGAAGCGGACGATATTATTGCTGCTGGCAAGGTCTTGGTTAATGACAAACCGGCTACTCTAGGGGCACGAGTTGACAAAACAGACAAAGTATGCTATAATAATAGTATAGTTCCGTTTGAAGCGGAATTTTCTTATATTGCATTCAATAAACCTATCGGCTATGTCTGTTCTCGTCGTGCACAAGGTGATGCTCCGACTATTTATGATCTTCTTCCCGAAAATATGAAGAGCCTTAAAACGGTGGGGCGTCTTGATAAGGATTCGTCTGGCATTATTCTTCTCACAAACGATGGTGATTTTGCGTTTGAGATGACTCACCCGAAGTTCTATAAAGAAAAGGTTTACGAGGTTTCACTCGACCGAGAGTTGGCGCCACTTCATCAGCAAATGATTTCAGACTTTGGTGTGCAGCTTGAGGATGGGATGTCTAAATTTATGGTCGTTCACGAAAAAGGTGGTCGACATGAACTGAAGGTCGTTCTTTCTGAAGGTAGAAATCGACAAATTCGCCGTACGTTTGCGGCGCTAGGATACAGAGTCGTAAAACTTCATCGCACCCAATTTGGAAAATATGGCTTATCTGGCCTTCCTGAAGGTCAGTGGGAAAAAGTTCGTAAGTAATTAGTTTTGCAAAAGTTTTGAGAGTTTGGCTCTCAAGCCTTCTTCTTCAGGGCAGCCGGCCAAAGTATCTACGCCGACGCGAAGAAGTCCGAGAGCGGTCGCGTAGGAATGATCGATGGTGGTTTTGGTCTTGTAGAGAATGTCTGGGAGAGTGTTGACGTCGATGATGTTGATGATTGGACGGCGTGCGAAAGGAAGGGCTTTATACCAGTCGGAAACGGCAAGTGATTCCTGGAGGGTAGAGAGACTAGCGCCACCACCGCAAAGTAAGATGTTTCTAGGTAATACTTCCACGATATTGAAATCTTCAAGCGCAACTTCGATGCCGGAAATCCAAACTTTGATGTTTTTGGAGATGGCGGCCTCGACTTTTTTCTTCAAAGGTTCGTCGAGATTTTCAAAATTGGTTTTGTATTCTTCGGCGGTGTAAAAATCGACGCCTAGGCCTTTGGCGATTTGATGGGTGAAACTGCGGCCGCCGATGGAGAACATTTTGGTTCCATCAACTCCGCCGTCGTCGATGACTGCGATATCGGTGGTTCCGCCACCAATGTCCATAACGATGCCAGAGAAATTCGAGTCGAGATTATCTCCGAGGCAGGCACGGCAGACAGCAAATGGCTCAACAGCAACAGTCAGAAGCTCGAGATTTAGTTCGGCGCAGACTTTTTCGATGGCCGAAACGTGGATGAGTGGCGCAAAGGCGGTATAGAATTGGATGACGACGTCGGAACCTTTGAAGCCGATTGGATTTGAGATTTTGTAACCATCGATTGTTAGTGAGACGATGGCGGAATTGATCAGGCGGATTTCGACGTTTTTGTTGCCGGTTTCTAGCGCGACGGCCTTTTTGGCGGATTCGCCAGCTTTTTCCTGAACCTTTTTGATGATGATATTCATTTCATCATCAGTGATTGGTTTGTTGGCGTTTTCGCGATGATAGCGGACGGTGGTTGTGGTTCCCTTGATTAGTTCGCCAGCGATGCCAACGACGGTAGTTTTTGCGGTTTCGCCAGCTTCTTCTTCGGCATCAAGAAGAGCTTTTTCACAAGTTGAAACAACGGCCGGAATATCGGCAATGGCACCAGAAAACATGTTGGCTTCGGCCTGCTTGGCACGACCAACACCAATTACCTCGAGCGAGCCTTTTTTATCGGCTTTTGCAATGACTGCTTTAACGTATTCAGTTCCAATATCTAGCGCCAGAATAGTGTTCATGCTTACATTATAGCACAAACTATTCTATAACGCCTTTGATGCGGCGAACGCCGGCGGAGGAAGCTTCTTCCTTCACGAGTTTGAAGTGGCCGATAAGGCCGGTGTGCTCGACGTGTGGGCCACCGCAGATTTCGACGGAGACTGGAGCATCTTCGGAGGAGCGGGCTTCGAGTGGGTTTTCGGCTTTGCCGCCTTCATATTTGTGTTCTTCGAAATACTTGGCCGGGGCGATGGTATAGACTTTGACGATGTCGCCATATTTTTCCCAGAACTGACCGTGAGCTTTCAGAACGTTTTTGGCATATTCTTTGTCATATTCATCAAAGACGACTTTAAGATCTTTTGCGATCCATTCGTTGACTTGGTCTTCTACGGCCTTCTTTTCTTCGTCGGTCAATTTGTGGTCGCAGTTGAAATCGAAGCGCATGCGGTCGGCAGTGATATTTGAACCGCGTTGGCCGATGTTTTCATCGACGTGTTTTTGGAGTGCGGCGAGGGTAAGGTGGGTAGCAGTGTGATACTTAGTTGTGGTTTCGCCGTGATCTTCGAGGCCACCTTTGAACATACCTTTTGAGGCGGTTTGGGAGCGTTCACGTTGTTCCCTCAAGGCTTCTTCGAATTCTTTTTGATAGTCTTTTGAAAGCGGAATGTTCTGATGGAAAGCTTCCTCGACAGAAATTTCAAATGGGAAGCCGTAGGTGTCTTGGAGCTTGAAGAGATCTGTGCCGGTGAGAACTCCGTCGGCATCTTTTGCGACCATTTTGTGCATTTCACGAAGGCCTTTTGAGAGGGTCTCGCGGAAGACTTTTTCTTCTTTTTCGAGGGTGACGATAGCTTCTTCGCGGGTGGTCAAAATTTCATCAGAAAGTGATTCATAATTCTTGGCAACAACTGGAATGACTTCGCTAATGAAGTTTTGGGCAATACCAAGGTCGAGTGCTTTCAGGATGGCACGGCGGATGAGGCGGCGAAGAGCATAGCCTTGCTGTTTGTTGCTTGGTTTCAAGCCTTGAGCAGAGAGAAGGTAGGCGCCACGGATGTGATCGGCAATAATGCGCATGTCACTGGTGTTGGATTCGTAATCCTTGCCGGAGATTTCTTCGAGTTTGTCGATAATTGGCTTCAAAAGTGAGCCCTTGAAGACGTCGAAGCTATCGATTGCAGCGGCTGCGATACGTTCGAGACCGCCACCAAAGTCGACATTTTTCTTTTCGAGTTCTTCGAAGGTGCCGTCTTCTTTGCGGCGATATTGCATAAAGACCTGGTTGCCGATTTCCATGAAGCGAGCGCCGTCGGAAGCAGGGTGAGCGAGGCCGTATTTTTCGACATCCTGTTTGTCGTCACCAAAATCGTAGAAGACTTCAGAATCTGGGCCACATGGGTCGCCGATTGGGGTAGTTTCGATTCCGCCGCCACGGCTCCACCAGTTTTCGTGATCATCGTAGAAGAAGATGTGTTCACCAGGTTTGATGCCACGCTTGTCGCCATTTTCGGCAGAGCCGATTTCGGCAATTTTGGCGTCGATGCCGGCTTCCCTAAAGACTTCTTGCCAGATTCTGGCGGCTTCTTCGTCTTTTGGGATGCCATATTTTTCGTCGCCGATGAAACAGGTGACGAAGATTTTTTCTGGGTTCAAGCCAACTTCTTTGGTTAGGAACTCAAAGAAGCTGCGGATTTGTTCTTCCTTGAAATAATCACCAAGAGACCAGTTGCCGAGCATTTCGAAAACCGTGGTGTGTCTAGGGTCGCCGACATCTTCAATATCTTGCAAACGGAGAGATGGTTGAGAATCGGTTAGGCGGGTGCCGTCTTTGTGTGGTTTTCCGAGGAGATATGGCAAAAGTGGCTGCATGCCAGAGCCGGTAAAGAGGGTGGTTGGGTCGTTTTCGAGCACAAGTGGGGCTGGTGCGATGACTTTGTGGCCACGTTTAACTTGAAAATCTAAGAATTTTTGTCGGATTTCGTTTGCATTCATGGTGATAATTATATCATATTCTGAGGAAAACCTGGAGACGAATAAGGGGTTTTATGAGTGCTTTTACAGATTACGCTATTGCTTTTTTCGCGATTTTGTGCTATAATTATAGTTGTAGCTTGTAAAAGTCTGGTTCTTTAAAAAGGAGGAAAAGGTATGGATTGGAAAGCAGTTGAACAGATTATTTGGTTGTTTGGAGGTCTTTTAGGTTTTGAGATATTTGGGTTTTTCATTTTGGATGCCTTTAAACATCCTCTTGTTCGCGATGCTGAAAGGGATTACAGGGAGTGCATGGAACACCGTAATGCTATTCTTCATAAAGGAGGAAAAGTATGAATTGTGACGCTATATTTGCTATTTGTGTAGCATTCGTCGTTGTTATTGCTCTCTGCATCATTCTCTTTTGCTTGGGGTCTCGTACGTCCGGAGCTATGTCACTGGCTAAGACGACGTTGGACTCAATTAGCGAAGACGACTCTGATGAAGGCGATTCTGAAGAAGACGATCCTGAGCTGCATTCCGGGATATTGCATCTTGTCGATCCTGATGGCGAACCACTTGAGAGTGGGGAGCAGTCACCAAGCGGTGATAAAGTACTGGATGCAGACGACTTCTTGAATCTGGGTCTTTTGAGTGAAGAAGCCGAAGATGACGAAGATGAAGACGATGATAATGATCTTCTCGCTGAAACGCTGGTTCGCATTGCTACGATAGAGGATTATGATGGTTTCGTTAATGACATGCTCGAGAAAACGAGCAAGATCATGAAGCATATCACGAGTATCCAAGTCGCATTGAAGCGCGAGGAGGACGAAGATAATGCAAACCTTTTCATAGTGCTAAGGCATCATTTGCAGCAGCAAATGCAGGATTATCATGATATCGTCGAAACGGTCAACAAATATGTTGGCCGAAACGAAGACTACGTAGATGCAGTCGTCGCAATCGAAGAAGAGATCGCAGAAGTAGAAGGCTACAATCTTTAATGGAGGGGTAAACTATGAGAAAAATATTTGAAATGATCTGTAATATGTTTAATGACTTATTCTTTCTCGAATACGAGAAATAATAGATACCTTCCCCCTTAAAAACTCCCCGACTTCGGTCGGGGATGTTTTTTATTCGATAATGCCGCCACCGAGGCAGACGTTGTCTTTATAGAAGACAACGGATTGGCCGGAGGCGATACGCTTGGTTTCGTTTTTGAGGTGGATGGTGTCGCCTTCAAGAGTGGCTGGGATGAGCGCGGCGCGATGGCGAACGCGGATTTCGATTTCTTTTGGGGCCTCTTCGCGCAGGAAGATGTCTTTTAGCTTAATTTCCTTGGTCCAGAGATTTTTTTCATTCAAATTTTTAGAGACATAGACGATGTTCTTTTCCATGTCTTTTTTGGCGACGTAATAAGGCAGGCCTTCGCCGACGTTGAGCCCGTGGCGCTGGCCGATGGTGTAGAAAATGGCACCGTCGTGATAGCCGAGTTTTTTGTTGGTTTCGAGTTCGCGGATTTCGCCCGGTTTCACGTCGATAAATTCAGAAAGAAAGTCCTTCATGTTGGCTTCCCCAACGAAACAGACGCCCATGGACTCTGGCTTGTGAGCATTGGCAAGTCCAAATTTTTCGGCAAGCTTTTTCACTTCTGGTTTTAGCATGTTTCCAACTGGGAATAGCGTGCGTTTCAAGACTTCTGAGGTAACGCGATATAGGAAATAGGTCTGGTCCTTGTTTTCGTCTTTGGCTTTCAGAAGCTTTCCGTCTTCGACGTTGGCATAGTGCCCAGTGGCGATGAGGTCGGCGCCGTCCTCGAAGGCGGTCTCGGCAAAGAGCTTGAATTTGATTTCTTGGTTGCACATGATGTCTGGGTTTGGGGTGTTTCCCTTCTTGTATTCCTCGATCATGTAGTCGACGACTTTTTGCTTGTATTCTTTTTCAAAATCAAAAACCTTGAAGTCGATTCCAAGTTTTACGGCAACACGCTTAGCATCGGCGAGGTCTTCGGCCCATGGACATTTCATGCCCGGGAGATTTTTGGACCAGTTTTTCATGTAGACGCCGACAACATGATAACCCTGCTCTTTCAAGAGGGCTGCAGACACGGAGGAATCAACGCCTCCGGACATGCCGACGTATACTGTTTTCATGCTTTAATTATACCACATCTGTTGCATTTCTTGAATCTTATGTTATAGTATAATGAGATATCTCATGGAAAGGGGTGGGTGTATGGATATAGTAATTTGTTCGTTTCTCGGTTTAGTTTTACTGGTTGCAATGGTAATTTTTGAACTGAAGTTGGCCTTTAGATGGGCCAATCATCGCCCCGGTCATCTGACAGAATATCGAGTCGGATATATACAACGTGGGGTTGCCGCAATACTTGCAGGCTTGGTTACTGTTGTTGCTGTTCTTATAGGTGGAATATCGGGGTTATTAATAGTGGTTGGATGTATGATTACTGGAGCTTTGATCGGTAAACTAATAGAACATGTATCGAGACGATATCATCATGATATCTATGGTGACAACGAGAAAAATGACCGGCACTAAGGTGCCGGTTTTTCATGTAAAATTTTGGCAGTAAAAAGCGGGGCAAAAGCCCCGCTCTGGTGGTATTACTCCTCTTCTGCGTAATCTGCAATGGTGACGCAGGAATCGCTGCCTCCGAATTTTCTCTTGCACTTATCGAGCGCAATGGTTGCAGCTTCCCCAAGGGAGATAATGTCGTCAGACTCTTTCTGAATCTTTGAAAGAATCGTGTAGATCACGACGGCGCCGGCAGCGAATACCGACGAGATGAGGATGATAGGTAAAAGAGCTTTCTTCATGTTGGCCACCTCCTTTTTCTAGAAGAATCCATGATATTTTAACACAAAAAGACCGGTTCTGCAAGCCGGTCTCTCTATTTTGCGGTGCGAGTTTGCTCGGAAATGATGGCTTCTCGAATTTTTTCGCCAGCGAGTTTGATGTTTTCTTCGGTGTTTAGGTGACCCATCGTGATGCGGAGTGAACCGGCAATCTCTTCGTCGGAAAGACCGATAGCTGTGAGGGTGCGTGACTTGATTCCCTTTGAGGCAGAGCAGGCGGCGCCGGTAGAGACGTAGATTTCTTCGTTTTCGAGCATGAAGATAAGGCGTTCGGCGTCGACGCCAGGAACTGAGATAGGAACAAAACTTACGAGCTGGTTTTTGGTATTGCCAAGAAAAGTGATGTTTGGGATGTTTTCCAGTTCTTTGACTAAGATTTTTCGGAGTGAATCTAGGCGCTTCCTTTCGCCGTTCAAATGCTTTTCAGCTTCTTCGATAGCCTCAGCAAAGCCAATGACGCCGGCCACATTCTCGGTTCCGGAGCGGAGGCCAAGTTCTTGGCCACCACCAACAACGAGTGGTTTTAATCTGACGTTGTGGCTGATATAAAGTGCGCCAACGCCCTTTGGCCCATAGACTTTGGCGGAGTTAATAGTCATAAGATCGACACCGAGGCGGCCGATTTTGACTTCGATGAGGCCAAGGCCTTGAGATGCATCGCAGTGAAGATAGAGTGGGGTGTTTTCGCCGGCAAGTCTGCGGCGGAGACGTTCGGCTTTTACGAGACTCGCGACTTCGGCGATTGGCTCAATGGTTCCAAGCTCTCCGGAGACGAGGCTAATCGAAATAAATTCTGTCTTGCTGGTTAGTTTTTTCTTTAAGTCTTCGATTAATATTTTGCCATTTTTGTCGACGGCAATCTCTTTAGTGTTGAAACGCTTTGCGGCTTCAAAAACGGAGGCGTGTTCGATGCTTGAGATGAGGACTTCGGCGCCAGGATTTATAGCATTAAAAGCGAGGTTGATTGACTCGGTGGCGCCGGCAGTAATAACAAGATCTGCACCTTTGGCCCCAATGACGTGGGCGATGCGGTCTTTTGCGACTTCATAGTCACGGCGGACGTCAACAGAGGCTTGGTAAGCGGCGGACGGATTGAAAAAGCGCTCCGAAAAATAAGGCTCCATGGCCTTTTTGGCTTTTTCGGATACCGGTGTGGCGGCGGCGTGATCAAGATAAATCATATCTATATTATAACATATTTTTGGTCTCATAAAAAGAGCTAGAGTATGTCACATTCATCGTGCTATAATGAAAAAGTTATAAGGAGGTTACTAATGAAAAAGTGTTTTGATGCGAAAAAATACCTAAGAATCCAGAAGCAGAAGATTATGGAGCGCATCAAGATGTTTGATAAACTCTACATTGAGTTTGGTGGCAAGCTGATTGATGACCAACACGCTGCGCGTACTCTTCCGGGGTACGAACCTGACCTCAAAATCCGCCTCCTCCAAGAGCTTAAAAACGAAGCTGAAATAATTCTTTGTATCAATGCGAACGCGATCGAAAAATCCAAAATTCGCGCTGACCGTATGATCTCCTACGAAACGGAAGTTTTACGCTTGATTGAATTTTTAAGGAGTCGCGGCCTTTTGGTTTCTTCAGTTGTGATTACACTCTTTGATGGCCAGAAGAAGGCAAAAGATTTTGCAGAAAAACTCAAAGATTACAATGTGAGAACCTATTTCCACACTTTCACGAAGGGGTACCCAACAGATGTCGATACGATTGTTTCGGATGAGGGCTATGGTGCGAATCCGTACATTGAGACGACCAGAAAACTCGTTATTGTCTCGGCTCCGGGTCCAAACTCCGGCAAGCTTGCAACAGCTCTTTCGCAACTTTATCATGAATCTAAGCGTGGCTCGAAGGTTGGTTATGCAAAATTTGAATCTTTCCCGGTTTGGAATTTGCCTCTAAAACACCCTGTTAATATCGCCTATGAAGCTGCGACCGCCGATCTTAACGACAAAAACATGATCGACTATTTCCATCTTGAGAAATATGGCAAGACGGTCGTGAACTATAATCGTGACCTCGAGACTTTCCCTGTTCTTAAGGAAATTTTGACCCGTATTATGGGCAAGAGTATTTATTATTCCCCGACCGATATGGGCGTGAATATGATTGGCTATTGTATCACTGATGATGAAGCGGCAAAAGAAGCGGCCAAAGCTGAGATTATTCGTCGCTATTATCGTGCGCTGACCGATGTGAAGCGCGGTATTGCGGAGCCAATTATCCCAGAACGCATTAAACTTCTCATGAATGAGCTCGATATTTCTGAAAAAGACCGAATTGTGGTGAAAAAAGCCGAAGAAAAGCGGATTTCAGCCGGCAATTTGCCGAGTGCGGCGATTCAGGTTGGTCGAAAATATATTGTGGGCCGAAAAACTGGTTATCTTTCCCCAATCTCCAGCACAATGCTTAACGCGATCAAGCATCTCACCAAGATCCCAGACGAAGTTGATTTGATTTCGCCAGCGGTGCTTGAACCGATTTTGGATATCAAAAATAGGACCTCAAATTTCCGTGAGAGCTACCTCAAGTTTGGTGAAGTTTTGGTTGCGCTTTCGATTTGTTCCACAACGAACCCAATTGTCAAAAAGGCTGTTGATAATCTCGATAAACTTCGTGGAGCGGAGCTACACGCAACCCATCTCATCCCGGATGACGAGATGGTTGTGTTGTCTAATCTTGGTATCAATGCAACTTCTGGAACCG
Source organism: uncultured Candidatus Saccharibacteria bacterium (assembly GCA_946404685.1). Taxonomy (GTDB): domain Bacteria; phylum Patescibacteriota; class Saccharimonadia; order Saccharimonadales; family Saccharimonadaceae; genus Nanosyncoccus. The sequence goes on along the minus strand of CAMJEK010000022.1, from coordinate 522 downwards.
AAGTTGATATAAATTAATCTTCTTCGGTTTCGCCCTGATCTTCAGGGGCTGGTGCTGGTTCTTCGTATTTAACGAGGGTGTAGGTTTTGTCGTTTTCGGTTAGGGTTAGTTTGTTTTCGGATTGGTCCAAAGAATAATGATATTCGTTGTTTACAGTGTAGTGCCACGAAGTTTCGAGCTTTAAGGTGTCGCCATCGATGGACCAAATGAAGTCGAAATCATTTGCGTGGGCATCAGTTGTGATGGTGCCTTTGCCGATTTCGGTAAAATCCCAGATGACTGAACTGTCGTTTTCGAGTTGCCATTTGCCGACTTCGACGAGATATTCGCCGTCACGGGTGTTTGGTTTCTTGAGGAATTTGTAGCCTAGTAGGGCGCCGCCAACGGCGAGCACGATAAATCCGAGTATAAAGATGATAATTGAGATTTTCTTCTGCTTTGTCATGCTTTTATTTTAGCATAAGACCTATATGTGAAATAGTTTCTCGACATTTTCGGTGGTTTTTTCGGAGATTTCCTCGG
>CAMJEK010000021.1 GCA_946404685.1 uncultured Candidatus Saccharibacteria bacterium | reverse complement strand
GACAAGTTCGACATCATAGGTAATCGGAACCGTAGTGATAGTACAGACTGCATTGGAAGTAATATTGTTTATTTCGTAGGAATTATTTGTCGTAATAATTTGCTGTCCATTCGTACAAGAACCACCAGTGATTTTAAACATATCGGTATGGAAATCAAATGATGGATATGCGCCCACAGTTCCTTCGTCCACAATCCTACGGTCAATTTCGGTCCCATTTTGGTCGTTTACAATAATCTCATGCTGATAATTAGCAGTAAATGTTAGGTCAGAATAAACCTGAGAAGGATCGACTGTTACGCTTTCTTCACAGCCATATATGTCAGTGCCAGTCCAACACTTGAAGTAAGCAGTGTCCTTTGTTGGCTTATTCAAAATAAATGGAGCATCGGAAGGTTTAACGGATGTAGGGTTTGGAGAAGCCACGGTACCACCGTTATAGTCATAGCTTACACTATATGCTTTTTCTGCATAGACAATCGTTATGTCGAAGTCGTCCAAAATTGGGGCCGCGGGATCCATTTCGATATCGGTGCCCGTAAACTTAAAACCGGAAATCATAAGATTTGCTGGGGCAGGAAGATACTCTTTATCAAATATATCGCCAAAAAATATAGGGTACTCGGCATCATATTCGATTTCACCAAATTCTTCTGGGCTAATATATGCATCTTCGCCATTACCAGGATTTTTCCAATGAACTGCTCCAAAAATACTGTGCCTAAATTTGAGATTATTGGTGACATTTATATCCAAATCGAAATATTCTTCCGCGACAACACCACCAAGCGAAATACCGGCAACGGAAAGGATAACGAGAACCGCCGAAAACATAGCCGCATATTTCTTTTTGCGTAGAATGGCCAAAACTAACACCACACCAGAAATAATAACTGCGACAATCGAAATAGAGGTGATATTCGCACCGGATTGAGAAGCAATATAGGTGTTCTCTCCGGTATTTGGAACCAATATAACTTCTTCCTGTTCAATAGATCCCGTATGGAGGTCGAGGTATGAAATGTAGAATTTGACAGTGCTGGTCTGATCGCGCTCTTCGATTTGTGAAGGAAGGGTTGCGGCGGCAATATTAAATCGGAAGTTAAAAATGTTGCCAGCATCGATTACTTCGTCTGCATGGTTATCGTAGGTGTAATCGATGTATTGGCCAGTGCTGTCGTCGGTAATATCGATAATCTTAAAAGAGGTACCAGTGGAGTTTTTTAGTGCGATATTGAATGTCGCATTATCGTTAATTTGGTGGAAGATGATGTTTGTTGAGATGGTATTTCCAGAAACTGTTGAGTCAGAAATCACGACATTTTCGCTTTTATCGACCACGGTTATATTCTCGACCGTCAGATGCGCTGCTGCGTTTGCGGCAACACACAAAATCAATGGAATTGCCGAAAGTACGACACCCATGACGGTAAGCCTAATTCTTTTACCCACTTTTCCTCCACTTTTTCTAATTATGCTTAAATTTTACCATGCGGAAAAATGCAGCACAAGCATTTTGTACAATATTCTTTTCATAAGTACTATATTTTTTCCCTGTTTTATGTTATAATATAAGTATGAAGCGTCTTAAGACACTATTCTTGATTTTTATTGCGGGTTTTTTGTCGGTTTCCCCTGTTTTTGCAATCGACCGTGAGACTTTGAGGTTCTTTTCTGATGCTGGAATTTTCTGGTACGACAACAGTGACTTACTCGCCGGATGTATCCCAGATAAAACCCCGCAAGGAAGTAGCATTACTTGGCTTGGTGATCGCAATATGATTGGCTACAAGGCAGAAATCGAAGCAAAGTTCCCTGGTATTGACCTTAGTCAAAGATCCTATAACAACAAAACAATCTCGTTTGTCGACACTGAGCGCACATTCGCTTCCGGTATTAAAGACGTCGAGACCCTCGTAAAGGAAGGTGACATTAAGCCTATTCTAATTTATGCAGTTGGAATTGATGATCCAATCAATATTATGGATATTAGACCACTCATGGAGGCCGTCGGCGAGTCGCACAATGTTATTTTGACAACCCGAAACAAAAATTCATCTTTTGGTAATGCCTCTATGAACTATCCGAATGTAGCTATTGTTTATTGGGACGACACAAAATCGAAAGCCGAGATGGTTGATGCGTTTTATGATGCAGCCATGACTCTGACAAGTGCCAGAGCCAGCCTGACCACGCAGAACATTAACTATGCTGGCGTTCAGGTTTGGTCAGACTCAGAAATTCAGATGATTCAAGCCAATCAGCCAACCTATCAAAAGGTCGCAACTAAGTATAATATCCCATGGCAGACGATTGCCGTAATTCACAGCATTGAACATAGCCTCCTTCGCACAAATCCAGATAATGGCCAAGGCATTTATCAGCTCTACTCTTACACCGAGGGCGGTACCAACGAAAACCGCTTTGAACCAACCTCAACTGCCGTTTCTGTTAGCGAATTCGAAAGGCAGACCGAGCTCGCTGCTAGTATTATTGCTGGGTATAATCTTGATCTCAGCACCGACGCCGGCGTGAAGAAAATGTTCTTCAAATATAACGGCGCTTCTGAAGTCTATGTTAATAAGGCCCTCAGTATGGGCTTTACCGCTGAAGAGGCCGCAAATGGAGAGGGCTCGCCATACGTCATGAATCGTTTCGACGCAAGACGCGACCCAACCAGTTCACAAATGAATCCAGTTTGGGCTGGCCGCTACACCGGCGACAATAGCTATTCAGCAAACTCGACTTCCGAGAAGTTTGGTGCTTTCGTCAAATATCAAGCGCTTGGCGGATCAAGCGGTTTTTGTGCAGCTTATAGTCAAAATATTACCGAAGTTGCTCTGAAACTCTCGTGGCCAGGTAACCGCACTCATGCAAAAGATGATCCAAAACCAGAATATATTACTGCAATGAAAGATGTTGGAAACTATATCGACCCTTGCAACGGCTCTGGCTGCGCTCCAAAAGGCGCCAGCTGCGACATCTTCGTTAGTACAGTCATGCGCTTCTCTGGCGCTGACCCAGATTATCCACAATATGGTCCAGAACGTATGCGAGAATACATGCTCGCTCATCCTGACAAATACCAAGAAATTGAGCATAACGGCGATTTTAGCACACTGCAATCCGGCGACATTTTCGTGACCAATGGTCATATTCTTCTTTATGTCGAGATTGATGGCAACCCTGGCCAAGCCTCCGCATCATTCAATGAACGTACTGGCGAGCATTATAATGCAATCTATTTCGAGGATACTTTGAACTCAACCACGCGCTATTATCGTGTCTTTAGGAGAATTTATTAATGAAAAACAAAAAGCTCATTACTATACTTATTGCGGCAGTCGCTTTCATTGCTACACTCGCAACAATATTAATACTCAGTAGCAGACAGACCGCTCCTGTAACCGACGACCAAGCCAAAAGCCAGGCCATGATTGATAACGCAAGAATGATTGCTGAGAAATTTCCACTCACGACCGAACTCCCAATTCGCGTCGATCACTACGAAAACTATTCGAATTTGATTAGATATGAGATTACCTACAGAATAAATAATGCTGATTCCGTAACAATCATAATCAACGATGAGACTGGCGGTAGCTATGACCGTGCTATCGCAAATATTAAGAGTCGCGGATTCGATGCCGACGAATACGACATCGAATACAACGACCTTTCCGACGACGGCTCCTGGGGACACGCTGAGTAATATATGATATAATTACTCAAGATTAGTTTGGTGGTGTAGTTTAAAAAATTTACAAGGGAGGGTTGTAATATGGAAATACATGCAACTGAAAAAGGTCTTAGACTTTTTGAAGCTTATTGGGAAATGTTCTTTTGGAACTTCGCCGTTCGTGCCGGTTACAATATGACCGGTGTTAATAGATCTTTCAATGACAGAGGCGAACCTCGTCCTTATGACTTGGTTTTCGATTATTCTCTTCCGCAGACCGACGGGGCGCATCTTTGTATGCTAACTCAGCTGATTACTCTTCTGAGGCTCTTTTACCCAGAACGAGTCAGCAGCCATTTGGCCGAGCAGGCACTTTTTTATATGCCCTCGATTCATGAGCTCGGAGAGCTTAATGGTGGCGATGTAGCTGACGACGGGCGCAGAGACGAGAAGACCAAGGACGCCGAAGAAACCGCATTCGCGCTGTCTTTCTTCGAGAGAGCATGCGATGATTATGGCTCACGTCTGGTCATGAAAAACAATGTTGGAGATTTCTTCAAGCATTTTACTGCAGCAGACACTAATGAAGCATGTTTCTATAAGTGTCTCGATAAGTGCGAGGCAATTCTCAGCAATCTCGTTTACGAGAGTATCTACTACGACGAGAATGATCACTCTAGACTCGTTGAGCCAGACTGCCCTGGCGCGATCTGGAGAGGCGGCAGTGTCGACTACAAGAAGAAGACATTCAAAGATGGCATCTCCAGAAAAGAAGAGTTCTGCCTTATACATGTTGAAGAATCCGATCTTCCGTCAGAGAATTGGTTCTTTGGGTTCCTGATGTATAATTACGAGAACCCTTGGGCATCACTCTTTGCTGAAATCATTCAGTCCGGATTCAAGAAGATTCATGGATACGAAATGAATTGGATCAATACTTGCTTCGACTGGAACACTGAAAATGGCAATATTGCCAAAATTGATATACCCACCTTCCACTAATCTACGCCCCGGGATTATTCCCGGGGCAATTTTTGTGGTAAAATTAATAAAAATGGAGGTTTTATGAGCAAATTCGATGAACAATATCTTGACCTGTGCGAACGCATTCTGAAAGATGGCGCCAAAATCGTGACTAATCCAAAAGTTCTTGATGCTAAGACTGCAAAATCTACTGGCACCAACATGCCAACCCACATTGCGCAGACCGCTAAGCCGACCACGACTTATTCTTTGCCGCAGCAGGTTCTTACTTTTGATTTGTCTGAAGAGTTTCCAATTCTGACCACAAAGTTTGTTGCCTTTAAATCTGCAGTCCTTGAGATGCTTTGGATTTATCAGGCAATGAGTAATGATGTACGCTGGCTTCACGAGCGCGGCATTAAGATCTGGGATGAATGGGAGATCGACGAAAATGGCGACTACATGGGAAAGCATTTTGGTAAGGAATTTGCCCATACAATTGGGACCGCCTATGGTTGGATTGTCAATCGTTATCAGCTAACTCCATCACTTATCGAAACACTTAAGACTGACCCAGCCAACCGTCGCATGATTATGTCACTCTGGCAAAATGAATGGCTCCCAACCGCCGCTTTGCCATCCTGTGTCTGGAACTCTCAGTGGAACGTTACTAATGGCCGCCTCAATATGATGGTGACCGTCCGCTCTAATGACGTGCCACTCGGCATGCCATTCAATGTTGCTCAATATGCAGTTTTGTGTCACCTGATTGCCCAGTGTACCGGCCTCAAACCTGGTCAGTTCACTTATGTCATTAACAATGCTCATATTTACGAAAACCAGATTGATGGCATCAAAGAACAGCTTGCTCGCCGCGATGAGAAGCTAGCCAAAGACGGCAAACTATTTGATGCACCAAAACTTTGGATCAATCCAGAGATTACTGATTTCTTCAAGTTCGACAACTCAAAAGAACTCAAAGATATCAAGCTCGAAAACTACGAGCATCAAGGCAAGATTTCAATGCCAGTTACGGAGTAAAATGTTCAGTATTATTGCAGCAGTCGGGAAGAATAACGAGCTTGGCAAGGGCGGAGATCTGGTTTTTCATATCAAAGAAGACATGAAATATTTCAAGTCCGTCACGATGGGGCATCCGGTTTTCATGGGCAAGAAAACATTCCTAAGTATCGGCCGTGCCCTTCCTGGCCGCACGAACTACGTTCTAACACATAATCCGGATTCTCTACCTGAAGGAGTTTTTGGTGTGACCGATATCGATAGATTTATTTCAGAGAATAAAAATTCGGACGAGGAAATTTTTGTGATTGGTGGCGCCGAAGTTTATGCCGAAATGCTGCCACATGCTACTTCGCTTTATCTAACCGAAGTTGACGCTTCTGCAGATGCTGACGTGTTTTTTCCTGAGTTTGATAAAACGTTATATAATAAAACCATAATAGAGAGAGGTTCTAGCGATGATTTAAGTTTTGCCTTCGCGAAATATACTAAAAAATAAAGGAGTTTTGATTATGAAAGATCCAGTATTTGATTTAATCGACAGTGAGAAAAAACGCCAAAGCGAAGGTTTGGAACTTATTCCAAGCGAAAACTATGTTTCGTCTGATGTTTTGAAGGCGATGGGGTCAATTTTGACCAATAAATATTCTGAGGGTTATCCACGCTTTGAGGGTGTTGGTTATAGCCGAACAAACGAACCAGATTATGAAGAGTGGGATGAGTCTCGTATCGCTAGCGAAGTTCTCGGAAACTACCGCTATTATGGTGGCCAGATCAATATCGACCGTATCGAACGCATTGCGATTGATCGCGCTTGCCGCCTTTTCCATGCCGACCACGCTAACGTTCAGCCTCACTCTGGCGCACAAGCAAATAATGCCGTTTATTATGCCTGGCTTGAGCCTGGAGACACGGTTCTCGGCATGTCCCTTCCTGCTGGCGGTCACCTTACTCATGGTGCCCCTGTAACGCTTTCCGCTCACATTTACAACTTTGTTGGTTATGGCGTTAATGAAGAGGGCGACATTGATTATGATGATTTCGAAAAGAAAGCCCTCGAATGCGATCCAAAACTCATGTTGGTTGGCTATTCTGCCTTCATGAAGATTCCTGATTTTGACCGCGTCGCAGAAATTCGCAAGAAGGCCGAAGAGAAATTCGGGCACGAAATCCTTCTTATGGCCGATATGGCACACGTTGCTGGTTTGATTGCTGGTGGCGTTCACCCAAATCCACTAGACCACGGCTTTGATGTCATGACAACCACAACCCACAAGACCCTTCGTGGCCCACGTGGCGGCGTTATCCTATCGAAAGGCAATGTTGCTTCCCCACTCAAGAAACCAGAAAAGAAACTCGAAAATATCCCAATTCTTATCGACCGCGCAGTTTTCCCTGGCACCCAAGGTGGTCCACTAGAACACGTTATCGCTGCTAAGGCGGTTGCGTTCGGTGAAGATTTGAAGCCTGAGTTCAAGGAATATGCAAAGAATATTGTCGAAAATGCCAAGACTTTAGCTGACGAACTTAAAGAATACGGATTCGTCCTTATGGGCGGCGGAACCGAAAACCATCTCATTCTTGCCGACATGAAGAGCAGCTTTGGATTTGATGGTAAGATTTATGAACGTGCACTCGATATGGTTGGCCTTACACTAAATGCAAACGCTATCGCAACCGACAAAGGTGGCGCATTCCGCCCGTCCGGCGTCCGTTTAGGTACTCCTGCTATCACCACTCGTGGCCTCGGAATTAAGGAAATGAAGACTCTCGCTTCTTGGATGAAACAGGTTGCAGATATCTGCGCTAAGGCCAAGGATGAGGATCTGAGTCCATTCGAAGAAGAGCTCGCGAAGATTCGCGACGAGGTTAGAGAACTTGCTCTAAAGTTCCCAGTGCCTGGAATCTAAATCTTGGACCAAAAGAGCGCCGAGACACTCGGCGCTTTTTGGTTAGAGTAAACTTGTGCTATAATTATCTGAGATGGGGCGTTAGCTCAGCTGATAGAGCGCGGCATTCGCATTGCCGAGGTCGCGGGTTTGATTCCCGCACGCTCCACCAAACGGTCTATAAAAAATTTTTCAACTATTTTGCAATCTATAAATGTCTGTTAAATCCCTTGTGAATATAGAGGGATATTTTTGTGCCATTTTTGCGACAAAAACATGCCAAAAATTGAAATTTACCTCTAAAATTTTGACTGTTAAAACCCTAACAATATGGTCTAGTTAATATAGTCTAATATTTCTTCGAATTGATTAAAGCCGCTCTCTGAATTAATATGGCCACCATCCTTTACGATAATCTGCTTGTCGGTAATAGTATCGGCAAATTGTTTTTCGACATCAAACTTTACATATGGGTCATTATCCGAATAGAAGCAAACTATATAATCGCAATACTTTTTCGTGTCTCCAAGATTATCAAAATACATTGGTTCGTTTACTGCGTCATAGTCGGAATTAATTCCTAAATAGTTATTAAAACCACAAACAAAAATGAGTTTTTTAACTCTAATATTATTCTTGACCAGATATTTGCAAACAAAGACTGGAGCAATACTATGGGCAATGATTATAGTCTTTTCATCAATTGCCAGTTTATCCAGCTCATTACTCCAAGATTCAAAATTTTGTTTTCCGACACCAACCGGCATTTGCGGAGCAGAAACTTGCTTGCCTTTACTTTGCAATTCTTTCTTTAACCATGGGAACCAATTTCCTTTATTAGACCCAAAACTTCCGTGCAGAATTACATATTTTTCCATATAGCGTTATTATACCATTTTTGATTTAAATCTTCTTCGTACACTGTTAAAACCTGGCTTAGCGAGCCCCACCATATCAGGCCTCGTGCCTGGTTTTTTCTATGCATTAAAAGGGCGATCCATGATCGCCCTTACTTTTAAAACTTAGATTTTATCTTCTTTTCTTGCCTTTTTTCTTGCTACTTGCCTGTTCGTTCTTCTTTGCGTTATTTTTCTTTGCCTCTGCTCTTTTTGCTGCCTCGGCAGCCTGACGATTAAGTTTAGCTTTTGAAGAAGACATACTAATTCCCCCTTTCTATATAAAATGTACAACTTTTGGTGCGTATATATATAATACCACAAAATAGCCCCCAGTGCAAGGCCAGGGGCTATTTTTGTCTCTATAGAGCGGATTAACGCTTTGAGAACTGTTCTTTCTTGCGAGCAGAACGAAGACCATATTTCTTGCGTTCTTTCTCACGTGGATCGCGCTTGACAAATCCAGCTTTCTTGAGGACTGGGCGAAGATCTGGAGCTTCGACAGTGAGTGCCTTAGAGATAGCTAGTTTGATAGCGTCGACTTGGCCAGCTAGACCACCACCTTTAACGAGAATAGTGATGTCATATTCTTTTTGTTTGCCGGTGAGGGCTAGTGGGTCGGTGATTTCAGCGAGATAAGACTTGTTCCCGGAAAGATATTCGAGTGCTGGCTTATCATTGATGGTGATTTCACCTTTGCCTTTGTAGAGGCGTGCGGTAGCTGTGGCAGCTTTGCGGCGGCCAAGACCATAGGTATAGGTTTTAGTAGCCATTACTTAATCTCCTTTGGATTTTGGGCAGTGTGAGCGTGCTCAGCACCTTCGAAGATGCGAAGGCGAGCAAGACGATCAGCTGCTAGTTTATTCTTCGGGAGCATTCCCTTAACGGCTTCACGAATAGCGAGAGAAGGATCTTTTTCGATAACTTCTTCGAGCTTGAGTTCGGTGAGACCACCTGGGAAGCCACTATGGCGATAGTACTTTTTGTCGGTCATTTTGCTACCAGTAACGACGATGTTCTTGGCGTTAGTAACGACGACGTAGTCACCATTGTCGATGTGTGGGGTGTAGGTCACTTTGGACTTACCCATCAATTTGTCGGCGATGACAACAGCGAGTTTGCCGAGTGGGAGAGTCGATGCGTCGATAACCCACCACTCGCGGCTGATTTCAGAGCCTTTTTGACTGTAGGTTTTCATTATTTAGTCTCCTTCTTGGCATCAAGGTTGATGTCGTCGACGAAAGAGATAGTACCCATCTCAGAATTGTCTCCACGGCGGAAGCCGGCGTGCTCAATTTTGAGATAGCCAGAATCACGCTTAACTTGTGGGGCGATGACGTCCATAAGGAGGTCAGCAACTTCGATGTCGTTAAGACGAGCAATGATGAGGCGGCGATTTGCGAGGCCACCCTTCTTTGCGAGGGTAATCAACTTCTCGGTTCCGCGGCGAATTTCTTTAGCCTTGGCGAGGGTTGTAGTAATTGATTGATATTTGATCAAGGAGCACATGAGCCCACGTGTGAGTGCCAACCTTTGATCGGTTTCACGGCCGAATTTGCGGCCTTTGTATCCGTGGCGATGCATGTTAGAATTTTAACTCCGTTAACTTTTCTTTAACTTCGTCTAATGCCTTTGAACCAAAGCCTTTCAAATCTCTCAAATCAGTCTCAGAGAGCATGACGAGATCACGAACGGTCTTGATGTCGTTATTTAGAAGTGCATTAGCGGTCCTAGCAGAGAGATCAAGATCCTCAATTGGAAGCATGAGGTTTGAGTCGTCTTCTTCGGACTTGAGGCCTGGAGCTGGAGCAGATTCGACTTTGGTGCTACCAGCGAGGGCGGTATATTGATTGACGAGGATAGCAGCGGCTTCTTCAAAAGCGTCTTTTGGAGTAATGGTACCGTCGGTATCGATGGTCATAATAAGTTGTTGAAGGTTGGTATCTTGACCAACACGAGTGTTCTCTACTTTGTAGCGAACACGAAGTACTGGAGTAAACACTGCATCAAGAGCAATCATGTCGCCATGAACGCGCTCTTCAGATGACTTCTCAATAGTAAGATAGCCGCGGCCAGTTTCAACGACAAAGTGCATCTTTAAGACAAACTTTGGATCGTCGATGTGGCAGATAACCTGATTTGGATTTGCGATTTCGACGTCAGCTGGGAGTTTGATGTCGCCAGCAACAACGCGTTTTTCGCCATCTTTTTCAGATGATTGTTCGCTACCTTTGATTTCGAGGCTGAGCTCGACTGGATTATCATTGTGGCACTTGAAACGAATAGTTTTCAAGTTCAACATGATGTCGACAACGTCTTCACGGATGCCTTTGATGGCGGTGAATTCGTGGGTTGAGCCTTCAATTGAGAAAGCAGTGATCGCAGCACCTTTCACGCTTGAAAGAAGAACACGGCGAAGTGAGTTTCCAAGAGTGTTACCATAGCCATAGTAAAGTGGCTTGATGGTAAATTCAGCGCTGTTTGCACTAAGCTCTTTGACGTCTGCTAGTGCTGCTTCGTGAATAACTTTAGTTGTCATATTCTAGTTTTCTCCTTAGCGTGAGTAATACTCAACGATTAATTGCTCATTAATGCCCACCTCAGCTTCTTCGCGCTTTGGCAAACCGGTGATTTCAATTTTCATTTTCTTTGCATCAGCCTTCATCCAGGAAAGTGGAGTTTGGCCAGCTGCACTGACGACTTCGTTCAAATTCTTGAAGTACTCGGTTTTGGCTGAACGAGGACGAACTTCGAGGACGTCACCAGGATTCAAGCGAATTGATGGGATGTCGACGCGACGACCGTTCAATAGGAAGTGGCCATGTGAGACGAGTTGGCGAGCTTGGCGACGAGTAGCAGCAAAGCCTGCACGGAAAACTACGTTATCTGCACGGCGTTCAAGGAGCTCAAGAAGTTTTTCGCCGGTGAGGCCTTCTGAGTTCTGGGCTTCTTTCATTAATTTTGCGAATTGTTTTTCGAGGAGGCCATAAAGACGGCGAACCTTCTGTTTTTCGCGGAGCTGAGTGAGGTAGAGGCTACCGCCACGAACACGCATATCACCATGTTCACCTGGAATTCCAGATTTTTTAGCCATGACTTTGTGTGCTTTTGGAGCGAGAGCGAAACCTTCACGACGGCTTTGTTTTACGATAGGTGAATGATCACGAGCCATTATGGTTTCCTTTCTCCCTTAGGACGCACGCCACCGTGTGCGATTGGGGTTACATCAGTAATACTGTCAATCTTGATGCCGAAGCTTGAGACGGCGCGGATTGCGCTATCACGACCAAGGCCGATACCCTTAACGAAGACATCAACTGAATTCAAAGAGTAATCTTTCTTAGCTTTCTCAAGAGCTTTCTCGGCTGCGATTTGGGCTGCATAAGCGGTGCCCTTCTTGGAGCCGCGGAAACCGTTAGCACCAGCGGATGAAGCGGTCAAGATGCCGCCATTTTTGTCGGTGACACTGATAATAGTATTGTTGAAGGTAGCTTGAATGTGAAGTTGACCAGAGGTAACGACACGCTTACCTTTCTTTGCAGACTTAGTCTTAGGAGCTTGTTCTTCAGCTTCAGCTGCAACAGTAGTAGTTTTAATTTCTTCTTCTGCCATTTTTCATTCTCCTTTCTAAGTTTTACTTGCTGCTTTTGGTTGTGCACCACCGACCGCGATCGCCTTACCCTTACGAGTACGTGCATTCG
>CAMJEK010000020.1 GCA_946404685.1 uncultured Candidatus Saccharibacteria bacterium | reverse complement strand
TTCAAAAAAAGACGCCGCATCGCTGCAGGGCGTCTTTTTGCACCTAATTAACTTGCGCGCAATTATTTCTTTTTAAGAGTCAAGAAACCATTGCGAGGATTTTCGCAGACCATACGGTCGGCAGGAAGATCACATGGAGTACCTTTACCACCTTTTTCGTCTTTAGTGAAGAAATAGATAGTCTGTTGTTTGCCGCCACGAAGGGTAACTTCAGTTTTGTGCAAGAAGTACTTTGTTCCCTTGCCATTGGTATGTTCGTAAGCCATTTAAGCTTTCCTCCTTAAGTTAATATACTCTTATCTTATGACCCCAAGAGGGATGTGTCAAGGGGTATTTTACATGAACAATAGGGCTACGCGAAGGATCACCCAGATTACCATGCGAATCACAATGATTAAGATAAGAGCCAAGGTGACGATGATTGCAATCCCAGACGGACAGAGGGCGATTGCAGGAGACGCGTAGTTGCGACGGAAGAGCTCGGTGGATGGAATATTGGCTTTGACCTGATCGGTAATCGGGTCGGCGGCCGGATATTTAGCGATTTCTGAGGTCATGCAGTTTAGGTATCCTGGGCTATTCCAGTTCCAGCCATTTGCAATACCGAGCGGCTTACAAACGTCTGACGCTTTGATGAAAATGTTGCCGTTCGGATTGTCGTCGCCAGAGAGTTGGCCCTCGGCGTCCGCAAGAGCTTTGGTTGCGATGCGAATGTATGTATTTTCAAGATAGAATGGGCCAGTGCCAAAGATAATACTCTGAGAACCGTTTTCTTCGACAACGTTCACGATAATATGTCCAAACACGAAGTTCTTTAGCTCCTCAAGGGATTTAGCGATTTTTTCATCGTCTTCTTCTTCGTCGGCAGCGAGAACGGCGTCACGAAGTTCCACCATTTTGAGGTGATCCGTGCGAAGAAGCGTGGCATCAAGGAATAGCATTGGGATAAGAATCAAAAAGATTTGCCATGTATATAGATGGAGAATCTTTCGAATTTTTTTCTTTTTCTTATCTTCCATGCCACCCTTTTTTATAAGCTTATTCGTCTTCTGGAATAATTGCAAGATGTGCTTCTTCGAGTTGATAATCATCAACGACGGAAGGAGAATTCATCATGAGGTCGACACCGTTACCGTTCTTAGGGAAGGCGACGATATCGCGAATGTTTTCGATATTTTCAAGAACCATGAAGATACGTTCAATACCAAAGGCACAGCCAGCGTGCGGTGGAGCACCAAATTTGAATGCGCCCAGCATCCCGGCAAAGCGAGCCTCGACATATTCATTGCTGTAGCCGAGAATATTGAAGACTTTATACATGATTTCTGGGCTGTGGTTACGGACGGCGCCGGAGCAAATCTCGAGGCCATTCATAACCATATCATATTGGTCAGCAACAATGGCAAGCTTTTCGGCGTCGGTTTTTGCTTCTTCGAGGGCCTTCATGCCTCCCTTTGGCATAGAGAATGGGTTGTGACCAAAGTCGAGTTTTTTGTTCTTTTCATCCCATTCATAGAATGGAAAATCGACAACCCAACAAAGCGCGACGATGTTTGGATCTTTTAGCTTGAAGAAATCAGCAAATGCAATGCGGAGCTGGCCAAGAACCTTGTTAACCTTGTCACGGTCGTCTGCGCCAAAGAAGACGGCGTCACCATCTTCGGCGCCCATACGCTCTTTGACGCCCGCAATTTCCTGTTCCGTCATGAACTTGAGGATTGGAGATTTTGCTTCTCCGTTTTCATACATGATATAAGCTAACCCACCAGCACCGAGTTTGCGAGCCTTATCGGTAAAGTCATCGATTTGGGAACGAGTGAGTGAAGCGCCACCTTTGACGCAGATTGCCTTAACGCAAGGAGCTTTGAATACCTTGAAATCGGTATTTACAAAAACATCGGTTAGTTCGGTTAGTTCCATGCCATAACGAAGGTCTGGCTTGTCGACACCGTATTTTTCCATAGATTCGGTATATGGAATGCGTGGAACTTCCTCGGAGAGAAGTTTTTTGCCGGCAAATTCAGTGGCAAGTTTCTTGATGAGTGGTTCCATAGTCTGGCGAACAGTTTCGCCACTGTCTACAAATGACATCTCGAGGTCGAGCTGATAGAAATCGCCATAAAGACGATCAGCGCGTGGGTCCTCGTCACGGAAACATGGGGCGATTTGGAAGTATTTTGGCACGCCACCAACCATGAGCAACTGTTTGAATTGCTGTGGAGCCTGCGGCAATGCATAGAATTGGCCTGGGTGAAGACGAGATGGAATAAGAAAGTCGCGGGCGCCTTCTGGAGAAGAGTTAGCCAAAATTGGCGTGGTTACTTCGATGAAATCATTTTCGTACATGTAGTCACGGAGGAACTTATAGTAGCGAGAACGCTCACTTAGGGTGTGTTGCATAGATGGACGGCGGAGGTCGAGATAACGATATTTAAGACGAAGGTCTTCGCCAGATTTTTCACCATCATCATGAGTATTAACGACTGGAGTTTCAGATTTATTGAGAAGAACGAGCTCGGAGACGACAAGTTCAATGTCGCCGGTTTCGATGTTTGGATTTTTGAGTTCTGGGGCACGTTCACGAAGAGTGCCGGTTGCAGAGAGGACGAATTCATCGCGAACTGATTCAGCAAGTTTGAACGAATCTGGATTTTCTGGCGTAACAACAAGTTGGATGATTCCCTTGTGGTCGCGAAGGTCGATAAAAATCAATCCACCATGATCGCGGCGTGAATTAACCCAACCAGAGACGGTTACAGTTTTGCCAAGATAGTTTTTTAG
This sequence comes from uncultured Candidatus Saccharibacteria bacterium, assembly GCA_946404685.1. Taxonomy (GTDB): domain Bacteria; phylum Patescibacteriota; class Saccharimonadia; order Saccharimonadales; family Saccharimonadaceae; genus Nanosyncoccus. The sequence continues at coordinate 9,596 of CAMJEK010000020.1, read as the reverse complement.
TTCGTTCGTTAAAATTCTCATAAGAGATATTATACCATATTTTACCCAATAAGGTAATCTAGGAGCATCTCTAATGTAAATGAGCCCGCAAGCTCATCTTTTTCATTCAAAACCAGGAAGAAGAAGCAGCCAGTTTTCTTGATTTTATCAACCGCATCAACCAGAGAATCTCCAGCATGAAGGTATTGAAAATTCTTGTCGAGATATTTTTCGGCGCGATCAGTTTTCTTGATTTCGAGAGTGTTCAGGGCGTCGGTATGGATGACGCCTTTGACATGATCTTTGCTGTCCACTACTGGGAAGTGAATAAAGCCAGATTTGTAGAGGCGGTCGAGTGTGAGTGGGCCGAGGAAGTCTTTTTCATAGACAAACACCATATCAGACTTCTTAACCATAATGTCTTTGACCTTACGGGCATCGAAACTCATGACGGCAGAAATCTTGTTTCTATCGGCGTCGCTTAATACATTTTTTGGCGTGCGACGAAGAACATCGACAAATTCAGCGAGGCTTTTCGGAGTAAACTTCGGCGCTTCTTTCTTGGCGCGAAAACGGTCTAGCTTCGGGTCAAGCCAGGCAACAAACCTCTTCATAAATCTGTTCCACATGCTATAATTATAGCATTTAAGGGAGTAAGTATGAATAAAATTCTAGGTGCCATCATCGGAATAGCGACTGTCGTTTTGCTTGGGCTTGCGACCGCTTCAATTATCGATGGTAAATCAAAAATAGCAGATTTCACTAAATATGATGCCTATTCAATTATTAAGGCCGATGATTTTAACGGCCAAATCGGTGACCACATTAAAGGTTCCGCCGACGCGCCAGTTCTTATCTTTGAGTATGCAGACTATCAGTGCCCTGGTTGTGCCTCAATCAACCCAAGAATCAACAAGGCTATCGAAGCGCTTGATGGTAAGGTTGCTGTCGTTTATCGCAATTTCCTACTTTCTTATCACCAGAATGGTACAGCTGCCGCCTCTGCAGCAGAAGCAGCTGGTCTTCAAGGTTATTGGAAAGAATACGCCAACACTTTGTTTGCAAAGCAAAGCGAATGGGAAGATCTAAAATCCTCCACACGCACCGACACCTTCAAGCAATACTTTATTGAAGTTTCCGAAGGTAAAGGTGATGTTGATAAGTTCGTCGAAGACATGAAGAGCGACCGCGTTTCTAAGAAAATCGACTTTGATATGGGTCTCGGCAAATTCATCAGTGTTGAAGCAACCCCAGCCCTCTACGTTGATGGTCAGGATATCAACTGGAGTGGCATTGGCAGCATCACCATCAACGGTAAAGTGATTTCTTGGGAAACCTCACGTGGTGGCGAGAAAGAATTGACTGAACTCTTCACGAATATTTATAACGCAAAGATGGGTCTTTAAGACACACAACAAAAAATCCGGCTTCTTGCCGGTTTTTTGTTTGAGATTAGATCTCGATGAACTCTTGCCATGCGGCAGGAGCGATGCTCGACTTTTTGCGATCATTTGATCGTTTGAGTCCTTTGATACGCATGTATCTATTTTCTCCTTAATTGTATCGTCCTTGCGACCGACCCACCTCGTTAAGTAGAGATTCTGATTTTGGACGACTTTTTCTATTCTATCAAAGATTCAAACAAAATCAAGCATTAGTTTAATTTTGTTTTGAGGCCTTCATATTCCTCAAAAAGGTCGTCATATTCGTGGATTTTTAAGATATTATGAACCTTGTCGATCTGAAATGGCTTGACTTTTTGGACATGGAAAAACGGCCAGAATTTGAAGTTATTAGAGAAATGATGAAAGACGGTGTCCGCTTTTGGATGGTCATCCTGCTCATTAAACCTTCGCGGCATTAACTTGCGTTTTTTGATGGTTTTGTTGAGAGCGGCTTGGTCGGCTAGCATCATGCGTTTTTCCTGACAGATTTTCACTGCGCGCGGGAAAAGATTGGATTTCTTGCACTCCTCCATATTAAATAGAAGCACGCCTGAATTCATGTAATCGGTTTTTGGGAAGTTGTAATGATAGAAATTTTTGCCATAAATATCGAGAACACCAGCAGCTTCGATTCCCTCCAGGTTTTCATCGTAGAATTCTTTCGGGTCTTTGCGGCAAATGACGTCATAGTCAAGATAGAGAAGCTTGTCTTTTGGAAGCTCATCGATTTTATCAATGTAAAGACGGAGCATGGCGCAAGGTTTGAAATACTTCTTCGTAAAAATAGTGTTCATGTTTTTGGTTGGAAGGTTTTCAACAAAAACCTTGGTAGCGTCAATTTTCTTGACGAAGCTCTTTTGATTCTTCTTTTTTACGAGTTCATCGAGAAGCTTTGCAGTTTGATTACTGATTGGTTTTGAGTCTTCAAAATTAATCGTGAGAAGGTAAATATTAAGCGTTTCAGAAGTGTTTTTGATAAGCGACAAAACCGAAATCAGGAGTCCATCCTTGATGCCTTGATCGCCACAGTAGAGAATATTCATCCCTATAATTATAGCATACTGTGGTATAATTTTAGGGAAGCCCGGATGGCGGAACTGGTATACGCGTTCGACTTAAAATCGAATGGAGCAATCCGTGCGGGTTCGATTCCCGCTCCGGGCACCAGAGGAGCTGAGCTAACGAAAGCTCGCTCTTTTTTGTTCTAGACTTTGTTGATAACTGGAATCACAATTGGTGTGTGGCCAGTAGCATCAAAGAGGATATGCGTAATGTCTTCTTTAATTTCCTCTTTTAGGACCTTCATTTCTGGATCGGTGGAAATAGATTTGTCGGTCTTTGCACGGAGATAGTGGCGAATCTTACCGATGAGCTCCTCGGAATTATCAAGATAAATGAAAGCACGAGAAACGATGTCTGGAGTCTTCACGAGATGACCAGTCTTTTTGTTTAGGGTGAGAACAATGATGAAGATACCTTCACGAGAAATATGGATACGATCCTTGATCACGGCTTCGTGGACTGGGAGATCAGCATCATCATATAGTTTGTTGCCAACGTGGATGCGACCACATTTTCGGATGGTTTTTTCTTTGGTTAGTTCGATAACATCACCATCATCTGAAACAAGGATGCGATCATGTGGAATACCGATGACGTTTTCAGCCATTTCGGCGTTATGCTGAAGCATGTAGAATTCGCCGTGGTATGGGACGTAGTTGGTTGGATGGAGACGAGTGACAAAATCGACGTGATCTTCGTAGTAGGCGTGACCAGAAAGATGTAGTGGGCCGATGTTGGTGAGGTGTGTCTTACCGTTTTGGATGACCTGTGCACCTTCGCGGAGGAGACCGTCAACCGTATTCACAACATGTGGTTCATTGCCTGGAATTGGGTTCGAAGAGAAGACGATAGTGTCGGTTTGTTTGATCTTAATATATTTGTGAGCACCGGTGACCATGCGGTTCAAGACGGCGTTCAACTCGCCCTGAGAGCCGGTACAAACGATACAGACACGTTCATCTGGGAGCTTAATGATGTCTTCCATTTTAACGATGGTATCTTTTGGAACCTTGATGGCTTTGGCACGAAGTGCGACCTCGATGTTGTTAATCATAGAGAAGCCGGAGAAGGCGACTTTGCGACCACGTTCTGAAGCTTCTTTCAAAATGAGGCCGATACGATCGATCTGAGATGAGAAACATGAAACAATAACACGACCATTGGCGTAGTTGTCCATAACCTTACCAATATTGTCGCCGACGTCATATTCAGAATGTGGATGATGTCCCGGAGAGTCAATGTTGGTAGACTCATTAAACATGAGGTCAATGCCTTCATTTTTGACGATTTCGTCGATACGTTCGTAATCAGTCTGGGTTTCGATTGGGTTTTGTTCGGCACGCCAGTCACCAGAGAAATAGATGAGACCATTTGGCGTACGGACGATGATGGCACAGTTTCCAGGAATAGAGTGGAGCGTGTGAATAAATTCAACGCTGAGGTGCTCAGACACTTGGATTTTTTCATGCTTGAACGGATCAACTGGGCAATAATTCATGTCTGGAACGTCTTCAAGCTCAGACATTTGTTTTTTGATCATGCCGATTGTGAAATCAGTAGCATAAATTGGGATGGTTGGGGTGAATTTTGGCAAAAGATGACGGCAGGCACCAATGTGATCAAGGTGGGCGTGAGTGAAAAGAATTGCCTTGATGTTGGACATGTTGTCCTCGAGATATTTGATGTCTGGAATCATGTAGTTAACACCTGGGTAATCTTCACCGGCGAAAAGGACACCCATATCGATAACAATCATTTCCTTCTTGTATTCGACAATGGTCATATTTTTACCGATACCGAACTCACCAAGGCCACCGATTGGGATAATGCGGACAGCATCTGGATCTGGATGGGCGGATTTGATTTTGGCGTTTGTGATTTGTTCGCCATTATAGCCGTTGAAACGGGATTTATTGACTGGAATACCAATAATGTGTTGAGTGGCCTGAGCATTAACGTCTTGAGAAAGCATGCGCTGATGGTGGACCATCTCGCCTTTTTTGGAAGTTACAGAAAGATTAACCTTGCGTTGCTCTGCTTCGGTTTTTGGAGCCTTTACGGCTGCTTTTTTAGCGGCCTTGGCTGGCTTTGCGGCCTTTTTGCTAGGCTTCTTTTTAACTAAGTCAGCATCCTTTCCACCAGGGGCAAAGTTGGAATTGAAGTGACGGTTTTGAGCCTCTTCAAATTGCTTTTTTATGTCTGGGAGGCGCTCTTCTCTCATCTTCAAAAGACGGGCACGGCGCTCCTCTTCTTTAATATTCATAAAGTTTCCTTTTTAATTTCAAGTAAGAATTAGTATCTTTATTATATCGCAGAAGAGGTGATTTGGCAAGGGGTTAGCGAGAAACGCAGCGGGTGCGTGGGTTGCTTGGGAACCCACCGATATTTTGGAAAGAGTTTCCGTTTTCTCCGGCATTCATACCGAAGTAGCCAAGATAATTATTTTGCGTAGTGCTTGTTAGGTATTCGTGGTAGCCCAAATCGGCAGATAACGATGGACGGAGGTTTTCATCCGAGTTATAAGACCTGAGTTCTGAAACGTCGCCATAGAGAGTTGGCAGCCTCCATCCGGATGGGCAGATTGAATAAGGAGCGTTCCCAGAGTTAGATTGAGAGCCGGCAGCAAATGCTGGTGAGCCACCGCCGTAATATAATTCAGTTCCAGATGTCGGGAGGTCGTACCCATTTATATTGGTGTCGGAATACTCTGGATTTAGGTGAATTGTCCCACTATATCCAGATGGACCAATCGAGAGGTTATTCATCATCCAGCATCGGCTCGTGGAGCCATCTGATGAAGTGTTGTAGCGAGCGACGCGGTAAGTCTTAGAATCGCGGGCATCTTTAAGCGTGTATGGCTGATAGAGTGTCATGCTACTACAAACTTCTGGGTTCATTTCTTGCATGTAGGTAATTTCGGAGATATTCGTTGCATTCTTGTTGAGAAGTGGTTCATTCACACGATAGCCAGACACGGCGTATTGCTTATTATATGGATAGATCGAAGTAACGATCCTATAGTTCTGGCCATAGAGCGGCAATTCTGGAAGAGTACATGTGATAACGACCACTCCAGTCTCTGAACTAACTGCCGTCACTGGACAATTGAGACGCGGGTCACTTGTGGATAGCGTTTTTGAGACGTCAACATAAACCTCGACCTCATTTGCTTCGATTGGACGGTTAGTCGTAAGGGTCGTTGCGATACGGATTGACTCGCCAGGTCGTGCAGCTTCTGGGGAGATAGTTGCCGAATCGGCAGCACCAGCGGTGCCCATAACTGTATAAAGAATATCGCCAGAGTATCGGCCAGCAATGAGGCCAAGGTCGACTTTGGCGCCATAATAAATATCAATATCTTTGTCACCTTCATCGGTATCGACAATCTCTGCGTTAGAGAGAAATGGAACGCCAGCCCAAGTACTTTCTGCCGAGGCTTCAGTATAGATTGAAGCGTCGGTCCCAAACGGAGCTTTCAAAACGGCATAGCCATAGCTATTGATCTCGAGCGCCTTTGGCGAGGCGGCGGTTCCAGAAACAGGTGAGATGAAATATTGCGAAGTAGTATCGTCGTTGTAATAAAGGCGGCGATTCGAGTTGTTCCCACTTGAGATGTAGAGATTCCAACTTCCTGGGATGTTTGAGCTGATCGAAACAGTATCTTTTGCGGTTGAGATTGCGCCGGTCGGGGTGCCGGTGGCATTAATATTGATGCCTTCTTGTCCGGCAGCACTAGAGTAGGTCAAATGATAACCGCCGTCACTATCAACATTAACATTCATCGGGGTATCAGCGTGAACTCCGGCGATCAAAAGTGGTGACAAAAGGTATGCGCTAGCGGCGACTGCGCTCACGGCAGCGACTGATGTGCAAGCCTTATATGCCTTTGCATAGGAATGAGATATTTTCATTTTTGTTTTTCTTTTTTGTATGACCTAGTTGTGTTTTCAATATAGCACTTATGCTAATAATTGTCAAGGGCTATTCGGCGATACAGCGGAGTTGGAAATATTCACCACTGTTCCAGCCACTTGTCATTCCGCCGCCACCGGCGAAGGTGTACCCTAGGAGATTCGCCATCCAATAGCGACCGGTTCCAAATAATTCGGAATAGCTTTGGATTCTTGGGAATTCTGATGGGATTGGGAGCCTCCAGCCTCTTGGACAGACCGAAACAGCTGAGTTGGCCGAGCCGATAGTGTAGTTCCCTGATCCAATAACTTGGTTTCTATTATAATCGCCCGTTGTTAGTCTAATCGACCCACCATCAGCGCCGACGTTCGAGGTGCTTGGCTTGAGGCTAATTGTCCTATTTGAGAAGCTTGCTGGACCAATGTTTAGGTTCTTCGTCATCCAACAGCTTCCGTCTTGGAATTTACTAATTGTATAAATCTTATTGTCGCGAGAATCTTTGAGATTATAGGTTTCGTCAGTGATCATGCTCTGGCAGACTGTCTGATTCATCTCTTGCATGTAGGTGATTTGGTTGATGTTGGTTGCGGAGAGGTTAAGGATTGGGTCCTGAACATCAAAGTCATGAACACGATAAACTTTCCCGTATGGGAAGACAGAGGCTACGATATCATATTTGATACCAAATAGTGGTACACCCGGAAGTCTACAAGAAATTGTGAGTACGCCATCTTCTTGGCTAACACCTTCGATTGGACAGTATAGCTTCGGGGTTTCTTCTAGAACCTCAGAAACGTCGACATAAACTTCAACATCTGATGTTGTGATTTGTCGGGTGGTCAAAAGACCAGTGTTAACTCTGATGACCGTGTCTGGCGAAGCGCTTTCTGGAGAAATGGTTGCTGATTCGGAATCGGCAACCGAGCCCATGACCGTATACATAATGTTGCCAGTGTAGTGGCCGGTCTTGAGGCCCATATCGATTTTGGCGCCATAATAGACATCAACATCTGCGCTTTCGGTACCGGTTTTGATTAGGTCTGCATTTCTTAGGAATGGAACCGCAGCCCAGGTGCTACCAGTGCTTGGGGATGGAGTGGCATAGGCATTCTCGGTCGTGGTAAATGGCGCCTCAGCAAGTGCATAGCCGTAGGTGTTGTTAGAAAGAGCTGCTGGCGCAGCGTGCGTGCCACTAGCTGGTTGAACAAAATAGATTGAGCTTTCGTCACCATTCAAATGAAGACGGCGATTAGTGTCGCTGGCGCTTGAAATATATAGGTTCCATCCTTCTGGCAAGTTTGAATCAATCGAGACAGTATCCTTTGCACTAGCAAGTGTTCCCTCTACGGAGCCAGCAATGTTCATCTTCACACCTTCGGAGCCAGCCGAACTTGTGTAGCCAAGATGATATCCTTCGCCGCTCGTGATGTTTAGATCGATTGGAGTAATAGCATTTGCGCCGCTGCGGAAAAGAGGAGCGATAAGAAATGCGCTCGCAGCAAGTGTACTGGCGGCCGCAACGGACGCACAGACTTTATATGCCTTTGAGTAGGAATGAGAAAGTTTCATTTTTATTTTTCTTTTTTGTATGACCTAATTATGGGCCCAATATAACACTTATGCTAATTGTTGTCAAATATATTTTTTATTATTTTTTGTGTTGACAATTATTAAACATAAGTATATTATTATGACAGTTAGAGAGTGGAAACAAAAACTTTAAAATAAAAGGTGCGTCAATAAGATCGTTGCAAACTGCAACTTTTGTTGACTCGTTAAAAAAATGATTCCACAAAAACTCACAAAAAATAAAAAATTGTTAGAAAAGGCCATATTCTTAGTTTTTGCTATTTTGGTTTTATCTGGTTCGTCTTCAGAGGCTAACGCTTCTTCATATTCTGCTTCCCTCACGAGCTCACCGAATGTTAACCTTACACTCGAAGGAAGTGGAGTCTCAAATTATGGAACCGAAGACAGCACCTTGGTTGTTAGTACAAACTGCCCAAACGGGTTCTCCGTCCTTGTTAGCACGGATATTAACGATAATAATCTGTATCTCAATGGTGACAAGAACTCTGAATATTCATTTAGCCCAACTGCCGGAACTTTTCTAGAGCCTAAAGCCCTTTCGAACAACTCCTGGGGCGTGGCTGTTGAAGGCGACAAGTTTGTGGGGGTTTCTCACGAGCCGGGGAGCATTTTGAACGTCTCAGCTTCTGGCTATTCAACAAACTCCGACAACATTTATAATGTTTCTTTTGGCGCCACTAATAATGGCGCCATTGCGAGTGGCAATTATTATATGGCAGATTATGGACAGATTGTTTATACCCTCGAGCTCGGAACGACCTGCGTCGGCTATTCAATTTCTTATGACAAGAACTCCGACAGCGCCACCGGCACAACGACCGAGCAATCCGATGAATATATTATTGGAGATTCGATTGTACTATCTGGTCGCGATTTCTTCCGCGATGATCGTTTCCTAGTCGGATGGAGCTTCGACAAGGAAGCAACTCCAGATTCCGAAGGCGTCTATCGTCCTGGTTCGACGATTACTTTTGATTCTTCGATGCCTGCTTTTGACACCGATAATGATCGAAATCTTGTTCTTTATGCCGTCTGGGGCGACTTTAGTTATCTAAAGGTCATGTCCGACGTTAATGGTACTGATGTGGCCGCCTTCGACAACCCACATGGCATTCCAAAAGAGAAAATTGAAAAAGTTTATACAATAGACACATTAGCTTTGCCAAGTGAACTTGCCGCTTCAGCTATTCAAGAATGGGACGTATCCGCAAATCAAGATATGAGCATCAAGGCTTATGCCCTAGATACCGATTCGGATTCAATGTATGAAATTTATATCGGCCAAGATGGTGGCGTGATGGCAAACCCGAATAGCTACAAACTATTCAACTATTACACCAATTTGGAATATGCCGATCTATCAAATCTCGTTATGAACGATGCAACCACGATGAGAGCAATGTTCCAGAACGACGGAAATCTCGTAGAAATTGTTGGTGAAGAGAATTGGAATACTTCAAAGGTTACAGACATGGGAAATGCCTTCCGCGCAAATGCAAAACTTACTGGTCTTGATACTGCGAACTGGGATGTTTCCAAAGTTACCTCCATGGCCAGCATGTTTGAAGGCGATAATGCGCTTGCTCGTCTCGATACGAGCCGCTGGAC
>CAMJEK010000019.1 GCA_946404685.1 uncultured Candidatus Saccharibacteria bacterium | reverse complement strand
TAGCGAGGAGCTTCTTGTTGATCCCGCCTTTTGGCTGGCTCATGTCGAGGACGATGTCGCCAGTGCCGGAAGAGATCGGAGCTGGGCCGATTGGCTGGGTCGGGAGAGGTTGTGTTTGGAGAGATTGTGCCGGGAGAGGTTGCTCGGACGGAGCAAATTGCTGCATCGGTTGAGACTCGGCAGCAGGAGTATTATTTTGGAAGCTTGCGAAAGGATTTTGGTCGACGGCAGCAGGAGCGTCTAATTCAGCAACGAGAGTGTCGGCTGGAGATACAGACGGAGCTGGCGCGATTGGGGCAGCTGGGGCAGGAGCCGGCGCAGCAGGAGCCGGCGCGGCTGGCGTCGAAGCAGGAGCAAGAGGGATCGTTGGGTCCGGAGCAGAGACAGCAGGAGCCGGAACAGAAGGGGCGGCCGGGGTTGCCGGGGCGCCAAAAACTGGCATCGTGCTCGCGGTTGGCGTTGGCACGGCAGAATTCGAAGTAGCGTTCTTACGCTTATCGTAATTAACGTATAACGGATCCATGTATGCTTCTATTATAGCATAAGCATTTTTGAGGTAATACCTTGATTTTTCCCTTAATTTATTATATAAATATAATAACTACTTTTGGGAGGGAGGTTGTAGTCGTACTTTTAGAGGTTTATGTTTTATCAAGATTTTGATTTTGTCCGAAAGTCCTGACGCCAGATACACTGCGATTTATTATAGGAGGTAAACAGATAATGAAAGTCGTGATAACTTTAGTTATAATTTTGGCCGGTTTACTTGTATGCTGTATGGCAATTCCACTACTGGAATTTATTCGGAACAGAAAGTCGCGCTCAAAAGGATTAGTGCAGTTTCTGAGTTCAGACGCCTTTATCCTGGATGATTCCTACAAAAACGCGAGGAATCAATGTTGGCGGTCGCTTGACATCAGCGAGAAAGCCCCTGATTTCAACTGGAAAGAATGCTTGCCTCCTGGAAAGTTAAGACATCCGTATGCATTTTATTTCAGAATCAAGAATGATTTGGATCCCTCTTCAAAGAAAGAACCTACCAGCGCCGATTGCGAGATCGTCTATGATGCCACTTCCGAGCTAATCGCGTCCTTCCACGTGGATAATTGCGACTTGGTTGTTCGATTATTTGAACCGCTCGGCTATAACCATTCTGCTAAACCAGACGATCCGATAAATTTGCAATACTATGACCATGATGGCATCGTCGGAATCGCCATGATCCCCGATCTCGACCCCGAGAGCTACGACAGAGGAGCAATAACCCTCTGGGCCAATGGACTTACTGTTGGTAGCGAACATCAAGTTGTAAGGTACAACATACCCCTCTACTAATCTAAGGCACCGCTTCGGCGGTGCTTTTTCACCGGCAAAATTTAGCCAACAAAAATCCCCCATTTACGGGGGATTTTTGCGTAGTCTAGACCAGCTAGACTTTAGTGAAGCGGTCTAGGATTACATTAATTTTTTGCGACTAGCAACGTAGACACCGAGAGCGGTAACGGTAGTACCGAGACCGAGGGCGCTAACGATAATTGAATGAGCACCAGTTTCTGGAATTGGATCTGGGTTTGGAGTATCACAAACCTTAGGAACAACGACAGATGCATCATCTTTCTTTGTTACACCGGCAGCAGTGATCTTTGCCCAGTTAACCAATTGGTTCTTCTTGTTACAAGTTAGGTTATTGTCAACAACCTTAGCCTCAAAGAGGATGTAGGCGTTGGCACCATTGTTGTAACCGCCAATGTTAAGACCAGTTGTGGTGATAGTTTCATCAGTCATCTTAACACCAGCTGGGTGGTTACCATTCTTAACCTTGGTTGAACCAGCGACATATTCCATGTTAGATGGAAGTGAGTCGAGGACCATAACGTCAGAAACGGTAGCACCAGATTTGTTGGTATAACCAATCATATATTCAACGACGTCACCAACTTTTGCATCAACAGATTCTTTCCATTCGGTAGTACCTTTGATACGAACTTGTTTGGTGATGGTGAATTCTTCGTCATAAACAACCTTGACGTGGACACCAGCGTAACCGCTGAAGCCATAACAACCAGGAAGGTTACCATCAAGGGCATCATAACCAACCTTAGCACCAGCAGAAGTGATTACAGAATCACTAAGCTTACCAGCACTTTTACCATTGCTTTCCCATGAAGCGGAACCAGCAATGTATTCTAGGTGGAATTTAGCACCGTTAGCACTCTTGAACACTACATCATCCCAATATTTGGTTGGAGTAGCATTTGAAGAAGTGATGACACCATCAACCTGAACTGAGGTTGCGGTGTTGCCTGGGATACTGAAGCTTACAGTCGTATCTTTAGCGACAGCTGCATTACCCTTAGGGCTGTTGTTGTGAACATAGAGGCTAAGAACATATTCTTTGCCATCTTCGGCGGTAATTTCGTTAGCTGACCAAACGTTTGAAGTACCATTCAAACGGGCAGAGAGGAAGTTACGTTCGTCACCGATTTGGTGGGTCTTACCTTGAACATCTTGGTAAGAACCGTTAGTGATAGAGTTGAAGGTGATTTTGTCACCTAAAGCGCCAGCGTTGATCTGTTCAACAGTGTAAACAGTACGACCATTGGCGTTGTCACCCCAAGCTGCAACGTTAGCAACAGGGGCAACGGTAGCACTAACAGTAGCGACAGCTGCTGCAGTGCCAAGCATAGCTTTAGAAAAGTTTTTCATTAGAATCCTTTCATTAAAAATTAATTTTGGTTGGTTTTGCTAGTCGAATTGTTAATTTTCGTCTTACCACCAACCGAATCATCTCAGTTTCAAAAAGTTGTCCCTGGCGGCAGAGCCGCCAGGTTAACTTTAAGGTGCAACATGCTTTTTGCTTAGAACGGGTCTACAACGCCGCTGCTGGTTTCATTCGAGAGGTTTCCACCTCCTTCATAATTACCATTGTTGTTCGACGGAATCGGAGTGTTATCCGGCTCATTGCTGTGGATAACTGTGTTCGATTGGTCGCCCGGTGTAGGAACGGGAGCGGGTGTAGGTGTCGTACTGGGCTGTGGCTGGGTGACTATGGTATCATTCTCGGGATTGTTATCCTGGTCGACATGTGTCGGTTCAGGCTTCCATTCCCCAGGACCATTATCATCCCTGCCATCGTCTGACTGGGTTAAATCTCCCCCCTGTGGAATATCCGAGGGATCCTTAGGATCCGTAGGGGTAGGAGTGGGAGTAGGTGTTGGAGTCGGAGTCGGCTGCGGCTGGATTGGCGGTACGGGCGTAGGCCTTGGCGGATTAGGATTAGCGGGAGGATTCAAAATTGCGAATCTCCAGTCTTTGGTATTGATTCCAAAGTAATACACCCTCCCTTCCTTGTCTTCTGTAAGACGGAAGACGTGGAATTCGTGATACTTTTCCGCGATTTCAGACCTGTACGGCTTTTCAGCTGCCGGATCCAACGGAAAATGACAAACTACTTTGTAGTTGTCATAAACGCCGAGATATTCAGCGCCTGCGATGAGCTCCATCACTCTGCATCCAGCAATATGAGTGCCGTACGCAACGTAGATTGTGCCATCTTCTGCGATCACCGTCTGATCTCTGTAATCCTTGTCCATAACCTCCTTAACCCAAGGGGTCTCGGACATCATGGGGTAAATCTCCTCGAAGCAGAGTATTGCATCCTGGAGATAAATGGGATTACTGAGGATTTCCTCACAGAGCCATGAGTTTGAATCTTCATTGATGCCGTAGGTAACAGCATCATTCAAGCCCGTTGCTTCCACTCGTGCTTCGTAATACCCAGCGAGAGTTGACTTCGGATTGAAGACTCTCTGATTACCATATTTCCCTGTGAGGTAATCGCATTCGATTGCCTCGCAGGTCCTTCCTGCAAAAGGAGATATTACGGGCTCCTCAGTTGTAGTTGTTGCGGTTACGGTGGAAATAGGCTGACCAGTTACCGTTTCAGGTGTGATCTCGCCTTCAGTGCCACAGCCTGACATCAGGGCAATGGCTAAAAACGTTGTTGCTGCTATTGCAGCGAATGTGAATTTTTTCATGAGGCCCTCCTTCCTCAAATAAGGCCAAGCTGAGTGGCTCGGCCAAGCGTACTCGCGATTGCGATTAATGCCACAATCGCACCAAACACACAAGCTCCAATTATCGTGAGTGTTGACCTCACGACCTTTCCTTCTTTCTTGGTTATCCTAAGAAGTGGTAATGCCGATAATACAATCGACACGATCGTAAAAGTTCCGATCAATACCACTGACAAAATGGGATGTGACTTGAAAGGTAAGGAAAGTGGAATTGCTAGTCCAAAGGCGACCAGAGCGACAGCTCTAGCAGCAAGTGAACCCGCATTCTTTACCTCCGCAACCATGACGGTTGCGAAGAAGTAGCCGGCGGCAAGGATAGCAACAGTTACCATTCTCCATCCGCCTGCTATAGTACCGACACTACAAAGAGCACAAATAGATGCCAGCAGTGCCGTTCTCACAATTTTGTCTTCGTGGATGTGAGTCACCACGAGCCATACCATGGCTATCAAGATCATCAGAGTCACGGTGACCCCCTTTCTGCCGTTTTACGGCCAACTATTTATTACTGACTACTGCAATCTATATAGAAACAGGCGGATTTGCCTGATTATTAATCAGCATGTCAGATTTCATAAAACTTTGAAATCTGAGATGATTCGGTTGTTAATGGTCGTCATTGAATTACAGGGGTTACTCCTCTAACTCAGACTGTTTACATTTTATCACACTTTTGTTTATTTGTCAATATCTGTACAATACTTTTCCGCTTATGGCAATTTTATTTTATAGCATGAAAAAGACTGCCCGAAAGCAGTCTTTTTCTATTCAATTGTAATGGGGTGGTGGTTATGAGGACGGCTTTGACTTAGGCTTCGCAGGCTTTTTAGGCTTCCCAGAATCGATGAGCTTACCAACGTTGAAGTTAGCCCTCTTGTCGACGTATTCGTATTTTGCGCCATTCTCTTTAAGAGCCATGTAGTGTACACCAGACACCTCGACTTCCTGAGCCTCTGCCCATACGAGATCAGTCTTCTCATCAAGGTAACCGGTCATTTCCTTGATGTATTCGAACTCGTCATAGCTAAGTGCCATGCTGGTATTCTTGAGGGTCAGTGCGAGCGTAGGGCCATCCCCCTTTGTTACGATGGTAACGCTTTTTTCCGTGGTTTTTCCGTTCGGTTGCATGAATGGGATGTTTTTGGATTCTTCCTTCTTGTTCCCATTCTTATCTACGACTGTCTTGACCTCCCTGGGCTTGTCATCTCCGATCAGCATCTGAAAAAGGTTCATTGTCTTTTCCTCCATATTTGAAAGACGCCGCATCAACCAGCCAGTTTTACAACTGATAGACTAGTAAGGTGCGGTAACTTCATGTTACTTCTTTTATTTTATCATATTGTTGCTCTTATGTCAAGATTATAGCCTGGTGTGGAGGTAAGT
The DNA here is from genome assembly GCA_946404685.1 of uncultured Candidatus Saccharibacteria bacterium. Taxonomy (GTDB): domain Bacteria; phylum Patescibacteriota; class Saccharimonadia; order Saccharimonadales; family Saccharimonadaceae; genus Nanosyncoccus. Next base: position 7,158 of record CAMJEK010000019.1, on the reverse strand, counting down.
AGAGGTAGGACGCTCGCTAGCGCTCGCTAGCCGCCCATAGTGCGAGTGGAGGTAGAAAATCTCCCTCGGCCTCACTCCGAAGAATAAAAAAATAAGAGCAAGCTCTCATTTTTCATTCTTTGGTGCGAGTGGAGGTAGTCGAAACCTCATCCCAAGTTTGGAAAACTTGTATACTAACCGCTGTACTACACTCGCATGTTAATGGGGCCATGATTTAACGTGTATACGAAAAATTGGCACAAATCTATGAATTGAGTTTGACCCAATTACCTGAATAAAATATATCACATTATTTTGACATTTGTAAATAGTTATAAAATTACTAATTAGGATTTATCATATTTGTAAAACCCTTCGCCTGTTGATTTTCCTAATTTACCTTCGTCAATGTATTTATTTAACATATTAAGCATGCCTTTATAATTATATGGTAGCATCATTTTCTTTAATAATGGACTCATTAATCCAGGAACTTTTTGATATTGTTCAACAATGTTCTTTGCTGTTGTTAATCCAACTGTGTCAATAATCTCAAATGGGCCTTTTGGTGCTCCTGTTCCTCTTTTCCAAGCAATATCTATACTTTCTGCATCAGATACTCCATTAGTTAATAAATCCATACCACTTAACAAAAATGGAACAAGCATAGAGTTCAACAAATACCCTGATTTTTCTTTTAGCACAGGAAGAGGTAACATCCTAATACTTACTGCAAAATCCATAATTTCATCAAACTCTTTTTTGTTTGTTTCTTCGTGTGCCATTACTTCAGCAGTATTTTTAATCCATATCGTATTTGCAAAGTGAAGTGACAAATATTTTTCTGGTCTTCCAGTATATTTTGCAAACATAGATGGTAAAAGAGTAGAAGAGTTAGTTACAATAACTGTTTTTTCTTCTAAGAGTGGTGCTAAAGTTTGATAAAACTTAATTTTTTCATCTTTTATTTCAGCCATGGATTCAATGACTAAATCAGCATCTTTCACAGCCACTTGCATATTTATTTCTAACCGAATACTGTTATAAGCATTTTCTACCTTTTGTAAACATTCTTCCTTATTAAAATGATCGATATCAGCTATACCTCTTGCCCAACTATTTTCATCATTAGTGTCTAATGACTCAATTGTATCAATATAATTCTTTTTTAATTCATCCAATTTTGGTTGGGTTCTAGTTTTACTATCTTCACTTCTTAACCATATTGTTACATCATATCCACAATAAGCTGATTGAAAAGCAATTTGGCTTCCTAAAACACCACCACCAGCAACTACAATTTTTTTATAATTCATAAATCATCCTTATTGTTATATACATTGTAACATTTATTCACAAAAAAAGACTCTAGTAAAGAATCTTTTTATTTTAAACTGGGGCGGGAAACAGGAATTGAACCTGCGACCTTCTGGACCACAATCAGACGCTCTAACCAACTGAGCTATTCCCGCCAGATGTGGTTATTATAGCATATTATTTTGGCATCAACAAGAAGGCGATTGTACCAACGGCGGCGCCGAGGACGATAGTGAAGATGATTGTGAGGATGAGCCCGAGACGAGATTCATTTTCTGGACGGTCAACGATGGTGACTGGGTCGGAGAGGACGTTTTTTGGGGCTTCGGCGCGAGCCTGATAGTTCGTCTTTGAAAGTGGGCGCTTCTCGATGTTGTGGGTATTGATGAAGCGAGGGGTTTGGATGGTTGATTTTGGCTCAGATTTGGCTTTTTCTTCAGAAGACTTGGCGTCGGCTGAATCGCTGGTTCCCTTTTCGGATCTTAGGCCAGATTTTAGGTCTGGGCGTTTGAGGATCTTTTCAGCTTTGGCAGCTTTGAGCTCAGCTTCAGAGGTGTCGGCGGCAGAAGAGTTGGCGACAGGGGCGGCGCCAGAGGCAGCGGCTTTTGAGCTCCTGGCTGGTTCGGAAAGAGGGCGTTTTTCGAAGTTGGCGGCGTAGTAGCCGGCTTTACGGGAGTCGATTGGGACGTAATCTTCAAAAACGCCAAAGGCGGCAGAAGATTGCGTTTCGAAGGTTTTGGCGTTCGGAAGCTCTTCCTCGATGGACTCGATGGTGTCGATTTCGGATTTGGATTCCGGTTCGATTTTTTCGGATTCAGCTTCGAGTGGTTCAACTTCTAGGGGTTCTGGCTCAACGAGTTCGGATTCGAGGGATTCGGCCTCAATCGGTTCGGCTTCAAGCGGTTCGGCCTCAAGCGGTTCGGCCTCAAGTGGTTCTTCGATGAGCTCGGCGGCTGTCTTTTCCGGCTCAGCGGCTTCGTGGGTAGGATCCGCAATTGGCTCTTCGACTAATTCAGCCGGGGCGACATCTTCCAAGATATCTTCGACAGTGGCTTCTTCATCCGCCGAATTAAATTCAGAGGCAGGAGCACTAACGAGCTCCTCAAAGACGTCATCTTTGTATTCTTCAGCGGTTTCTTCTACAGGGTCAAAAATGTTCACTTTTACGACGTGGGAAATGACCGGCTCGGTTGGCTCGGTGCGTTTTTTCGGGACGAAATCGATATAGCGATGGTTCATGACTTTACTCTTTTTGCTACCTCAATTATACTAGTGAACTCACTCAGTATCAAGCTGGAGCTACTCATAAGCAAGCCGTTCACGCCAGGGACGGTGAGGTAGGCGCCGGCGTTTGAGGCATTGACACTGCCACCAAAGAGGACTGGGGTGTTTTCGGCGACTTTTTTGCCGTAGGTTTCTTCGAGAGTTTCGCGGATAAGCGTGACGGCGCTTGCTACCTCGTCGAGATTGGCGAGGCGAGCGGCATTGTTTGCGGAGATGGCCCAAACAGGGTCGTATGCGATGATGACTTTATCGAGATCTTCTTCTGAGACGTCTAGGAGGGCGCCGATGAGTTGGTCGCGAAGGACGTCGGCGGTTTCGCCAAAGGCGCGTTCGGATTCGGTCTCGCCGATACAGACGATTGGGATGATTTTGTTGCGAACGGCAGCAGCGGTTTTCTTTTGAACGAATTTGTCGCTTTCGCCGAAGATGTGGCGGCGTTCGGAGTGGCCAATGATGGCGTAATCGACGATTCCACGTAGTTGGGTAAACGAGGTTTCACCGGTGAAAGTGCCGGAATCACGATAAAAAGCGTTTTGGGCGGCAAGCTTCATAACATGGCGGTCGACCTGGAGAGACAATGGCTGCAAAGCAATGGTCGATGGAGCAATCACGACTTCGAGGTCTTTTGCTCTTGGAACTGCTTTTAGAAGTTTATGAAGATAGATGGAAGATTCTCCGACTGTGAAGTTCATCTTCCAGTTGCCCACTACGTACGTTTTCATGCTTTTATTTTATCACATAAGAGAACTCGCGCAAGACATAAGCATTTTGAAAAATATGCTAAAATGGAGTCATGAAGATAATGATCGTGGGCAACATCTTTAAAGATGTCTATCTCGACGTCGATGAGCGTTCAGAAAATTTTGAGACAGACGACAGGGACGTCAAATGGTTAAATTTGAGTTTTGATGCAAGTGAGCATCGCTATTTTCATCGCCTGAGCAATTTTGGTGGCGCTGTTATCTCGATGGAAGTCCTAAACAATATGGGGATTGATGCGAGTATTTCTGGCTCAAAACTGAAGTTCGACGCGGATGGCGTGGTTACAGGCGGAAACACGGTTGCAGATCTTTATCGCTACATTTTGATTTCTGATGACCAGGTTTCGTATTTTGTGCCGAGCTTCGAGCACAAGTCTACGTTTGTAGCGCCAAAAGAGCCGGTCGATTACATCTATATCGATCGCTCAGCAAACCTATCTGATCCGACCGAGATTATTGGCTATCTCAAAAAGAATCCGAAGACGAAACTCGTTACCTATATTCGCAAAAACGTGCGCGGCGAGGCGGAGGAATTTTTGGCAAGCCAAAGTGACATCGTGTTTACAGAGCGCAAGACAACCTGCGTGAAGACTGATAAAGTGATCACGATTCATGGGAATAAGGTGCATTATGGCGACATTGACCTCGAACTAGAAATTCCACGCACCGACCTCACCACCCATCTGACTGGTTATTCGATTTTTGCGGCAACCGTGCTTGGCGGCATGGCGGCTGGTTTTGAAGATGAAAAGAGTTTTCACCTCGCAAAAGTAAACGTCGAGAACTCAAGTCTCGACGCTACTTTAAGTCTAAATTTAATGGAAGAGCTGGCAGCTTAGGCTTCTTCAGCTTTTTCTTCTTCAGCTGGTTTTTCACCGTTGTCTGATGGGACATCAGCGGCAGCTGGAGCTTCTTCTTCGGCTTCGGCTTCACGAGCAGCAGCTTCAGCAGCTGGATCGTAGAGGCTGATTACAACTTGTTCTGGATCAAGTTCTTTGTCGGCAAATTCAACACCTTCAGGAAGAACAATATCTTTGATGGTGAGTTTTTCTTCAACATCTTTGAGGCCTGATGCATCAAGGATGATTTCTTTTGGAAGATCGGCTGGTTTTGCCTTGACGTCGATTTCTTCAAGAGCCTTGGTGTACATGAAGTGATAGACCTTGGAAGCTTCGGATTCGCCGAAGTTTGCGATGACGATTGGGGTCGTTGCTTCAACTACTTCGTTAGCCTTGATAGCTTGGAATTCAACGTTGATGATTTTACGAGAAACTGGATTGAAGTGGATGTCTTTTACGATTGCGAGTTGCTTTTTGCCAGCAATATCGAGATCGATTGGTGAGTGATAACCAGCTTTTTCAAGAATTTTTTCGGTTGCAACATATTCAGAAGCAGCAAGAATTGGTTCTTTGCCACCATAGACAACTGAAGGAATAAAACCTTTGGCGCGGAGAGCGCTGGTTTTCTTGCCAACAATTTCACGTTTTTCAAGAGATAATTTATATTCGGACATTTCTAGATTTGCTCCTTTGTTATTCTATTATTTTACTTTATCCACTATCAAAAGTCTAGAGGTGCGTCACCTTCACCATGGCTGGCCTTAAGACTTCATTTTCGTAGTAATAACCTGAACGTAGGACCTCGGCGACGATTTCCTTTTCGCCTTCTTTGTCATCCATTGAAACGGCGTCGTGGAGATCTGGATTGAACTCGGTTTGGCCCGGAATAGCCTCAATTGGCTTGAGATTTAGCTCGCTCAAAGTCTTGTCGAGGGATTTTTTGAGTGGCGCAAGCTCGGCGTACGACGAGATGGCACGGTCGATATCATCGAGGAGTGGCAAGACCTTAGCAACGGTGCTGAGTTTTGCCATATTTCGGGCGTTTTGTTCCCTTACCTCAACTTGTTTTCGGAAGTTTTCGAAATCGGCGCGGGTGCGCTGAAGGTCATTGGTTAGCTCAGCGAGCATATCGGTTTGTGGGTTTGCCACCGATTGTTGCTGAGTTGGTTGAGTCGATTCCTCGGCTGGATGTGTTTTTTTCATTATAAAATCTCCTCTAACATATTACCGGTGTGGCGAACAAGACTCATGACGCGACCATAGTTTTGGCGGGTTGGTCCGAGGACGCCAATATAGCTTTTATCTGAAAATGGTGAACGGAATTTGGAAATGATGAGCGAGACGTTGGAATTTTTGCCGATTGGGTTTTCTTGGCCGATGAAAATATTGAGCGGCTCACCTGGAGCGGCTTCACGAAGCCATGGCTCAAGGTTGTCGAGCAATTTGGCGACAGCCTGGACGCGGGCATTATCGATAAACTCTGGCTGGGTGAAGAGGCGTGAAATGCCAGCTAGGTATAATTGATCACCGATGGTGGCAAGGCCAAGGTTGCCCGTGAGCTCAACTAAGGAATCGACGGCGCCACGGATGGCAGCGTCGGCACGAGATTGAGAACTGACGCGGACTTCGATAGCATGCGCACTGCGCTCAAGACCTTGTTCATGATTTGCTAGCCCCTTATCGTTTTCTAGGGCGTTGACATAGTAGCGATAGCCAGCGTCGGTTGGAACGCGACCAGCGGAAGTATGTGGCTGAGCGATCAGACCATAAGATTCGAGACGAGCCATTTCGGCACGGATGGTGGCCGGAGAAACATTGAATAGTTTTGCCATGGTAACGCTTCCGACAGGAGAAGCGGTTTCGGCGTATTCCTCAATAATAGAACTAAGAATTTCTTTCTGTCTATTTGATAATTCCATGCTTAAATTATACAAAATTAGCAGTAAAAAGGCAAGAGTGCCAATTTTCCCAAAGCAATTGTTGACAAATAATTAAATTTAGTATAAAATGTAGTTAATGTCTCTTTAACAAATCAGGCGAGGTGTATATAAACGTTGTAATGGTTTTTTCGTTACATGTTTTGCAGGATTCAGTTAACAAACAACTACTTTCGGTTTTGTTCTATTTCCACCTCCAGGGGCGTTCTTCTCCAAAAAGCTTTAGCCAGTAATTTGTCTTTTGTCGGATTTTGCCTCCGTTAACCCCCGCCTGAATTTGTAGATTGACATCGCCCCTTTGTTTTGGGAAATGAGGCGTAAGCCGTTTCCCGCTGGGCCCCGTGCAATTTGCGGGGCCCTTTTCATGCTATAATCGCTTTATGGAAGAAAAAATCGAAAAGATTAAAGAGTGGTTGGGAACCGGTTCAATCAATATTTTTGGTTTACCAATGTCTGGAAAAGACACTCAAGGCATCCGTCTTGCTGAGACGCTTGATGCTAAGTTCTTGTCTAGCGGGATGATTATCCGCGCGATGGAAGACGAGACAAAAAACAAGATGTCTAGCACTGGCGAGCTTATTCCAACCGACGTATTTTATGAATGGGTATTGCCTTATTTTGAACGCAGGGATTTGTTCGGGTCCGCACTAATTTTGTCATCTATTGGGCGCTGGTCTGGCGAAGAAGATCAGGTTATGAGCGTCGCAGCCGGCTCTGGCCACGATATCAAGGCGGCCGTTATTCTGAATGTTTCCGAGAGCGATGTTCTTGGACGCTACAATGAAGCCAAACTACTAAACGACCGTGGTGAGCGAGAAGACGACCGAAACGAAACAGTTTTCAGAAAGCGCCTTCAAGAGTTTAATGAAAAAACTTTGCCAGTTCTGAAACATTACAGCGAGCTCGGTTTGCTCGTAAGTGTTAATGGTGATCAGAGTCGTGACGCTGTTTTTTCCGAAATGATCGAAAAACTTTACCAAAAAGCCGTTTCAGCTCTTTCCTAAACTGGAAAACGACATAAACTGCGCCGATTACGGCGAT
>CAMJEK010000018.1 GCA_946404685.1 uncultured Candidatus Saccharibacteria bacterium | reverse complement strand
AAAAAACTCGGCAAACGCGACGGAGCTAAATCCGTAACCGAATATCGCGATGACGGAGTTTTGCCAGAAGCTATGCTAAACTATCTCGCTTGCCTCGGCTGGAATGACGGCTCCGAGCAAGAAATTTATACAAAGGACGAACTCATCGAAAAGTTCTCAATCGATCGCATCCAAACTTCTGGTGCTCGTTATGACGAAGTAAAACTCCTTTGGATGAATGGTCAATGGATTCGCCGTATTGCCGACGAACAGGGAATCGACGCGCTTTATTCTCGCACCGCCGGCTTCTGGCCAGAGAGTGCCGAAAATTACTCAGACGAATATAAAACTAGCGTCCTTGCCATAATCTATGACCGCCTAAAAACTCTTTCTGATCTCCGCACAATGACCGGCTATTTCTTCGAAGATCCAAAGATTGATATGTCTCAAATCGTCGACAACAAATTCCTAAAGAAATTCTCTGAGGCCGAAATCGAAGATTTGCTCAAAAAATCTATCACAAAGCTTTCTGATATTGAAAACTGGGACGAAGATATGCTTCAGGACGCATTAAACGAACTTCTTACTGAAACCGAGAAGAAACCAGCCGAATTATTTAGTCTCATTCGCCTCAGTCTTTCATTTGCGCCATTTAGCCCAGCCCTCAACCTCACCTTGAAGGTACTCGGAAAAGACTTGTCACTTGCACGCCTAAACGCTGTTGCTCGCGCAATCTAGCCCCGACACATTTCCTCTTTCATGACGCCTATGCTAAAATAGAAGGGAGGAATTATTATGCAAAAAGTTCAAAGCTATACCCCAGATCAACCAACTGAAACTCCAGATTCTCCAGCAGAAAACACCCCGGAAGTTCAGGAAGTTTCTGAGGCCCCAAAAGAGACAAAGACTAAAGACGAAAGATTAGTCCTTAAGAAGAAAAAAGGACTTCCGTTTCTTATCTTCGGAATTATCTTCCTCCTCAGCGGAATTGGCGCCATTGTCGCCTTCTTCCTCATTCCAGACACTGTACTTGCCGACCTTATCTTCCCAACCATTCCTTCCGCAAAAGAAACTTCCGGGACAAAAATCTATAGCGCCATCACTGGCCTTGAACTAGCAAACGAAGGCGAAAAGAATTCTCCAGTTTATTGCATCCAAACCCCAAACGGGCTTGACGGCTCACGTCCACAAGCCGGTCTAACCGATGCCGGCGTCGTGTTTGAAGCAATCGCTGAGCGGGGAATTACGCGCTTTGCCGCCATCTATCAGAATCCAAAAAATGCCATCATTGGCCCAATCCGCTCGCTTCGCCTTTATTATCTCCAATGGGACACACCATTTGACTGTACCATCGTCCATGCCGGTGGCGCCCCAGATGCTATCTCCGCGCTCTATGCCGGCGGATATAAAAATATGAACGAAGATTATAATTATACTTTCCGTGGAGAATATGATTATCATCTTTGGAACAACCTATTCACGACGCCAAGCTCACTCAATCAAAATAGCGCCGATAAAGGCCGCGGTACCTCAAACCCAACCGGCTTCTCACGCATGACTCCAGAAGAATCCGCCAAACTCCGTGTCGACAAAGCCTATCCGGACGGCTTCACCCCAACCGAAACATCCCTAGACGATACAGCAGGGAACCTTGTCTCGTCAATCAATATCGCATTCGGCCAAAACAGCTATTTTAACGTCCACTATAGCTACAATGCGGCCACCAATTCCTATGACCGCTCATACGCTTACGGCGAGCCACACAATTCATATCTCTGTACCGACCCAAATATCGGTGAGGTGGACCCTCAGGATTACTGCAAAGAAACCCAAATCTCCCCAGCAGTTGTTATTGCTATGCTCGTAAACGAGCGTGTCGCATCAGACGGCTACCACGAAGATATCACGACAGCCGGCACTGGCACTGCCTACATTTTCCAAAACGGAATCGCCATCGAAGGATTATGGCACAAAGCCTCACCGAGTAGCCAAATTGTCTTCAAAGACGGTGCTGGACAGGAAATCAAGCTCGCCCCAGGCCAAACTTGGATCTCCGCCGTTCCAACCTACGGCTCCGTAAACTACTAGACCCGGCTAACCATTCATACCAGTCGCTCTTCCATTCCTTGAATTTTTATGTTAAAATAAAAAACGTACCACGAATTCCTCATTTGGTTCCGTCGTCTAGTGGTCCAGGACGTCTGGTTCTCATCCAGAAAATCGCGGGTTCGACTCCCGCCGGAATCACCAAGAAATAAAAGAAGACCCAGAGGGTCTTATTTTATTTCTTGATTACTGCGCGAAGATAAACCCACGAAGCGGGTTCGCCCGCCGAAGGCGGATAGCGAGCTTTAGCGAGCGTCCTCCCGCAAAGAAGGCTAGCTTCTGCAAATTAAAAAGGGCCGAACGTTGTTCGGCCCATGGTGGTACTCATTCTTCGAATAGTATGTTATGATGCCCCCTTGTCCAGCGATGCAGTTTGTATTCCGGAGTTGTTTTGTCCTCGTCGTTTTTCTTTTTCTTCGCTTTGCCCTCGTCGTTTTTCTCCGCTTTCTTTGCAAAGAATAATTTCTTCTCCTGACGCATCGATTTTCTGCGTTTTACGCAGAGACCTTTTCTTATCGGCTTTTCATCCACAGGTTCCTCGTTCACGGGCTCTTCATCTACAGGCTCTTCGAACTGATAATAGATTTCATCAAACTCGTAGACCTCATCAGGGGAAATGTTTCTTGCAGTATTTTCCATAAATATACCACCTCTCTAAAAAGTACAAGTTTTTTAAACTCGCCTTTTCTAATTATAACATATTTTTTCAAAATAAACAAAAACAAGTTCGTCTGTTTTACGAGAAAGCGATTAATTGCTCTTCTTTGCTATACAACGTACAGAAACACCGACGTCCGAGTTGGTACTAAGTTGAACAGTAATCGTAGTTCTATCCATATCAACCATACGATACAGGCGGTCAAAATATGTAGATGACCAAAAGCGGCCACGAGACCCCTGAGCCTGAGCAGAGACGTTCCATCCCGGAAGAGGAATGCGAAAAGCTGTCCTAAAGAGAGTATAGTTTGGGTCTGAGCGTACAGCATAAGAAGTCTCGCCGGTTATAGCAGTAAGCAAAGCCTGAAACTCCCCACCCCCCGCAGTTGTCCCAGTAGTAGAAATTGCCCCGCCCGTAGGCAAACGCCAACCAGCTGGACAAATGTCATATTCAGCATCAATAGCGGAGTTTGGATCCCTATCTACGCCACCACCTTGCGTATAGCAGAAAGTACCAGCAGTAGCAGCACAGTAATTATAATAAACTCCAACTTTCCAACCATTTTCTAGAACCGTAGCGGCTAACGGGTCTAGGCCTTGAGGAATAGTACCCTTATAGGTCGCATTGATGCGCGGCTGATCATATACACTTGCTGTTGAGGCAAACGGCGCCACTGCAACCGTCGTCCAACCATCATGTGCCCCAGTATTGCCACCGTTAATATAATTAGCAATCGCCTCATCGGAAGCATTTGTATTAGTCGAAGAAAGGTTGGCTTGAACGGATGAATTGGTTGTATCTAGAGCAAGGTTGTCTAGGAGCCAACAACGACTATCGGCAAGTTTACCAATCAAGTAGGAAGTGCCATCCCTAAGATCAACTACCTGAGCATTAGTATTATTGGTGGCCCAATCACAAACATTCTTCGTATAGTCACCCTCCTCAAACATTAAGGAAATATCCTGAATCGCAAAGCGAACTTGTTTCCCAGTCACATCATCAGTATCCGTCATTGGGCGCCAACCAATCGCAGCAGAACTATCCTCAATATACATTGGCTTTCCCGCATTCACGTAAGCAATCTCATACGCCCTCTCCAGGGAATTAGCAGGATAAACATGACCAGCATTTGAGCCACCCGGTTCATTAATACTTCCACCCTGTGTCCCAGGCGGAGTTGGTTCTTCAAGAACGTTCCCGACAATCGTAAATAGTAGCTCATTCGTATACGATCCAGCTGGGAGCGAAGAATCAACCTTCACACCAGTCGTAAAGATGTGCATAGCTTCGCCATTGGTCGAAGTTAGGAAAATATTCGTTGGATCCGTCGTGACCGGGTTAAAGGTGGTTTCATTAGTGATCTCGGAAGAAATAGTAGCAAGACTAACGGCATAACCCCATTTATTAAGAGGAAATGACGCAGCAGTAGTCACCTCGGACAGGGTCGAAACACCAGCATTAACATTCGTGTTGGTATGCTTTAGCTCCGTGTGATCATTTACATTAAAGCTGATTGTGTAACCAGCAGGAGAGTTAGTAAAACCAGTGACGGCCATATTGTTAGTCATAAGGTCCGAGTTGACCGTAGAAAAGTTTATGGCTTCCGCTCCGAGGGCAATTGAGAGCGACTCGTTAACACTATAGTTAACCGATGCAGATCCAGAAGTCTCTGCAAAAACCGGCAAGCCCAACCCGATGATAGCCATCGAGGAAAATGCAAGACATCCAATAAACTTTTTAATCATTTGTATAACCCTATTAAACTTATGTTAATAATAGCATTTAAATCTTCTCCTGCCTAGACTTTTCACCATATTTCTTACGCTTGTGACACCCCAATAAATCTGTTATAATTATCGCATGAAAAAGCTTCCAATTGTAGCGTTAATTGGCCAGACGAATGCCGGAAAATCCAGCATTTTGAACCGTCTCGCCCGCAGAAACATTGCCATCGTCGCTCGCGAAGAGGGCACAACGCGCGATAACGTTGTCGCCAAAATCGATGACCGTTTTATTTTGATTGATACCGCTGGTTTGAAAGACCCAAACGACGAATTCGAAGCTTCCATCCAAGACCAAATCTCCGACGCCATCGAATCTGCCGATATCATCTTGGTCACTCTCGATTCTTCCAAATATCCAGACTTTAAAGATAAGGAAATCGCCAAAAAAGCACTCAAATCCAGAAAACCAGTCCTACTCCTTCTCAATAAATCCGATCTCGGCGAATCACTTAACATCTACGAATTCCGTTCTCTAGGCATCAAACCGGATCAAACCGTCAAACTTTCTGCCACCACCGGCCAGGGAATCAAAGACCTAAAAACTAAGCTCGAGCTGACTTGTAAAGAAAACGGCATTACCGCAACCGGAACCAAAGAGACCGAAGAGTCCATCAAGATTGCCTTAATTGGTCGTCCAAATGTTGGAAAATCCAGCCTATTTAACTCTCTTGCCAAGAAACAACAAGCCATTGTTAGCTCAAAACAGGGAACCACTAGAGATATCAACCGTGTCGAAATCAAATATAAGGGCAAAAATCTCGAAATCCTCGACACTGCCGGTCTCAGAAAGCCTGGCCGCCGCGAAGTTGGTATCGAAAAATTCTCCGCCATCCGTTCACTCGCAGCCATCGAAGAGGCCGACATCTGTGCCCTCCTTGTTGACTCTACCGAATATCATTCTAAACTTGACCAATCACTTGCTGGCCAAATCGTAGAAGCCGGAAAGGGAATTATCGTCGTTCTCACCAAAACCGACCTTGTTGATACCGACGAAATCGACCATATTATGGACGAACTCGAGCGCGACTACAACTTCCTACCATTCGCTCCAGTACTCCTTACCAGCTCCGAAACCGGTAGCAACGTCACTAAACTATTTGAGCTAGCCACCGAAATCTACGACACTAGAAAACTTGAGATCAAAACCTCTGACCTCAACAAAATTCTCACCGAAGCTATCATTGAACACGCCCCAGCAGGCCTCAAAAACACTCGCCCAAAGCCAAAATACATCGTCCAGACTGATACTTGCCCACCATGGTTTGTGGTTCACGGCCACGATCTCGAACTTCTTCACTGGTCCTGGAAACGCTATTTGGAGCGCAAAATCCGCGAAAAATATCCATTCGTCGGCACACCAATCATGTTCTCGTATCGAACCGACAACAAAGACTCCGAAAAGAAGGCCTAATATGAAACTTATCGTAGGCCTCGGAAACCCAGGTAACGAGTACAACTTCACCCGCCACAATTTTGGCTTTCTTGCTCTGGACTTCTATTTCAAAATCAATAAACTCGAATGGGAGAAAAATCCCAAATTTGGCGCCATCTGGGCCAGAAAAGGTGATACCTTCTTTGTTAAACCTCAAGATTTCTATAACGATTCCGGAAAAGCCGTAAAAAGCTTCGTGAATTTCTACAAAATACCCCTAAAAAACGTTCTCATCGTCTGTGATAATTTCGACCTCGCTTTCGGCAAAATGCGCCACCACAAAACTGGCTCCGCCGGCGGCAACAACGGCCTAAAATCCGTCACAAAAGAACTTGGCACCGATGAATATCCACGCCTCCGCCTTGGCACCGGGAATGCCGAACTCCGTCAGAAACTTGGCGACATTAACTTTGTCCTCTCAAAATTCACGCCAGAAGAGAAAGAAAAGCTCCCAGAAGTACTCATGTCTGCTAGCAAAATCATCGATTCCGTGTCGGACTAGTTCATCATCCAACGATTAGCACCCAGACTCCTAATCATTCCTTTTATTTCCATCAGTGTCACCGTCTGATTGAATGTTGACGCAGTCATTTTGAGTCTCTCCATAATCTGCTCGCCGTCACTCACCCCATCAGAAATCGCCCTCAAAATACCGGTCTCCTCTGTACTATCACCAAAAATCACTGGCTGTGCCCACTTTTTACGCTGAGGAAATAGGATTCTCATGACATCATCCACCCCTGCATAGGGAATCGCGCCCTGATTAATCAGCTTATTGCACCCCTCCGAAAGCGGACTAGTAATATTTCCGGGAACAGCCAACAAATCCTTGCCTTGGTCCAAGGCGTGCATTGCCGTGCTCAGCGTGCCGGATTTTGCAGCCGCCTCAACAATCACAACCACGTCGGAAAGCCCCGAAATCAGCCGATTACGGGCCAAAAACGATACTTTTGGGAACACCTTCTCGCCCGGAGCGTATTCCGAAATAATCGCCCCGCCTTTCTCGACTATTTCCTTTGCCAGCCCTTCATGCTGACGAGGATATATCTGATCAATCGGAGTTCCGAGCACCGCCACCGTGGTCCCTCCCGCATCCAGCGCCGCCCGATGCGCAATCGAGTCAATCCCGAGCGCCAACCCCGAAACAACCACCACTCCACGCCGCGCGAGTTCAAAAGCCATCTTATAGGCTACCTCCTCGCCATATCTAGTATTCCTTCTGGCACCTACGATCGCGACACTCTTTGGGCGCTTCAAAACCCCATTTTCGGTCACATTTTCCGGAATTCTACCATATAAATACAATATTTTAGGCTTAAGCGCAATAGTGCCTAACCCCTCTGTAAATTTATGCTCTAGAGGTGAAATCCTATTGATTTTATTAAAAAACTGTGAAAAAAGTGTTGACATTTTTTCTCCTGAGTGATATAATAAGAACAGTTGAAGCTATTACAGCTTCACACCGCACCTAAATAAATTATAATTTCGGCTACTGTTTAGACTGTAGCAGAAATTGCGTGCTTTTGAAACCCCCACACTCTAAATTTCTCTTTATGGTTTAGAGCTAAAAGTATTACCTCCACTTAGGGGGAACCTTCGAAGGCATAGCAATCCCTCTAACCGGCGGGCCCCAATTTTGTGTGAGGTGGGTCGCGCTTCCGGGGTTCTCCCGGTGTCAAAAGAGATGTGTTAGAGGGCCAAATAACCTCAGGTGATGCCCACCCTTACCTGAGGTTTTTTGGTGCCCAAAATCCCACAAGAAAAGACAACTAAAGCGCTAGCGCTTGCATAGGTGTGCTATTATTATATATATGCCAAAAAACTTAGTTATCGTCGAGTCTCCAGCGAAAGCTGCTACCATTGAGAAATACTTAGGGTCGGACTTCAAGGTCCTTGCCTCTGTTGGACACATCCGAAAAGACACCGAAGTCGACAAATCTACCTTCGACGTAACTTACGAAATCGATCCAGAACACACCAAAATCATCTCTGAACTAAAGAAAGCCGTTAAAGAAGCCGACAAAATCTGGCTCGCAACCGATGAAGACCGCGAAGGAGAATCGATTTCTTGGCATCTTACCGAAGTTTTGAAGCTGCCAAAAGACACTGCCCGCATCACTTTTCATGAAATCACCAAGCCTGCGCTTGAGAACGCCATCAAAAACCCACGCACTATTGATATGGACATGGTCTATTCTCAGCAAGCCCGCCAAACCCTCGACATGCTCGTAGGTTACGATCTTTCCGACATTGTCCGCAAAAAGGTGCCAGGTGCCATCTCGGCCGGCCGCGTCCAGAGCCCAGCGCTTCGCCTGATCGTTGAGCGCGAGAAAGAAATCGAAAAATTCGAATCCAAATTCGGCTTCAAAGTTAGTGGCAAATTCGAGAAGAATGGCGAATTTGAGGCTACCCTTAGCGGCGATGCTCCAAGCACTGAATCAGAGGCCGAAAACCTCCTAAACAACCTCAGGGACGCTGATTTTACCGTCTCAAACGTTGAAGAGACTGAGGGAGTCAAAGCTAACCCGGTACCACTAACGACTGCTGCTCTCCAGATTGAGGCCAACTCCAAGCTAGGCTTCTCATCCCGCACTACTATGACCGCCGCTCAAGGTTTGTACCAAGCCGGTCTCATTACTTACCATCGTACCGACTCTCTTAATCTCTCTTCTCAGGCCGTCGCCTCTATGGCTACCTTCATCGAGAAAACCTTTGGCAAGGAATATCTGAAAGTTCGTCATTTCAAAACCAAAGATTCCTCCGCTCAGGAAGCTCACGAAGCTATTCGCCCAACCCACATCGAAAACACCACTGCAGGGAAGAATGATTATGAACGCAAGCTCTATAAGCTAATCTGGGCACGCACCCTTGCCACTCAAATGGCCAACGCCAAAGTTGCAAAAACCACCATCGAGCTCTCAGCAAAAGACAAAATCTTCACCGCCAAAGGCGAAGTTGTGATCTTCGACGGCTTCCTCAAAGTCTATGGCAAATCCAAGGACCTCGAACTCCCACACCTTAAGAAAGGTGACCTTGTCGCCATGAGGAGCCTTGTCGCTCGTCAAAACTTTGCCAAACCACCTGCCCGCTACACCGAAGGTTCACTAGTTAAAAAACTCGAGGAGCTCGGTATTGGCCGTCCATCCACCTATGCCTCAATCATGACCGCCATCCAGGCTCGAGGTTACGTAGTTAAGGGCGAGTCCGAAGGTGAAGAGCGCGAAATCGTCGAAATCACTCTTGAGAACAACAATATATCTAAGTCCAAAATTACTGAAAAATTCGGAGCAAACAAGGGCAAACTCATTCCAACCCCAATCGGTGAACTCGTAGCCGGATTCCTCGTTGATAATTTCAAGAATATCGTCGATTACAAATTCACCGCTAACATCGAAAAAGATCTCGACCTTATCGCCGAAGCCAAACTTGAACGCGTTAAAATGCTCCGCGACTTCTATGGCCCATTCAGGAATACCGTCCTCGCCTCTGAGGGCGTTGAAAGATATAATAACTCACGTATTTTGGGCCACGACCCAGAGACCGGCAAACCGATTTACGCTAAAATCGGCAAAAATGGCGGCTTCATCCAGCTCGGCGATAACGAAAAAGAAACTGGCGAAAAGCCACGCTTCGCTCCACTTCCAAAGCGAAAATCCGTAAAGACCGTTACCTTGGAGCAAGCCCTAAAACAACTTGCCCTTCCAACACTCCCACGCACCCTTGGCACCGCCGAAGACGGCGCCGAACTCATCGCTGCAAACGGCCCATTTGGCCCATATCTCAAAGCCGGAAAATATAACATCCCAATCAAGGACTTTGATCCATACACTATCTCGTTCGAGGACGCACTCCCGCTCTATCAGGCCAAAATCAATTCAATCATTGCCGATTGGAACGAAATTATGATCATAAATGGAGCCTACGGACCATATATAAAAGGCCCAGGCCGCCGCAATAACGTCAAAATTCCAAAAGATAGAGACCCAAAGACTATCACAAGGGAAGAAGCTGAGGAAATGCTCAAGAATAAGCCAAAAACCACCCGCCGCGGCGCTCGCGGAAAGGCGAAATCAGCCAAATCTACCAAATCAAAAACCACCAAAAAGACTACAAAATAATCTTGAAAATAGGCTACGTTCGTAGCCTATTTTTTATATTCTAACCACTACCACAATGTTTTTTTCACACATTGTAAAAAATGTGCTACAATATATGAAAGAAGAGTGAAATTTTACAGTTGACAGTCGTATATAATTATGGTATGATAACATAAATTCTATATATTAACAGAGGTGGATAAAAGGAAATAATTAATGGATCAAAATGCGGAAATCCTCAAAAAAGCAATCTCCGGCAGTCTAAAAATTATTGAACAAGACCGCGAAAGAGAAATTATTTCTCGCCGCTTTGGGCTAGAAGGAAACAAAGAAACCCTTGAACAAATCGGTGAAATGTTATCAATTACGCGCGAACGCGTTCGCCAACTCGAAAAAGCAATTTTGATTCGTCTTCGTATTTCCGCCGAAGAGAACAAAATTCCAGAACTTGCAGCCGCTGAAAAGATCATCGTCAGGAATCTTGACGAAATGGGTCGTGCTGCTAAACTCTCAAACCTTGCTGATAAAATCTATGGACATTCTACTAACGCCGCTGAAAAAACCGGCCTTTATTTTATCGCAACTTTCAGCAACAGCCTCACCGTTATCGATGAAAACGACAAATATTATGCAGCAGTCGCCATCGCCAAAGATGGTTCCGAAAAGGAATTCCGCAGCAAAGTCGACAACATCGTTTCTATCATTAAGGCTAACAAGAACCCAATGAGCATCGACGAACTTGATGACAAACTCAACTATGAGCACCCAAATCAGATCCGTGCTGTCGCCTCAGTTTCGAAACTCCTTGCCTCACTAAACGACCTCTACGGTCTCACTAAGTGGCCAGCTGTTAACCCAAAGAACATCCGTGACAAAATCTATGTCGTCCTAGAGTCAAAGAAAGAGCCAATGCACTTCTCTGATATCGCTAAGGAAATTTCTGAATCCAATTTCAAACGCAAGAATGTAACTATCCAAGCCATCCACAACGAACTAATCAAAGATTCACGCTTCGTTCTCATTGGTCGTGGCATCTATGCACTCAGTTCATGGGGATACAAAAAGGGAACTGTCGTCGATATCATCAAGGACATCCTCGAAAAATCCACCGAACCACTATCTCGTGAAGAAATCGTAAAGCGCGTTCTAAAAACCCGCAAAGTCAAAGAAACCACTATTCTCTTGAATCTCCAGAACAAAAAGATCTTCAAGAAAATTGATAAGAATTCCTATACCTTAGCATAAACTTTTATGCTAAAATATAGTTACTATGTTTGAGGCCATCATACATTTTATTCTCATGCCAATAGTTTGGATTCCTGCACTCATAGTTATTGCAATCCTTATCTATAGAAATTACAAAAAGCTCAACAAACTGAAAGTACTAAATGTCGACTCAGTTCTTTTGATGCTCGAAATTCCACGCACCAACGACAAAAAAGAACTCGCTGCCGAACAGCTTTTTGCTTCTCTCCATGGTATCTTGAGGGATAAGGCCGAGCTCAAAAACTCCGATGGCGTTCAAGAGCATCTTTCATTTGAAATTGTTTCAACCGCTGGCCAGATTCGCTTCTATGTTTGGGTGCCAAAAGTTCTTCAAAGCTTTGTCGAAGGGCAGATTTATTCTCAATATCCATCAGTCCAAATCCACAAAATCAACGAGGATTACGCTGACGCACGCCACAATTATCCAATCGTTTATTCTTCTGAGCTCACCCTAACCGACAACGAAGCTCTACCAATCAAGACTTTCGATACTTTTGAAGTGGATCCGCTTGCCGGCATCACCGGCACTCTCGCCAAACTCGACACCGCAAGCAACGAAGAGCTCTGGATTCAAATCCTCACTCGCCCAATCCCAGACGATTGGCACAAATCCACAACCGACACTTGGATTAAACGCGTCAAAGCAGGGAAGCGCCCACTTTTCGCTGGAGTAGACTGGACTTGGATCATCGAGGCCTTTGGTGCTCTCTTCCGTCCACCTGCCGGAGGAACCGGATCAGACGTAAAAATCGAACTCTCCGAACGTGACAAAACTCGTATCGCAAAAGCCGAAGAAAAAGCTACCAAGCTCGGATATGAAGTTAAGATCCGTCTTGCCTATCTTGGCCACTCAGACATTGACGCCAAACTTAATATGCAGGCCCTCGTCGGTACCTTCAAACAGTACAACTCGACCAACCTCAACGGCTTCAAGATGCTTGGCGGCAGTTTCAACCCAACCGACCTTGATGCATACAAAATGCGCCAATTCTCAAGCCGTGGCTTCATCTTGAACATCTCTGAGCTCGCCTCTGTTTACCACTTGCCACACACCTCTGTTGAAACCCCTAATATCGTCTGGGCCAACAGTAAAACCGCCGAACCGCCTTCCAAGCTCCCAGTTCTCACTGGCCTCGCTTCAAATGATTCCAATATTTCTGCCTTTGGCCTCACTAATTTCCGCGGCATCAACCACCAATTTGGCTTACTTCGCCGCGATCGCTCACGCCATGTTTATATCATTGGCCAGACCGGAGCAGGGAAAAGCGGCCTCCTCGAACTCCTAGCGCTCTCTGACACCTTCTATAACCAAGGTTATTGTATTATCGATCCACATGGCGACTTTGCCACCGACAACCTTCGCTATGTGCCAAAATCACGCATCGATGACGTCGTCTACTTCAACCCTGCCGATGTCGAATACCCAGTCGCCTTCAACCCTCTAGAAGTAACCGACCCAGCCAGAAAACCAAACATC
>CAMJEK010000017.1 GCA_946404685.1 uncultured Candidatus Saccharibacteria bacterium | reverse complement strand
TCATGTTATAGTATCAAAAGTATACTCACTCTAGAGGAGGTGATAAATGTGAGTCGTATTTTTAGTATTTCGGGGAACTTTATGCAGAACGGAAGATGGTCCGAGCCGAATCCGTCATTCAAGGGAAAAATCGTCGTAGCCGACGATGGTGGATTCCGCGGGTATTGTGATGAGCTCTACGAATGTGATATGTCAGACATCAACAAGACTCGTTTTATCGTCGGAGTGCTCGCAACCAATCGCAGAAGAAATGCGGAGGGCATCATGTTCTACAAATTATCAAATGACCCCGTGCAGGCTCCACTTTTGTACATTATGCAGGACTTATCTGATTCCAACTCCGGGTCTTGGTCTGCACCTGGACACATTGGGCTCTTCGTTAGACAGGGTGAAGCAAATATAACCCTTGAAAAAGAGGATTATTCGGAAGAAGAGGAGGATCGCATTCATGCAAAGTTCACCGAGCTCGATAAGGACCTGAATGGAAATGGTATGGTTATCGCCATTTGTCAAAACCTTATCGGCAAAATGTAATATACCTACAAAAATGGCCCCGACTCTGGGGCCATGTTTTTGTAGATTTAGAATTCGAATACATCACCATCAACAGGAGCTATGAGGTTAGCAATGTCTTTACGAATTGTCATTCTTGACTCGTCGTACATGTGAGTTGTGATTATTTTCTTGTTCGGATATTCAGTACAGAATCCATAAATGTCATCCAGGCCCATATGTAGAGTATTTCCAGCTTGAGGACATGAGGCGTCTAAGATTGCCCAATCGGAGCTTTGGACGATTTTTACAACACCATCGCACATGGTGCTGTCGCCAGAAAAGCCAATCTTTTTGCCGTCTTTCTCGACGATAAATCCGCTAGCTTTGATCCCGCCATGTTCGACTTTGACTGGTTCGACTTGAAGTCCATCTGCTGAAAATAGATTATCGTTTTGATACTCAATTAGTTCAACATTTTGTGGCATCCAATTTGTTGTCGTACCTTCCGGATCCCATAGATACTTGGCGATATCATAAACAGCCTTGATGCCACCTTCTGGCAGATATATGGTTAACTTTCGACCGTTAACGGCATTTTTGCTCGCCGCGTACATCATGAATGGCAGGTCAGTGAAGTGATCTGAATGCAAATGAGTAATTAAGATCGTATCGATTTCGCCGACATTACAGTTCAACCTAAGGAGTTGCTTGAAGGTTCCCGCACCACAATCGACCAAAATTTTGTTATCAATAAGAGTAGCTGCGCTGGCGTATTTAGTAAAGATAGCGCCGCTTCCGATAATTTGTAATTTCATAATTGATATTAATCCTTCCTACTATGCATTTTCATGCTTGGTTTTAAACGTATTAAAGTCTGCTACGATCTGCTTGAATGGCTCAATTAAGTCGTCTGGAGAATCATAAAAGATCACTTTTGCTGCAAGATTTGATATCGTGGTTGATATATCACTGCCTGTTTTAGCGATTACAAAAACAGGTTTCCCGATGGCGTAGCAATATCCGGCATTGATGCCGAGACCGACGCCTTTTTCACTAAATTCAATTATGTTGCAGTCACATTGTTTCATTGCAGGAAAGGCATAATCCGTCATTAGGGTTTTTCCTTCTGGGATTTTTGCTTTACCCCATTTTTCGACATCCCTAGCCATTAGTGTAATTGTTATACCGGCTTTATTGAGTGCTTTTTCAATGGATTCGACTTTGACTTTATCCTCGTCGCCGTCGTGGAATTTTAGGGCGAAAAACGAGTGAAGCGTGCCCGGTTTTCTGTCTTTAGGAATTATTGCTGGTTTCGCTATTTCAATCATGTTTTCATTATAACACCATGCTAATCCGAGACTCCATGCTATAATAGAAGCATAAGTGTTTAAGAGAGAGGACTCGATGGAACAAAATACTGATACCAGTGCGTCGATGACGCCGGTTGTACACGGTAAACAAAAAAGTGGAAATGACTTAAAAATTGCTATGGCAATTGTGTGCATTTTGGCTGTTTGTGGTATTGGGTTTGGCGTTTATGGCATGATGCAAAGTTTTCAAAAAGATAGCCAGATTTCCGATTTGAAAGCTCAAATAAAGGAAGATGATGGCACAATTACCCCTATTGAAACTCCGGAAATTGAGACTGCAACCGACAAAGGTACGACCATAACTACAACAGATCCGACTATGAGTATAGAAAACACAAAAGATTATATCTATATTGGTGAGTGGGGAGTTAAAATTAAAATTCCTGAGAACTTAAAAGGAATTTCTTATATTTACAATAATCATTCTCGTCTCAGTCTATGCGTTAATGGTATTGCAAATGGTGGTCAATATGCTCCAGATTTTGCAGATATTCACAAGAATACTGATGGCTTGGGCTGCATTGCGCAATACTTTAATAATGAGTTGACAGAAGAACAAAAACAAGCTGCAAGCTTTTCTAATGGTGAATTTTCTTTAGTTTATTCTCACCCGCAAGCTGTTTATAGTATTGATAAAGATGAGCAAAATTGGGAAGTTGATTCTGTTGATCTAATCCAGGAGATGCTAACCAAAAACATTTCAGCATTCTAAGGTTAACAGAAATCTACCATTAAAAAATCGGCCAAAAGCCGACTCATATAAAATTTGGTGGATCTTACAGGGCTCGAACCTGTGACCTTACGAATGTGAATCGTACGCTCTAGCCAACTGAGCTAAAGATCCGCTTTCTCAATTATACCACATTGAGGTATAATATAAGTATGCCTAAAATGTATCTGATGTCTGGACCGAGTGGCGCTGGTAAGAGCACCCTCGCTTACGAAATCTCGAGAGAGAGAAATGTACGTTTTTTATCTATTGAAAATTTCTACAAAGCATTTTTTGGAACTGAGCTAATTCACGAGCATCGCGATGAGGTCTGGGAGTCTTTCGCCGAGGCAATTCGTATTGCTGCAAAAGATGGAGTCGACGTTCTTATTGACACTAACTCCCCTTCCCGCGCAGATCGTGAGTGGTTTGTCGAGAGGTTCCCCGGTTTCGAAATTCATCTCGTAGTTCTTAACGCACCAAAAGAGCTCTGCCTCAAAAACAATAAAATTCGTGATCGCGTAATCCCGGATGACGAAATGGAAAAGATTTTTGCTAGACTCGAGCCAGTAACCGAGGATGAACTAAAAAACTACGCAGAAGTCGAAGTGTACGAAAATCTGGACAACACAGAGATAAGATTTGTAAAAAGCCTAAAATAGTATATAATATATAGTATGGATTTTGAAAAATACAAAGCAGAACTAAAAGAACTTGAAGATTTTTTGGCAAGGCCAGATGCTTTCTCTGATTCCACCTTTGCATCTAAGAGCCGACGCGCGGCTGAAGTGCGTGAGATTCTTGATCTAGCCAAAAAGATTGAAACTAGCAAGTCAAACCTCGAGGAGGCAAAGGGTCTTATTAATGATCCAGAACTTGGAGAACTCGCTAAAGCTGATATCGAAAGCTTAACTAAAGAAATCGCTGACGATGAGGCTAAACTCGACGAAATGTTGCTCCCTCGCGACCCTGAAGACGACAAGCCGGCAATTCTAGAGATTCGTGCTGGCGCTGGCGGCGATGAAGCATCCCTCTTTGCAGGTGAGCTATATCGCATGTATTTGAAATACGCCGAAGGGCACGGCCTAATAACTGAACTAATCTCCCAAAATGAGAATGAGGCCGGTGGCATGAAAGAGGTCATCTTTAAGGTGTCTGGAGATCGTCCTTATGGCCAACTTAAGTTTGAGGGTGGCGTACATCGCGTGCAGCGCGTTCCGGTCACCGAGTCTCAAGGACGCATTCATACTTCAACAGCGACCGTTGCAGTGCTTCCAGAGGCATCAGAACAGGATTTAGAAATCAAACCAGAAGATCTACGAATTGATATCTATCGTTCCGGTGGCCACGGTGGCCAAGGTGTCAACACAACCGATTCTGCTGTTCGTATCACACATCTTCCAACCGGACTTGTCGTCGCTATGCAAGACGAGCGCTCACAGCAGCAGAACCGCGTTAAAGCCATGAATATTCTTCGTTCAAGACTCCTAGAGCGCAAGAAAGAAGAAGACATGAAAAATGCCTCTGCGGCAAGAAAATCCCTCATCGGCACTGGTGATCGCTCCGAGAAGATTCGTACCTACAATTTTCCACAAGATCGTATTACAGATCATCGCATCCATTATTCTCGCTCCAATATTCCTGCCGCAATGGATGGCGACATCGAAGACATCATCGAAGAATTGATCAAGAACGAACGCTCCCTTCAATCCGAAGAGGCTTAAGATGAAAATCAAAGATTGGCTTTTTGACCATAAAAATATCCAGGATGCAGACATAATCTTGGCCGAGATTCTTGGAAAAGATCGTACCTTTTTGATTACGCATGAAGACCAGGAGCTGGAGACTAAGGAGCTTGAGGAGGCAGAACATATGGCTAGAGAGCGCGGTAGCGGCAAGCCTTTAGCTTATATTCTCGGATATACGTATTTTTATGGGCGAAAATTTTTTGTTCCAAACGGCAAGGCTCTAATTCCACGTCCGGAAACTGAGGATGCAATTGATTTGATCAAAGAGTTGAAGCCGAAACGTGTGCTAGATGTTGGCACAGGCTCTGGCTGCATTGGAATCACGCTAGCCTTCGAAATACCAGGCGCTGAAATTTTCGTTTCCGATATCCATGACCATATTTCTGATTTGGTTTCAGAGAATTTAAATGAGATTTCGAAACACGAAAAGTTGCAGAGCAAGATATCATTCATAAAATCCGACTTGCTTAGAGATATTAACCAGAAGTTTGATGTTATTGTGGCGAATTTGCCGTACGTCGACAAAAAATGGGAATGGCTCAACGAGCATGATCTTTCCTTCGAGCCTGATGATGCTCTCTATGCGGATGATGGCGGACTTAAGCTCATCAAAGAGCTTATTGACCAGACCAAAGAAAAACAGGCCGCAAAATACCTAGTTCTCGAAGCTGATCCATGCCAGCATAAAGATATTGCTAGCTACGCACAAAATCATGGCTTCAAGCATATCAAAACTAGAGGTTTTATTCTCGTTTTTGAATTAGTTTAGATATCAAAGATTGGGTTGCTAAACCAGAAAACAATCGCAATAACAACAACAGCACTGAAGCAAATTGGGGCCAAGACGTCTGATACTTTAATCTTGCCGTCATTCACGATGAATGATTCGCGGATAATATAATATAGGAAAGTTAGGATGGTAAGCAAAATTGCGATTTGTGGGAAACGAATTCCGGAGTCGCCGAAGGTATAAACTATCATCCATGAATTACTGATCCATGCAGCCTCGCTAAAGATGAGTCCAAAGACCATGGTGGCAAAACCATAGTTTTTGTCGTTGGCGCGGAATAATATATGACGGCTAACACTATATCCGATAATGAAAGCAAGGAGTACGATTACGATTGAATCGCTACCAGCAGCCAGCTGAGATGCGGCCGTGAGGCCAAGGAACGAACAGATCAATGCCTGGATGAGGACACCTTTTTCGCTTGTCATTGGCTTAATCCAGATCAGCCACAAACAATAGAATACTGCAAGAATGCCGTGCGCCCAAGTGAGCTCCTGGCCGGAATAATACGTAATAAGGACAATACTTGATCCGATGATAATATCGAGTAAGCTTGATTTAAAGTTTGCCCAAATATAGCGTGGACGAACAAAGAAAACACGCCATTTAGAGATGAGAACAAGAAGTAAGCCAAAAAGCGGTCCGCCCGTAAATACGGTAATCATAATCGACCCAATACCAAAAAGGATATTGAGGAGCATATGGACGGCGGCGCTTGCCGCATTACGAGTCTTTCTAGCTAGAATATATTCAGCCATAGAGTTATTATACCAAAATTTATAACGCCCGTGCTATAATTGATTCCATGGAACCGGGATTTTTTACGAAGCATCCAATCTTGAAGGATATTATTAGCCTTGTTTCTTTCGTTGCCCTCGTTATTCTCGGCACTATATTCTTGAATACTTATATTTATCGCTCATATAACGTTGTTGGGCCTAGTATGATGAATACCTTGATCGACTCAGACCGAGTCATCGTAAACCGTTTTGCGGTTTCAATGGCACATTTCAGTGGTCACGAATATGTCCCAGAACGTGGGCAAATCATTGTTTTTGCTAACGGCGATTCTCATGGACCTTTAACTTGTGACGCCCCAAGCGACCGCACCGATCAGTATATCATTAAGCGTGTTATCGCTTTCCCGGGCGAACGTGTGACAGTCAAAGACGGCATCATGACCGTCTATAACGAAGAATACCCAGACGGGCATAACTATGATGAAGAGTGGCGCAAAAGTGACACTGAGGGGCCAAAGAAATACACTTCCGGTGAAGTAGACACTATAGTTCCTGATGGCGAAATCTTTGTTTCTGGTGATAACCGTGAGGGCAGCAATTCTTACGATTCACGTTCTGGACTTGGTACGATTCCTTACTGCCGAATTATTGGGCCAGTTATATTTAGATTGTTCCCACTCGACAAGATGCAAGTATTCTAAATTAGATTTCACCAATCATCTTTACGGATTCTGGCTCTGGTATTTCTTCAACGTCTTTTAGTTTTCGTTCGATCTGACGAGAAGTAACTTTTGCGGACTCAATTTTGTTTGCAGACTCTGTTAGTTTCTTTTGGACACCTTCAAGAAGATCACCAAACTTACCAAACTGAGACTTGACGGCGCCCAAGATTTGCCAGACTTCAGCTGAGCGTTTTTCGATTGCAACAGTTCTAAAGCCCATGAGGAGCCCAGAGAGCATGACCGGAAGTGTCGATGGAGACGAAATGGTAATGTTGTATTTTTTACGTACTTCATCGGAGAGTCCAGGAATACGCAAGATTTCAGCATACAAACTTTCGGTCGGGACAAACATGACGCCAAAATCGGTGGTTTTTGGTGGATCAATATATTTTGTCGAAATCTTTTTTGCCTGCTCTTTGACGTCGGTTGCCAACGCCTTTTGATATTCACCAATTTTTGAAGTATCCCCAGCATCATAGGCCGCAATAAGACGAGAATAGTTTTCGACTGGGAATTTCGAATCGATTGGTAAGAAAACGTTCTCTTCTTTTCCTGGCATCTTTACAGCGAACTCAACTCGGTCGCTCGAGCCTGATTTTGTTATGATGTTTTGTTCATATTGCTTTTTGGTTAGCATGTCTTCAATGATAGCGCCTAATTGAACTTCGCCATAAATGCCACGGGTCTTCACTCCTTCCATAACCTTCTTTAGGTCACCAACTCCCGTAGCTAGCGTCTTCATCTCTCCAAGACCTTGGTAGACCTGAGTTAGCTGGTTTGAAATGGTTTTGAAGCTTTCATTAAAACGTTTCTCAACGGAAGCACGGAGTTTTTCGTCAACGGTCTCACGCATTTCCTCGAGCTTCTTTTCGTTGCCATCCTGAATATTTTTCAGATTCTCAGAGATTTCTTTGCGATTCTCGCGAAAATTACGATCAATCTCTGGGTTTATCTTACTCACTTCACCCTCGATACGGATCAATCGTTCATTCATAGAATTAATTTCTTTGTTTGATTCGGTTCCCTGCTTCTTCGTAATCAAAAAGACAAGCAAGGCGGCATTAATAATCCCAATAATTACAATAAAAATATCCATAAGGATATTATAACACTAGATTCTCTTGAGGTGGGATGGTTTGATGATTTTTGGATCTTTCTTGACCGTCTTCACTGGCTGCGGACGGCGAAGCTTCTTGATTGGAGCGGCTTTTTTCTTTGCATCTTCAGCGGTCTGCTCTTCGATGCGAGCCACGATTTCGGCCTCACCCTCCTTGTCGTCCATTAGCTCATACAGCGCGAGCATTTGGCGAAGAGTAGAGATCTTAGTATCAAGTGCGTAGGCTTCTTCAAGTGCGGAGATGGCCTTCTTGTAATTACCGAGTTTTTCTTCTGCTTTTGCCAGCGCAATAAAGCGAGCTGGGACGTCACCCTCGAGGGCGATAGCCTGTTCAAAGGCAATTGCTGCTTTTTCGTACTCTCCGGTTTCTAGATAAATTAAGCCTGCGTTATGGATTGATGATGGGTTATTGTCGAGCGATTGCGCAATTTCAAAGCATTCAACAGCTTCGTCATACTTTTGAGATTTCGCATAGAGAATACCGAGGCGGTTATAGGCGGCAGCGTTTTTCTCGTCGAATTTTAGAATTGTGAGGAGCGCCTTCTCGGCCCTCAGTGGCTTGCGCTCTTTCATCGAAGTTTGTGCAACTTGCCATAATTTCTTCATCTGGGCCGTATACTTTGGTGACTTCTGCTCTTCCTTTTTGTGCTTGAATTCTAACGGATAGAAAAAGATTAGAAAGATGCTAAAAATAATCATGACAATGATTGCGGTCATAGGATTATTATAGCATATCCGCAACGAGATGAAGCTTGATATGGCCATTTATGGCGATGCTGTCGTAGGCCTTAATGAACTTCGGGAGCTTTTTCAAAAACTGCTGGTTTTTGGTTTTGAAATAAGATTTATAGCACATTTCAATCGCCACACTTAAGATATTTAGTGCATATTCCCTAGCGTTATCTTTCTTTTTAGCAATCTTTTCGGCGAGCTCGACATAATCCTTGCCGCTTGCGACAATCATCTTTTTTGCGAGATCTTTAATTTCTGGCGCTGCATCGACTCCGGAATTTAGCGGATCTTTTTTTCTTAGAATATAGAGGTTTGCGCGACTTAGGATAGTTGGGATAATGCGAAAAGGTGTTTCGGTTTGCAGTACAAAATGATAGTTTTCTTTTGGTTCTTCGAGGTTTTTTAAGAAGGCATTGCTAGCTTGCTCAGTCATGCGTTCCGCCTCTTTGATAAGAATGAATTGGTCAGTCTTTTGCTTCCCGGAAACGTGCTCTAAGGCCTCACGGATTTGCTCAATCCCGATTGAGACTTTGTTCTTGGCGTGTTCAATAATAATGGCATTTTTTAGAGGCAATTCTTCGCTATTCGGCACAGCAAAAATCGAGCAACCTGAGTTTTTGGAAAGCTGGGGGACGTCGCTTAGATTATCGAAGAACATCCGTAAACTCCTTTGGGAGCTTGGCGGTGAAGGTCTTTCTTTCGCCGCCCGGGAGGGTGATTTCAAGAGACTTTGCATGCAAGAATAGGCGAGGACTTTTATCACCTTCACCATAGACGACATCACCAAGGATTGGAGTACCTAGATATTTCATATGGACACGAAGTTGATGAGTGCGGCCAGTTTTTGGCTTCAGCTCTACAAGTGAGAGATTTTCGTTTCTATCGATAACCTTATAGTAGGTTTCTGATGGGCGGCCATTGGCGTCAACGCGGAACTGGGTTTTATGCTTCAAATCACGCGCAATCGGAAGGTCAATGTTGGCCTCATCAAGTTTTGGATGTCCCTGAACGACTGCATAGTAGGTTTTATGCGTCTTTCGGTCCTGGAATTGTTTCCTGAGGAAGGTTTGAACTTCTGGATTCTTTGCCAAAATAACTACACCAGAAGTGTCACGATCTAGACGATGAACGAGAAGGCCATAGTCTTCGAGAGTCTTCTCTGGACAATACTCACCTTTAGCCATAGAAAGCAAACCGGCAGGTTTATTTAGAACCAAAACATTGTCATCTTCATAGATTTTTTCTGGAACGAGGTCGGCATTCTTTTGCTCTTCTGGCACATTTAATTCTAGCTTGACGCCTTCTTCGAATTTCGCATTGGATTTTGTGACAACAGTGCTATCAACCATCACAAACCCGGCTTCGATAAACTTTTGAAGCGTGGCGCGATTATAGGATTTGTACTTGTTAACCAGCAAAATATCGAGGCGGATTTTCGGAGTTTGCTCCGGCGCTTCGTTCAAAATCACATCTCCGTTTTTTACACGAGACATTTCTGGTTTTGAAAACTTTTTGCCGGTTATAATCATGATTACCTCAAGCCAACTGCTTTTTGAACTTCGGCAAGTTTCTTTCCGGCAACTTCGTTTGCATAAGTTTCGCCGGCTTCAAGAAGTTTGATAATCTCTTCGTCTGGGATACTTGCTAAGCGATTCTGAAATTCTTCCAAGAACACTTTGACATCATCTGCAACTTTCTTCTTAAGGTCTCCGTAATGTGTTTCGCCGGACCATGTTGAGATAATGTCCTGGAGAGGAGAATCTGTTACAAGGGCGTCGATTTGCATCAAGTTTGAGATGCCAGGCTGATTGAACATGTCGAATTTGATTTTGCCGAGAGAGTCGGTCGTCGCGGACATGATTTTCTTGGCGGCACGCTCTGGGGCATCGCTTAGCATAATCTTAGAATTTTCGGCAGCAGTCGACTTAGACATCTTCTTTTCCGGGTTCAATAGGTCGCGAATTCTAATACCGTTCTCGACATTCATAAACTTTACCTGGTCAGATGTTTTGACTGGGAGGACGAAGGTTTCGCCGAATTTGTTATTGAAGCGCATTGCGATGTTGCGAGTGAGTTCGAGATGCTGGAATTGATCTTCGCCGACTGGCACATATTTGGCGCTATAGAGTAAGATATCTGCAGCCATCAGAACTGGATAGTTGAAGATGCCGACGTTTACGGATTCTTTGCCTTCGCTTTTCTCTTTGTATTGAGTCATGCGGTTTAATTCGCCCATTGAA
This sequence comes from uncultured Candidatus Saccharibacteria bacterium, assembly GCA_946404685.1. Taxonomy (GTDB): domain Bacteria; phylum Patescibacteriota; class Saccharimonadia; order Saccharimonadales; family Saccharimonadaceae; genus Nanosyncoccus. Next base: position 2,437 of record CAMJEK010000017.1, on the reverse strand, counting down.
GCGGTGCAGTCGAGAATCCAGCAAAGCTCAGAATGAGCCGGGACTCGAGATTGGCGATATATATGAATATTCCCGTTTAGCTCGAGACCAGCAGCAAGATAATATTTGAGTGAGCGGATTGTGTTTGTAGGGATGTCACCATCAACTTCAGAAATAATGGTGTGAAGATCAGGGACAAAAATGTTGACATTGTATTCTTTTGAATATTTGTTAGCGAGGCGCACCATTGGCACGAGTGCACCCAAAAAGTTGCCGAGCGTCAGCTCACTATTGACGCGAATTCCTGTTAGGATTGTCTCTTTCATAATATCCCTTCTTTTTCATTATTATATCATTATTCGTAGCGCAAAGAATCAATTGGGTTCTTGTGGGCAGCCTGGCGAGCTGGAAGTGTGCCAGCTAGGAAAGCGATCAACATAACGATAAGTACGATTGGGATGATATTTGATGGAGTGAATTCGACCACATGGAAGGTTGGGAAGGTTTCGAGAATGTTCCCTTCTGCATGTAGAAAAGTATCCACCACCGTACCAAGCACGACAGATAGGATAATACCAAAGGTTGAGCCCCAGAAGCCAAGCATGACGGCTTCGAGCGAAAAGCTTAGGAATACTTTCGATGATGACATGCCAAGAGCTTTATCAAGGCCAATCTCGCGAGTTCGTTCCTGAACGGACATAAATAGGGTATTGATAATACCGATAGCAGCCGCAAGAAGCGCGATACCGCCAAAGACATCAAGAACGGCAACCATAACATCGAGGAAGGTTTTGAACATGCCGACTTCATCCGCGACTGTTAGTGCAGAGATGTCGATATCTTCGAGGGCCTTTTTAATCTCTTCATCAGAATAATGTTCGTAATCAAAATCGGCACAACCTGTATATTTAGCTTCCTTTTGTGATTCCGGAAGATATTTAACATTTTCAGCCGTAATTGCATCAATTAGAGCCAGGTTTGCACGAACAGGCGCCATGCTAGACATGAGGCCTTTGGCCATCACGCCTGTAACCCTGGCTTCGATTTCTATGTATTTTTTCTGGAATGGATCAAGGATACCAAAGCGAATCTTTTGATTTACTGCATCGTTATAATTTGAAAAGCCTAGGACTTTTGCATAATCGATATTGATTTCAATTTGGTTTTCTTTTGCGAATGGTTTATTCCCTTCACCGGCAACACGTTCAAAGTTCAAAGATTCGGATGGCGTAGCGCCGATATTGGCGACGATATAACGTTTGTCAGTCTTATCGCTGGTTATATAATCAACGCTTGGATTTGCACCAAGGAGCGTAACGGTCTCGGCCTTAATTCCTGGAATGTTTTTTAGCTTCTCGACCTGTTCGTCAGAAATGGCGAGCGCAGTCGCAGAATTTCGCTCTGGATTGTATTCTTGGATTTCGCCAGACATTGATGCCATATATGAGGACATGGTGTCGTAGGTAGATTTGGACATAAATTCAATATAGCCTTCACCACCAATAGCATTGATTTGGTCGTCAACATAAGAGTTAACGCCAGTTGCAATTGCGTTTGCAATAATAATTACGAAGCTACCAATAAAGATGGCGAGAATTGTAAGAAAAGTACGGCCCTTGTTGCGGAGCAGATTACGGTTTGATTCTTTTAAAATATCTAGGAATTTCATTTCATTTCTCCATCTGCAATATGAATTTGACGCTGACATTTTTTCGCAAGATCTTCGTCGTGAGTCACAATGATGAGTGTGACACCCTTTTTGTTAAGTTCGAAGAGCAGCTTCTCGACCTTGGCACCAGTTGCTGAGTCGAGGTTTCCTGTTGGTTCATCAGCAAAGATTACCTTAGGACTATTAACGATGGCACGAGCAATACAAACGCGCTGCTTTTGACCACCAGAAAGATTATTGGCTTTATTCATGGCTTTTTCTTCAAGCCCAACAACCTTCAAGGCTTCCATGGCGAGTTTCTTACGCGTACGGCGGCGGGTGCCAGAAATCTTTAGTGGCAAAAGAACGTTATTTAGGACCGTGTCATTTGCATTCATAAAGAATTGCTGAAAAACAAAGCCGAAATAACGATTCCTCATCTTATTGAGTTGGCGAGGTTTCAATTTGGTCGAGTTGACTCCATTAATATAGATGGAGCCACTGGTCGGCTTATCGAGGAGTGCCAACAGGTGCATTAAGGTTGATTTTCCTGACCCTGATTTTCCAACAATAGCAACCGATTCACCCTCGAATATTTCCAGGTCGATATCTTTCAGAGCACGAAAGGCTGCGCTTTTCTTGCCGTAGGTCTTCGACAAGTTTTTGGTTGTAATAATTGATTTCATTAGATTATTGTAGCATTATAAAGCCCTTTATGCTATAATAAAGGAGCTGGGGCATTAGCTCATTTGGTAGAGCGCTTCCATGGCATGGAAGAGGTGAGGAGTTCGAATCTCCTATGCTCCACCA
>CAMJEK010000016.1 GCA_946404685.1 uncultured Candidatus Saccharibacteria bacterium | reverse complement strand
TCGACCTCAACGCTCCAGAAGTTATCTGCCGCAACGAAATGCGCATGCTCCAAGAGGCTGTCGATGCTTTGATCGACAACTCAGCATCACATGCCGCCAGCGCCCAAGGTGGTCGCCGTAAGCTCAAATCACTTTCCGACCTCCTCAAAGGTAAGCAAGGTCGCTTCCGCCAGAACCTTCTTGGTAAACGTGTCGACTACTCTGGTCGTTCCGTGATCGTCGTTGGTCCAGAACTCAAACTCCACGAATGTGGTTTGCCAAAGCAAATGGCACTTGAGCTCTTTAAGCCATTCGTTATCTCATGGCTCATCTCTAATGAATATGCAAACAACATCCGCGCCGCCTCTCGTCTCATCGAGGCTAAGGAAACTATCGTCTGGGATGCACTTGACGAAGTGATTAAGGGCAAATACGTTATCTTGAACCGTGCACCATCGCTCCACCGTCTCTCACTCCAGGCCTTCCAACCACGCCTCATCGACGGTAAAGCTATTAAGCTTCACCCACTCGTAGCATCCGGCTTCAACGCTGACTACGATGGTGACCAAATGGCAGTCCATTTGCCACTCTCTGACGCTGCTCAGACTGAGGCTCGTGAACTCATGGCTGCAGAAAAGAACCTCTTGAAGCCAGCCGATGGCGCTCCAGTTCTCGCTATCTATCAGGACGTTGTGCTCGGTGCCTACTACTTGACCTATGACAAGCCAGGAACCGACAAGGGTGTCATTAAGCCATTTAGCTCTGTCTACGAAGCTGAGCTCGCTTATGACCAAGGCCTCATCCACTTGCAAACCCCAATTCGTGTGTTCGCAAAGAAGGAAATCAGGACCACCACTCTCGGTCGTGTCTTCTTCAACGAAATCCTCCCAGCCGACTATCCATACGATAACGCAGTTCAAACCAAGAAACACCTTTCTAAGGTTATGGCCAACATCTTCGATATGTATGGCGCTGAAACAACGGTAAAAACCGCCGATGCATTGAAGGATCTCGCCTTCGAATATGAAACCATCGCATCAATCTCAACCGCTAAGGATGATTATCCAACCTACGACGAAATTGATGACTTCCTCGCTGAAGGTGATGCAAAAACCGCCCTCATTCAGGAACAATTCAACGAAGGTCTCGTTACCGAAGAAGAACGTTACAAACTCACCATTGCTAACTGGCGTGATATTGATAAGAAAATCTCCGAGTTCTTGCAGAACAAGCTTGCCGAGATGGATACCGATATTGCAGTCATGGTCAACTCCGGTGCTCGTGGTAACATTTCAAACATCAAGCTCGCATCTGCTGAAATTGGTATCATGGTCGATATCAACAACAACGAAATCGAGCTCCCAGTCAAGTCTTCCTACAAGAAAGGTCTTAACACTCTCGAATCCTTCATCGCCACTCGTGGTGCACGTCAGGGTCAGGTGTCTACCGCTCTTCGTACTGCAGACTCTGGTTACCTCACTCGTCGTCTCGTCGATGTCTCTCAAGACGTCTTCACTACCGACGAAGAAGCCGAAGATCCAGGCTTTACCGTCTTCAGAAACGAAACCGAACTCTCTGGTATTGGATTTGCTGCCCGCATCGCTGGCCGCTACACTGCCGAAGCTGTTCCAGGTTACGTCGAAGCTGACGAACTTATCACCAATGATATCGCTGCTCAAATTGATGCCGATGAGAATATTCAATCTGTCAAGATTCAATCCATCCTTTCAACCACTGCAGTAAACGGTATCCCACGCAAGGCTTACGGTGTCGATATGTCCACTCGTGAACTCGTCGCCGCCAACCAACCTGTCGGTGTGATCGCCGCTCAATCCCTTGGTGAACCAGGTACCCAGCTTACCCTCGATACCAAACACGGTTCTGGTGTTGCAGGTTCTGGCGCTATCGCTCGTGGTCTTCCTCGTGTTGAGGAGCTTCTCGAAGCCCGCAACCCTAAAGGCCAAGCCTACATCACCCCAATCGATGGTACTATCGAGACTTGGGAAGATGGCAACCACTACGTTGTCCAGGTTACCCCACAATCTGGTGATATTGAACGCTACGAACTCGCTGGCAGAAAAGCCGAGGTTAAGGATGGCCAAACCGTCAAGGCTGGCACCACCCTCGCTAAGAAAGATGGCAAGAACGCTGCTATCAAGGCTAAATTCGACGGTATCGTCGAACTCGTCAAAGATGCAATCGTGCTTGTCGCTTCTGCAACCGCTCCGGTTCGTGTCGAAATCCCAGGCGATGCTGAACTTCTCGTCAAATCTGGCGACAGCGTCGAAGCTGGTGATCGCCTCACTACTGGTTCTTTGAACCTTCAAGACCTCTTGAAGTACAAGGGAACTGAAGCAACCGAACGCTACATCATGAACGATGTCTTGAACGTTTATGCTGCTCAGGGCCACGAAATCTCTCCAAAACACCTTGAGATTCTCGTCCGCCAGATGTTCTCTCGTGTTCAAATCAACGAACCAGGCGACTCCGAGTTCGTCTCTGGTGATATCGTCTCCAAGGCTGCTGTAATCGCAGAGAACAAAGCTCTCGAAGCAGCTGGCAAGACCCCAGCCACCTGGACCAACCTCCTTCTCGGTATCACGAAGGTCTCTATCTTCTCCGACTCCTTCTTGTCTGCCGCATCCTTCCAGGATACAACCCGCGTTCTTATTAATGCTGCCATCAATGGTCGTGTCGACCACTTGAATGGCCTCAAGGAGAACGTCATCATCGGCCGCAAGATCCCTGTCGGTACTGGCGTCACCCCAATCGAGACTGAGTCTGATAGTCTCATCTCCGAAGGTGAACCAACCGAAGAGGAAATCGCTGAGCTCTAAAGCTCAACGAATCTAGGACAAGCTAGACAAAACCACCCCTGTTTCTGGGGGTGGTTTTTGTTATGCTAAATTGACATTTTGGCCAAAGTGTAGTATAATTACAGATAGAACTATCTAGTTGATACTTTTTTGTACCAGCCGATGGAAGTACATTACAGTAGACCGTATATATCTTGTAGAAATGGAGGGATAATTATGAGAAAAACGGTTTTAAAAGTTTTTTTAGTGAGTCTGTTTATTATGGTCGGTCTGGTCGGCTGCTCATCATGCTCGGCCGTGTCCGAGGGTGAATCGCCACCTAGTAGTGTCGTAATTGTGGACCCTGAGCCTCAGCCCGTCGTGGAACCGGTTATCAATCCGGAACCCGAACCCGTGGTTGAACCTCAGCCCGCTGTGGTTGAGCCCGATCCTGAGCCTGAGCCCGCTGCGGTTGAGCCCGAACCTGAGCCTGTTCCGCCTGAGCCCGAACCGGAACCTGTTCCGGAGCCGGAGCCTCAGCCTCAGCCTGTTCCTCAGCCCGAACCCGAGCCTCAGCCTGTAGCTCCTGCAACTCCCGTTTCGATTTCGGCAACGGTAAAGTCTATGGAGCGCCACGTCGGCGACCAGCTGAACGCAAGCGATTTTACGGTTACCGTCACGATGAGTGATGGCAGCACCGTCAAGAATCCGAACGGATGGACAGCAAATCCGATGACGCTCGCATCTGAATCGAACGTTATCACGATTTCCTACAGTGGCCTCACAACCACCGTAACCGTGCCTGCCGTAGTGGTAAGCATCGGTGAGCCTCCGCTCCCGCCCGAGCCTCAGCCTGTTGTTGGTCCGCCTGCGCGCCCGACGTCTGAGAGTCAAGTTTATGACTGGGCGGTTGCTAATTATGGCTGGTCATATAAAATGTACGACTTTGGCAACGGACCTTATTATGTGCTTAGTAAGGGGCCTTATGAAGCATACGTGGTAATTTTTGGGCCTGGCGATTATGATGCGTATGTATCAACGGATACAGAACTATTGTATTTTTATACTGGCTCAGACCTTACTGGGTTTTATAACTTCCTGATGACTCACTAATAAAAGAGGCACCACTTTTGTGGTGCCTTTTTCTATTGAAGTATAAGAATGATGTGATAAAATAAGGATATGCGGAATGGAGTGAGGTGTATAAAAACAGCATTAACCTTGATTAGCTTTGTTTTTGTATTGTCGACTCCGATTATTTGCGTTCGTCTAGCCATGGCTGTTGGCGAATCGTCTGGCGGTGGCGGTGTCTGGGATATGGAAGGATGTTCCGGTGATAACGAACCGAGTCCAAATTTCCCTGGAATGGTTCAATCAAAGAGCAATACTACGAGATATAACTGTTGTAGCACTAAGCATGTCAAATGCGCTAGATGGATTAGGGGCTCTATTAGTGATTTTCAGGCGGCCTGGGCGATAAGACGAAACTATTCCGATAACCCATACGAACAGGATATTTATAACATTTGCACAAATCCCAGTACTAACACTGGTGGATACGTTGTTTGGGTGGGTCTAGTCGATACTTATGACTATAGGAACGGACGCTTGACCTGGGTAGGGAACTATGGTTTGGATAATGCAATAAATTTTAAAGATTCTAACCCCTATAATGGGTACGTAATCGGTCAAGGTCTTGGTAATGTAGGTGAAGAGGCGCAAATATTGATTGCTCAGGAGCAAAGAAGGAAGGGTGGTAGGGATAAGGTTGCCTTTGCTTGCGAGCATACTGGCACTCCTCCTCCACCAACCTATGACCTATGTACTGGCTTTGGCTCTGGGGATACAACTTCCGTTCTTGCTATGGTTCAAAATGTGTCAACCGGAAGTGACTGGAAACGCGGCGATAGTAATGAAAACTATGTCTGGGCGAAACCGAATGATATTATTCAATTTCATCACTGCTATTATAGTGGCGTGCAATCATATGCGGATAAAGACGTGACTAAGCAATCCGGTGTGGGCGGAGATAAATTTGTCGGTCAAACCGGTAATGGAACGTCGGCGAATGATGCATCTAGAGCTCCGCTGAGCACAGAGCATGGCCCGCTAAAAACGATTATATCTTTCGAAAATAAGTATACAATTTCCGGTGTTAGCAGCGCGACGCGCACGTTTAATGTTGGAAAGGTGGTCCGGGACGAATATGAGGGCCCAAGCGTGAATGCCGATGGTACGTCTCAATCCAATCAGGAAAAGCACTCAGATTATGTGGTGAGCACTGGTGATATCGGTACGGATGGTAGAGTAAACGAGACAATAACGAGCGGCACTCCTTCGAAGGCTACAATTACGGACTATACTACTCCGAACACCCCTACCACCTGGACATGCAACCACTGGGTGTATACTGAAACAACACCGCCGGTCCATATTCCTGATGGTATACCAACCGGAGAGGGGTGGGAAGTAGTTGCTAATTCATGTAATATAGCTACTAACACATGTAAATATACAAGGACAACCAGTGGCGACAGTACTTGTAGGCTCACTGAAGAGCATGTGTATACCTATGAGGGCCCTGTTTCTTCTCTTGCCTACGTGAAAGTGCCACACAACTACAGTAACCACGGAGAGGTTATTATTAACTCATCTAAGATATATGCTGGTGAAATTGCGCAAATTAGCGCAAAGATTGTAACCGACGGTCGCTATAATGGCGTGACGCAGGGCTGGTATGCAACAAGGGTTCCGAATGCTTCCTGGTCTGTGATTGGATATATTACAGATAATGTAGAAGGACTCGTTGGGGGTAGTGTCCCTGTTTCTAACGGGGAATGTAGAGCAGGCGTTGGAAACTGTGCTAAATTCGCTTCTGGTAGTGGCTCGCTAAACTCTGGAAACTCGGGTGGTGGCGATGTCTATAACTTCCTAAACAACCAATCGTTTTCAGTCTGGGATGTTGAAGCTGGAAAGTATTTCTGCGTTGTTTCGACAGTTTATCCATCAGAAACCAATGGTGACACGGATATTGCGGGCGGCGGCAACGGTCAATGGTCATCTCCGCGCGGAGACTGTAAGATTATTCGCAAAAAACCAACCTTCCAGGTTTGGGGTGGTGATATCTTTACTAACGGTGGCCTAAAGTCAAATACTCCGACCAAAAACAACGTTTTCGGCTATTCACAATATCCATACCTAATTCAAAATTCAACCAGGGTCCACTTCGAAGGCTTCGGTGAGCACAACGTCCTCGCTAAGGGCAAAATTCAGGGCGTCTTCTCTGGGAATGCCTCTGGATTTGCAAGCAGCGGAACCGTCCAGCATATCGGGCCTAAAGGTGCCTGCACCCATGTCCCGCTCTCCTTCTCGAATAGTACTTGCTCGGACACTGGCAACTCTGGTATCAGCTCCGGAACGTCAATCTATGACAGCATGATGACTCAGTTCGGGAACACTGCCAAGAATCAAACAACTAGAACTGGCACTGTCGATATCTCGACTACATTCGACAACGGTTCAACTATTGGCGGAACCAACGTCCGCTATACCCACGTCGCAAACGGCGCACGTATCATCGCGAGTGGTTTCATTCCTCCACAAACCTCCCACATTGTCTATGCCGACGGCACCCTAACTATCGATAGCAATCTTCTCTATAACAACGGGCTTGCCTATACGGAGGCCAGACAGGTCCCGCAGCTCATTATTATCTCTTCTGGTGATGTTGTGATAAATGGGGCAGTGAGCCAGATTGATGGTTGGATACTTGCTAAGGGTCAAATCACGACTGGACAAAGTCAGAATGCTAGCGGAAACGCTGCCAGCATGACTCAGCTCAGAATTAATGGCCCAGTTTATGCTAAAAAGATCGCCTTGAACCGCGCCTACGGCGCAACCAAAGGCTCCGGCTCGGGAGATCCAGCTGAAGTTATGAATTACTCGCCATTCGTCTATCTCTATAATGCGAACCGCTCAACTGATACGCCAACCCTCTATACGACGTATCTCAAAGAAGTTGCACCAAGATATTAGACAAACATAAAACTCTTATGCTTTGAAAAGCGCGCGCACTGCTTTATTATTAAACTAGCTCACAAAAGGAGGTGGTGCGCGTGGGTAAGCTCTTTAAAATTTCCGGGAATTATGAAAAAGATGGCGAATGGAAAAAGCCGGACCCCTTTTATACAGGCAAAATTGTCGTCGAAAATGAAAAAGACGGCCAGTTTTATGGCTTTGTCGAAGAACTTTGTCCGAAAGATTCAAGAAGGCTCATAGATCGCCGCTACATTATTGGGCGCTTTGAGAATGGAACTAACGGATATAAGTCTATACAATTCTATGCCATCTCGAACAACCGCAGAAAAGAGCCCCGCAAAGTCCTCATTCCAGATCTTGCCGCCGGCAGCCATGGTGTCTGGTTTATAAAACCGAACAGTCTTAGCAATTTTAAGCCAAAGGGTAAGGCTAGCTTCACTTGTGAAGAAGTCGAGTACACGCGAAGCAAGGCCACCCAGGTCAAAAAGAAATACCTCGAAGTAGATCTTAAAATCATAGAGGAGCTGACCGCATTTATGATTGGCGGCTTCCTCGCCGATGTTGGGCTCAAAGGATTCCCGGAAAGCGAAAAACCAGGTCCCTGACCTGGTTTTTGCATTAAAAGGTGCCCGTGTTAGGCGCCTTGATAATCTTCTGGAAAGTTAAACTTTAGCCCGTTCGCGCGGGTATTCCTGAGTATATTGAGTGACGGGATCTCGGATTGCCAAACGAGGATTCTTTCATTAAAACTGTCGTAAACTTCGTTTTCCTTTGCTCCAACTAAGTCCCACAATTCCTGAAACGACAGTTTGCTGTAGCTTTCGTAGTCAACGAGATAGAACTGGTCCATAATCCAGGACTTAGATTCCGGCTCTTTGAACACGAGAAACATGTAGTCGCTATATCCGGCATTAGCCTTCATGATATGCGCGTTTTCCTCGCCTCTAATCTCGGCGATCACGCAGTCCGGAATTCCGAAGCTCGGGTCTTCGTATGTCTTTATGAGAAACTCGGCATCATACTTTTGGATATAAACTCTGTCTTTGGTCTTAATCTTCATATTCACCTCCATGACCGATAAATAATCCATTATCAGGGTCGAACTCTTCAAGTGCATTGATTCCTGCGAGGGCACACATTTCATCATCTTCGGGGTTTGCCCCGGACACACTAATGTAAAGATCCATGAAATTATACGTATCATCGAGATCTCCACACAATATGTTGTTTGTGGGTTCCTTTGCGATGGGGACGCATACTGCGCCGGCACATACACCATATCCATTCCTGGCAATGATGTCCTTGTCGTATTTAAGTCTAGATGGCATGGAACTCGTGTATGTATCCATGTAATCCTTGATGATCGACAAATATGCGATCTTCATTGCTGTATAGGAATAGAAATTAACCCTCTTAGGATCCGCGCGACTACCGAAATCGTTGGTCAGCTTGCCGCCTTTTACGATCGGGTACGTACGTTCGCAGATTGCGTCATCTTCGAAATCGAAATCCTCGAATCCGGAATAATGAAGGTGTACATTGCCGTTAAGCCAGGCGTAAGCCTCCGCACAATGCGGAATTGCCGTAATGCGGATAGCACCAGCCTGATTCTTCTTGAATAATGGAACCTCTTTTGCCTTCTCTCGAACGGCATCCTTGATTTTATCTACAAGCTCTAAATATGTAACCATTCATCCACCACCTTTCCAAAAAAATGTAAATGTTCAAGCTATGAGAACATAGTCACAAATATTATAACATATAACCGTGAATAATCAAACAGATGATAAGGCTGCCTAAATAAAAAAAGAAGCTCCTGCGGTAGGAGCATTACACCCCGTGCAAGAACTTCGATGCTTTCATTATATTAAACCAAAGCAATAATGTCAATAAAAGGTTTTAAGCCCTGGCAAATCTTTTCGCGGAATTATCTTTGATGATGGCAGGCATTGATGCTCTATATGGGAGATAAGCATAAATATTATTGACATTTATGAAAAAATGTGCTATAATAAAGATATGTACCTTTAAAATATTTATCTTTGGGAGGGCTATAATATGAATTATAGAGATAAAGGAACATTATGGTTGATGAAGCATTCTCAAGAAGTTGCATCCGATCTTTCTGATAGCAACCCTGTTGCTGCGGTGGCGATAACACTGCTACTGGAAAGAGTAAGCGGCGCAAGAGCGTTCGGCCATATGTTTATAGATTTATCACCAGAAGAATGGGATAAACTGTATCATATGTGTAATGAGGATCCCGAGAAGTTGTGTTCAAATGTTATCGCTATCAATGAGATACATTCACACAATAACGGCGACGCTATCATCCACAAAAACTTGCGTTTTGCGAAACCGGCACTTTTTACTGAGGAGATCATTTCAGAAGATCCTCTGTGGCTTTTTAGAGACCAAAGAAAACGCTGGAAATTTCAGAAAGAGTGTATCGACAAGTTTATGTCGAGATATGCAATTGCAAAGCGGAGTCAACCAAGATAAAAGCGAGCTCGCCTTCATGGCGAGCTCATTTTGTTTAGGATATCAACATAAGATTTTGTAGGGATTTACTACTAAAAACGGTCATTACAGCTAGCAATCTTACTTCTTGCGGCCAACATACATGGCGTGTCCACACATGTCAACAATTGATGGATCTGCGGAATGCTTGTCCATTAGCTCAATAACCTTATCAAAGATCTCTTTATCTCTAATAGAATATAGAGAGTCTTCTTTTTTATACCCGAAACTACGGATAGACCTAATAATATCTTTTTCAAATCCGTTATTAGAAAACAATGTCTCCATTTCATTTATTGACGGATAATATCCTTCCTGAAATCCTTTGTCGGACGAATTGTTGAATTTTCCGGTTTTAAATACCTCAGATAAATTACTTAAATTAACTTGTTCTGGATGTCTAAAATATCTGTCAATTATTGCTATACTACCAGATAGATAAGGAATAAAACTTGCAAAAACTATTCCACCTGGCTTCAAAACTCTGCTTATCTCCGCGAGACACTGTTGCCTTTCTGACTCTTCAAGCAAATGATATAGCGGACCAAATAGCAATACGGCATCAAACAGATTGTCTTGATAGATATCTAGATTAATTGCATTAACAACGTCACAAGAAGATATTTTTGCATTATTTCTTTCTTCATTTTGAATTTTTGCTTGATTGATTAAATCCTCAGATAAATCCGACAAGTATACATTATATCCTTCATCTGCGAGCGGAAAAGAATAAGCTCCTGCGCCACCACCTAAATCCAGTATTGTTCCACTAGTTGGTAAGTACTCCTTCAAGATTTTCATTGTCATATAGAATTCTAGCTTGCCACTATTATCGTTTTGTAATCTGTTCTTTTCGTCAAAAACCCTGTAATATCCCCTTACTTTGTCAAAATTTGTCATATGTGCTCCTTTATAATATAATAACATTTTCTTATTGAGGGTACCTAACAGAAGTTTGTCACTAAAAAATCGGCCTTTGCCGATCTGAAATTTACCTGGTGGGGGGCGAATTGAGTAGGCATTAACAATCTACAAGGAAGATATTCGGGCAAAATTAAACCTGTTATAATAGAAGCATAAGTATTGTAGAAAGGATATTTAATGGAACAAAGTGCTGAGACTGGCGCGCCGATGGTGCCAGTTGTAGAGAATAAACAAAAGAGCGGAAATGGATTAAAAATTGCTACTGCGATTGCATGTGTTGTGGCGATTTGTGGTGTTGGGTTTGGTGTCTATGGTATGATACAGAGTTCACAAAAAGATAACCAGATTTCTGATTTGAAAGTTCAAATAAAAGAAGATGACGGCACAATTACTACAGTTGAAACACCTGAAATTGAAACCACTACTAATAATGGGACGACCGTTGTTATCACAGATGATGTTATTAGTGAAAAAGTGGATCCTGCAAAATACCTATACGTTGGTGCTTGGGGTATAAAAATAGCAATTCCTGATAGTTTAAAGACAATTAATTATATATATTCTGCACAAGACACGCTTTGTTTGAGCGCTGTTAAGTATCACGAGGGCGGAATGCACTATTTCCCAGAATTTGCGGACATCAGAAAGAATACTCCGGGCCTCGCATGTGTATCTAGGATACTTAAAGACGGCTATTCTTCTGAAGACTCTCCTCTCGAAGCTTACGACTATATCGTGCAAGGTCCTCAGGCCTTGTATGACGAGAGCGACAGAGATTGGGAAGTTGAGTCTGTTCAAGAAATTCAGAAAATGTTAGATATTTCTAATTTCTCTAAGATATAGCACTTATCGCTATTTTACTAAACCAAATTGTTTAGGGTATTAACAGATGATTCTATAGGGGTAAAAATGCGTTTTCGGACGCATTTTTTGTATAAAATCGCTATGAAATAACACCCTAGAATCTGCAAGGTACTTAACAGAAAATTACTACTAAAAAATCGGCCAAAATGCCGAGTTTTATAAAGTTTGGTGGGGGCGAATTGTTCAGGCATTAACACTGTATAGATGGTATATTTAAGAGAAATTATGTAATGATTATGGTATAATAAAAAGATGAATAATACAGATAAACGTTTTAAAACAATCGCGGCAGTATTAATCCTATTGACGAGAAGAAATGCAAAAGGAAATATGGAATATCTATTGCAAAAACGGCAAAATACTGGCTTTTCTGATGGAATGTGGGATTTTTCTGCTTCTGGACATGTAGAAAAAGATGAACCTATGATAAGAACTGTGTGTCGCGAAGCGAAGGAGGAAATAGGTATTGGCGTTAATCCAGAAAAGATTGAGTTTATAGGATTAATTCATGAATTTGGTAATGATAGAGTGCCAAGGTTCTTGGGTTGCTTTAGGATATCCGATTATTCTGGCGAGGTAAAAATTGGCGAGCCAGAAAAGATAGCTGAACTAAAATGGTTCGATGAGGATGAATTGCCGGAAAGTATTATTTCTTCAAGAAAAGTAGCTCTAGATTATTTTAAGGGTGGAGGAGTTTTTTATAAAGAGCTTGGCTGGCATTAAACATTTAGGGTATTAACAGACGATTTTGTAGGGATAAAAATGCGTTTTCAGGCGCATTTTTCGTGTAAAATCGGTACAAAAAAGTGCCCTAGAACTTGTATGGTACTTAACAGACTTTTACCTCTAAAAAATCGGCCATTTTGCCGATTCATATAAATTTTGGTGGGGATATGTGGACTTGAACCACAGACCTCGTCATTATCAGTGACGCGCTCTAACCAGCTGAGCTATATCCCCAAATCTGGTGGAGTAACAGGGATTCAAACCCTGGACCTCTGCCTTGCAAAGGCAGCGCTCTAATCAGCTGAGCTATTACCCCAGTGCCATCTATTATACGGCAAAATCTAAAAATGTCAAACAAATTTTTTATCACACAATCCCAGAATCTATGATATGATAGATACAGTTAAATTGTTGAGGTATCCATGCATTTCAAGACTATTTTCAAATCCCTAAAAAATAAGGACATGTTGAAGCGCGTCTTTATTATTCTCGGCATTCTTGTTGCTTATCGTCTTTTGGCACACATTCCAGTTCCAATGGGAGACGCTTCGACTTTCAAAGAGGCCATCTCGAATCTTCTCGAAAAATCTGATTTCTCTAGCTTCCTAAATCTCATCTCCGGTGGTGGACTCGCCTCATTTAGCATTATCCTTGTTGGTATCTCCCCATACATTACTGGTTCAATCATCATCCAGCTTCTCACCAAGGCTATCCCTTCTCTCGAGGAACTTTCTCAAGATGGTGAAGCTGGCCGCCGCAAGATCAATCAATGGACCCGTATGCTGACCATTCCTCTAGCAATCGTCCAATCCATTGCTTATATCTTCATTCTTTATCAATCTGCCGTTTCCGCAAACATTGCCGGCTCCTTCGAACCAACCGCTTCTGACTGGATTCTTTCCGTGACCGCCATGACCGCTGGCTCCGTAATCCTTATGTGGCTCGGCGAACTCATCACTGAGCAAGGTGTTGGCAACGGTATTTCTATGATTATCTTTGCTTCCATTGTCTCTCAATTCCCAACCACCATCGCTAGCATCGGGACCGCCCTCTTTGATACCACCCAAGGCAGCCTCAATCTCTTCGGGCTCAACTTCCCAGTAAACCCAGTCGTCTTCTGGATCATTGTCGGCTTCGCTATCGCTATGCTCATCGTGATCTACTTCCTCGTGAAGTTGAACGAAGCTCAGCGCATCGTAACCATCAACTACGCCAAGCGTGTCCACGGCAACACCTCTTATGGTGGCATCAAGTCGATTCTTCCAATCAAGCTTATCGCCGCAGGTGTTATCCCAGTCATTTTCGCAACCGCCTTCTTGTCACTTCCAGCGCTCGTTGGCCAGGTTATCACTTCTATCAACCCAGAAAACACCTTTGGCACAACCCTAACTAGCGTATTTACGGCTCCATCCGCCAACAATTTTCAGCAACTCTACCCAGATGGAATTAACGCCCAATGGTTTGTCTATCCAACCGTATATTTCATTCTTGTGATCTTGTTCACATATTTCTACACCTCGATCATCTTCAACACGAACGAAATCGCTGACAACCTCCAAAAGCAGGGTGGCTTCATCGAGGGTGTTCGTCCAGGTGCCACAACCGCCAAATATCTCGGCAAGGTCGTGAACCGCCTCAATCTCTTTGGTGCCTTGGCCCTTGGCCTTATCGCTATGCTTCCATTCATTACCGACTACATCTTCATCGTCCTTCTTGGCTACCCAATCGGTCTCTCAATCTCTGGTACTGGACTTCTAATCGTCGTGACGGTGGCACTCGAGAACCTCCGTTCGGTCGATTCTCGTGCACTAATGGTAACCTACGACGATTTCAGCAATGAGTCTCAGAATTAATAGCTGGAAAAAAGTTGCAACCTATACTCTCTGGATTATTTTGGCTGCCCTATTTCTGACATTTTTCCTTCGTGTTGCAATCTGGGAAAAAGGCTACTATGAAGAAAAAGAAGGCTCCGAACGCGCCGTCGC
>CAMJEK010000015.1 GCA_946404685.1 uncultured Candidatus Saccharibacteria bacterium | reverse complement strand
CGTCTGTTCAGAAGTTATTGGCGTTTTGAAACGTATGTTCGGCGACTCTTGGGGCCCACGTCTCGAACATATTCTTCGCTATACCATCCTCGCCCTTCTTGACCGCCCAGAAACCACCCTCCTCGATATCTCCCGCATCTTGACTGACAAAGAATTCCGCAAAGAAACCCTCGAATACTGCCAAGACGTCACTGTTCTCCAATTCTGGAAACATGAATTCGGTCAGTGGAACGAGAAACAGGTCAACGAGTCAATCGCGCCAGTCTTGAACAAGGTCGGTGCCTTCACGGCTAACCCAATCATTAGAAACATTATCGGCCAGCCAAAATCCAGCTTCAATATCCGCAAAATCATGGATGAAGGCAAGATTCTCGTCGTTAACCTTTCTAAAGGCCTCATTGGCGAAGACAACGCCGGTATCCTTGGTGCCTTCCTAGTTACCAAAGTCCAGCTTGCTGCTATGTCTCGTTCAGACATTCCAAATGTGGAAGACCGCCGTCCATTCTATCTCTACGTCGACGAGTTCCAGAACTTCGCTACCGATTCCTTTGCCGTGATCCTGTCTGAGGCTCGCAAATATGGCCTCAATCTCACTGTCGCTAACCAATATGTCTCTCAGATGACAGATTCCGTCCGTGACGCCGTATTCGGCAACGTCGGTACCACCATCAGCTTCCGTGTTTCCGCCGATGATGCCCCAGTTCTCATTAAACAATTCGAACCAACCTTTGAAGAATCCGACATCATCCAGCTTAACAACCGCAACTTCGTCATCTCCATGATCATTGGCGGCGAAAAGGTTCCAGCCTTCTCAGCAACCACTTTGTCAATTCCAAAGACTCCAGACGATAATTTCGACGCCATCGTCGCCCATTCTCGCGCCAATTATGCCCGCACTCGTGCCGACGTTGAAGCTGAGATTAAAGACACAATCGAGCAGTCTGAGAAGTACAAAAAAGTCTTATCTGATTCCGGACGTGAAGCTGGTAGCCAAGCCATCTTTTCCCCTGCAACCGAACAAAAACCGAACTTTGCCTACAAGCCAAAATTCCCGAAACCAGCCACCCCACAAGGTGACTTCATGAAGCAGCATCTGAGCCCAAATACCGCCGAAGGTAAAGAGCGACTCGGGCTCAAGGATCTCGCCAAGCTAGTTAGCGAAAAACAGGCAGAGAACGAGCCAAGAAACAAAACTGCAACCAAAATCGCTTCAAAAAAATTCAAGAACAAACCACGCAAATAGCGGGGAAATAGGGAATTAGTAGTTCTCTACCCATGTTATTCCCCTGTTATTTTCGTGCAAAATAGGGCTTCTACCCCTGTTAAACCCCAAATCGACCCCTAATAAACCCCATATAAGCCTCCATAGCGCCCCTGTTCGACCCCTGCTACTTCTCTGTTCCACCCCTGTTAAGTCGAAAACCCGTAAAAATCCGACAAAAACTGACAAAAAATCTAAACGCAAAAGTTCGACAGAATTAGACCCATCAAAGCAGAGAATTAAGCAAACAAAAAAATACAAACCCAAAAATATAGCCGGATCCAGAAAAATCCGACAAACCAGGACGTAAAGTCAATCGACCGATCGACGTGTTTTCAATGTCGCACAATACATATTTTACGACATAGGCACTTTCAAATTAGGACGGTTAATCACTCGTCTATATAACCATAAGCACAGTAGCGATTCTCCTATAAAGCGGGAACTGCAATTCTGTCGACCCACCAGCCATTATATTTTGATCGTTTTTATTTAGAATAATTTCAAATAAATATATAAGTGAGCCTTAGTAAATCCCACGCAGATACATTTGGATTGGCCCAAGAAGATTTCCGGAAGCCTCCAGAAGCCTGAGGAAACCCCGTTTTTTAGGAGGCTTCTGCCGAGGCTTCTAGAGATCTTCCTGGCGCAAATTCAAGTATCAAGTGGGGTTTGCTGAGGCTCCACCAAGATGTTTATTTGACTTTTCCACAGGCCCATGTCCTAAAATCCTTTCACAGGACCTTTCACGCCAGATTTTTCTCAATTTGACATTTCCCCATTTTATTTCCCTATTTCCCTTTCTCCCCTGTTATTTTGCATATATTACAACATAATTAGCCCCAAAAATCCCTCGAAAAAAGAACAAAAACCGAACAAAAGGGTAGAGAATGACAGAATCAAACAGGGGTATAGCACAAAAAATAACAGGGGTGAACCCCTGTTAAAATCGGCTTTATTTCCCTATTTCCAGAATGCCCTACCCTCAACACGGGCGTCTATATATTCAAAATCTCCTATTCCCCTTTCAGCTAGATATCTGATAACTCTATCTGCATCTTCAACCGTCACTGCAGTTCCTCGATCAATCGTCGTCTTAATAAAGCCATTCTTTCCCTCAATATAGAAATCCACTTCCCTGATACTCCCAGATGGAATAACCGCCTTAATTACCCTGTAGCCAAGATCACGAAAATCAACTTCGATCATGCCAATATATTCTCGCATACGATTCGTAATCGAGACACCAGCCGCAGACGCATCTGCATCTACAATCTCAACCGTCGGCTCATAACTCGTCGTATCTATAATGTCAGGAGCAGAAGGATCGACTTTTCGTCCCGAAACCAAAACGATACCAACATAAATTAAAACAATCGCCGCAAGGAAAAATACCGCCGACGTAATTGATACCCTAATCGTACGCTTTTTCTCGCTCTTTTTTCTAGCCGCCATTCGCTCAGATGAACTCTCAAGCTTTTCACGACGCTCACCAATCGTGCGCCCCATTTTAAAGCTAGAATTTCGATTCATTCGACGGCTAGCTAGCGTAGGCTTTGGTGGCACTTCTGACGTATTTTGTTTTTTCTTTTTCATCATTCCCTACCCAACCCAAAAGTTACCCCGCAAGCTCGAGCACAATTTCCGCCAAACCTTTTGCAGCATTAGTTTTCGCCTCGGCATGTAGCTTCTTAGACATCTCCTCACGCTTTTTCGGACTTCTAATCAAATGCTTAATTTCCTCAAGCAAAAGCTCAGGTTTTGCTACCATATCCGCATCATCAATCATTGAAACAGCCCCAATTCCAGCTAACCTCTCGGCATTCTTAGTTTGATGACCACCAGGCAAACGGCCAAATGGAACTAACACGGTCGCCTTTCCAAGCGCCGCCATTTCAGCAATTGTCGTTGCCCCAGCACGCGAAACTACCACGTCTGCCGCGCCCATCAATTCACTCATGGTCGTATTAAATTCCCACATTCTAAAATTAGATTCGAGCGAAGCTTTTTCCCAGTTTTCGTAGCGTTTTAGATCAACCATATCTTCATAATGCTTTCGTCCAGCCACCAAGCCTACCGACGTAAACTTCAGAAGCTCCGGCAGAATCACGCGAATCGATTCGTTGATATTTTGCGCACCCTGGCTTCCGCCCGTAATCACGACTAGCGGACGATTAGCCGAAAAACCAAACGCTCGCTTGAGACTATGCTGCTTTGCCTCACTAACAAGCTTAAATTCCTCACCCACCGGAATCCCGGTCCATACGTAATTCGGATGCTTTTTAAGTGTTTCCTCGTCCAGTGGCATGCCAAAGGCCACCTTAGTTGCCTTATTCATTAGTACTCGGTTTGCAAGCCCTGGCACGGCGTCAGATTCATGAATCACGAATGGAATCTTCAAGAAATGCGCAATCAGCCCAACCGGAAGACAAACGTATCCACCTTTCAAAAAAATCACATTAGGACGATTTCGCTTCGGAAATAGTCTCCAAAAACTCACAATTAGTCCACCCAAGAAACCAAAAAATCCCAAAAAGTTTCCAACGATTAAATCTTTAAACGTAATATTAAATCGTTTGAAATAATCTGCAAATTTCCAGCCAGCATAACGATGAAACTTCCCTGCCGGAACACGACGAACCCGGATATAAGAACCGCCTCGGCCGATTTTTTTAGCCTCGTCACCCCAGGCCACGCCAATCTCGGTCGTAAGTTTGGTTACGTTTTTGTGATATTTAAAATCAGTCCAAAATTCAACGCGCGCACGCGGCTTAATCTTCAAAATTTCACGAACGACTGCGACGGCCGGTGTGATATGACCCCCTGAACCCCCGCCGACTACTAATACTTTCATCTTTAATTACCTCTCTACCAGTATAACACGAAAGCTGCATCACGAGTCCCAAACCAAACGAGATAAACAGCATACTTGTGCCACCGTACGAAAGCAACGGCAAGGTTACACCGGTCACTGGGATTAGCCCAGTCATGGACATAATATTCGCCACCACGTGCATAAAGATCCACGAGAAAACCCCAACCACATAAAGCCTTCTTTCCGTGTCTTCCGTATGCTCCGAAATCTTCAACATCTTAAATAAAATTGTCGAGAAGATTAAAAGAATCATAAGTAATCCCACAAACCCAAACGTTTCGCCCATCACTGCAAAAACCGAATCGTTCAAAGATTCCGGAAGATAGCCAGTCGCCTGGACGGAGTTACCAATCCCCACGCCAAGAAATCCACCAGTACCAATCGCCATCATTGCGTTCTCAACGTGATAGCTTGACTCATCGTCACCGCCACCCACAAACGTCATCAGCCTTTCCATACGATATGGAGTAATCGCCACGACCAAAACCCCAACAAGTCCAATTAGCCCGATTGCAGCCATAAATTGACTCATCGAAATGCCGCTCATGAAAAGCATGCCAATGATAATTGCAATAATCGCAAGACCAGTTCCAAGGTCACTCTGTTTTACAATCACAAAGTAAAGTGACAATGCCGAAATCAATGCAAACGGAATCCAAAAACTCTTCGTTCCGAGCTCACCTTCTTTTTTCTTTCGGGCAATAAAATTCGCAAAATAAATTACGAGTGACAGCTTCAAAAATTCTGCCGGCTGAAAGCTCACGCCCGCAATCTTAAACCACCTACATGCACCAAGTTCGCAAACTGCCATCGAGCTGCCAACTTCAGACAGAATCCACAAAAGCGCAGACGCACCGAGCGCTGCAATAATCAGCCACTTTGCAATCTTGCTAACTTTCTCATATGAAACCACCTTAAATCCCACAAACAACACACCAAGTGACAGCAGAATATTTATCGTGTGATGAATGAAGAAATAGTCAGACGAATAATCCATTCCATAGGCAGAATTAAGAACTTTCGCGCGCATTGGCCCAACCACATAAATCACAATGAGACCAATCACCATCAAAACAATGATCAAAAACAAAATGGTGAGGTCACTTTTATGTTTCCGCACCCTTTCAGCCATCTAGAACGCTCCACCGGTTGCCGCAATATATATTCCAAAAATCGCCATGACAAGACCGATAATCCAAAAACGCATCACAATCTTTGCTTCTCCCCACCCTTTAGCCTCAAGATGGTGATGAATTGGTGCCGAAATAAAGATCTTACGATGGAAGAATTTTTTCGAAATCATTTGAATCAAGCTAGAGCTCGTTTCAATCACAAACAAAAGTCCAATCACCGGAAGCAGCAAGAATGAATCAGTCATCACAGCCACCACACCAAGTCCAGCTCCCAGCGCCACCGCACCAGTATCCCCCATCATAAAACGAGCTGGCGGAACATTGAACCAAATATATGAAAAGAGCCAACCAATGACCGTCATACAAAAGCCAAAGAGCATGTATTGCCCCTGCATAAGGGCGATTACGCCAAATGCCCCGTAGGCAAACACTGAAAGACCGCCAGAAAGCCCATCAAGACCATCGGTAATATTGACCGAGTTTGCCGTTGCCACAACAGCAAATGCAAACAAAAGAATCATTCCGACTACACCGATATCAACATGACCGACAAATGGCACCAAAAGTGTCGTCCAGCCAATTTTTACAGCGAAAAACCAACCAAGAGCAAGCCCAAGCACGGTCATCATAAAGAACTTCATTGGTCCACGCAAACCGGCTGCACCCTTCCCTGACCCAAAAACATTAATCATATCATCAATCGCGCCAATCACACCGCCACCAACAAAGGCAGCAAGGACTAACCAAGTTTGTCCGCGATCAAGATTAAAACAAAGCGTTGCGACTGTAATTACTACAAGCCCAATAATTCCAGCCATAGTTGGAAATGGCCTACGAAACTTATGAGCGTGAAGCTTAGTCATAACCGGCAAAGAATCACCAGTAACCGTAGTTTTCTTTTGCTTTTTCCAGAACTTATATTTATATGCAAAATGAGTATAAATCGGCGTGAGTGCCATTGATGACAAAAAAGCACCAATCGCTAAGACTAGGCCGTAAAACATTTCGTCATTTAACGTCATTTTATTCTTTCGGTTTGATTTTTAGGTTATTGATCACAGCATCAGAGACATTATCGAATAATGTCTTGGCGTCCGTAGAGCCATCAAGATGCTGCCCCTCTCCCCACATTTTAACCACAATCACATATTTTGGCAACTCCCCATCTGGGCCACCAAAGCCGAGATAGGTACCAATCGTTTCCCCGTCCGGAGCGCTATATGCCCCAGTTTCTTCAAGATAAACCTGGCCAGTCCCGGTCTTACCACCAAGATAATATCCAGGCGCATCTTTCTTCCAATAGAGGCTCCTCGTATCATGAAGCATCGTGCGCATCGTCGCACTAACATCTGAACTAATCACGAGATCACCGTTCCCTTCTTCAAATTTCGCAATCTCAAGCTCGCCATTCTTCATCGTCCCCTTCACAACTGTTGGAGTAATTCTGTACCCACCATTTACAATCGTTGAGAAAGCTGAAGCGAGCTGAATCATGGTTAGGCTAGTTCCCTGGCCAAAAGTCATTTCAGCATACGTAAGATCTGGAGCATAGCCATAGTCTGGCTCATGCACCACACCCTCGGCTTCAGAAATCTCAATACCAGTTTTCTTACCTAAACCAAGCTTTCCATAATAATCATAGAGTTTTTGCTTCCCTTGCATATTAATATGCTCAGCATCACCACCTAGCCATTTCAAAGCCTGAATGCTACCGGTATTCAAAGAATTGTTAAGCGCCGTGCGCATCGAAATCGTACCATAAAGGTTTGCAGTCTTCGTTGCGTTATTAATAATTGCGCCATCAACCTCAGTCTGACCAGTATTAAAATAGGTTGAATCTGGAGTCATTGCTCCTTCATTTAGAGCCGCCGCAAACACGAAAGTCTTGCACACACTTGCTGGTTCATACGGAATATCGGTTGTGTAATTAATGTAGGATGTCCAGTCTGCCACCTGGTCATATTTTCCAGGATCGTATGTCGGAACACTAGCCATCGTCAAAACCTCTCCCGTGTTTGGATCCATCACGATCGCTGCCGCGTGAGTTGCAAGCGTTGAATTGACTGCATTAGCCAATACTTCCTCGGTTTTCTTTTGCAATTTCCTATCAATTGAGAGCACAATATTTTCCCCATCCACTGCCGGAATTCTTATATTGTCATTACCAATCGAAAGCGCCACATTATTCACATCTGAAATCGTCTTTAGCATACCGTTCTTACCGGCAAGGCGCTCATTCAAAGCCCCCTCAACACCATACTGCCCTTCCCCATCCATATTCACAAATCCTAACATTTGCGCAGCCATCTCGCCTTCTGGATAAACACGGCGGTTATTCTGCTTAAACCAAACTCCAGAAACTCCCTCTTCGGATATCTTCGTCGCAATCTCGCGCGGAACATTTTTTGCCACAATATAATAACGAAGTCCTTCAATATTAAACACTTCGTCAATGTTTGCCGTTACATATTCCTTAGCATATTTATCAAGCGCCGCCTTAAGACCGTCTTTATCAGTAATTTGTGGATCGATAATGATCGAATAAACCGTCTGATTCATCACGACCTCGACCGGCTTTCCCTCGTCCATCATATAGATACTTCCGCGCTCCGCCACAATTTCTTCAAGCAACGTTTGCTGTTTGGTTGCACGGCTCACCCATTCGTCATGTTCAACAATTTGGATAAAAAATAGCCGCACCACGATGATCCCGAGTGCAGCAAAAATTAAATAGCGAAGAAACTTAATCCGAGACATACCCAGAAACCGTTGCCGTCTCCATTGCAGCAGCCACAGTGCTTGTTTTCGCCGCAGCTACAGAAGTGAGTCTAGCCTTTTCAACAGCCAAATCTTCCTTCTTTGCTTCCATTGCCGAAATCTGCGTTTCAACATCCGAAATTTCATAATCGTAACCAGTGGCTTTGGCGCCCTCAGCTACATAAATAAGTCCAAATGAAAGTAGAATAAGTCCAACAATTATACGCTGAGAAATCGGACCTAGATTCCTTGAGGTGTGACGAATGGTATTGTAATTACGCGAAAATGTCATCGTCGTAGTACCGGCTCGTCTCGTCATGTAAGTTTGATTTCTCATTTTATAATTTTCTCGCTGTTTAATTTTTTGTTTTTATCTTAGTCCGGATAACAT
The DNA here is from genome assembly GCA_946404685.1 of uncultured Candidatus Saccharibacteria bacterium. GTDB lineage: Bacteria > Patescibacteriota > Saccharimonadia > Saccharimonadales > Saccharimonadaceae > Nanosyncoccus. The sequence goes on along the minus strand of CAMJEK010000015.1, from coordinate 6,295 downwards.
ATTAGCCAGAGCTATAAGTAGACTAATATGTTATTCCGGGAAGGTCATACGTTTTCCACACTCCTATGGAAACTCTAAATTGGTGAGCCCGAAGGCTCATAGCTCCCCTGTTCCTGGTCCGGGTGGGGTGATACCCCACCCGGTAAAAGGATTAGCGGAAGCTAACCTTGATGGTTTGTGTGCGGGATTTGTCCGCAACAATAATCTGTTTTGGCATATGCTGCCTCCTTTTTATTGTTTTGTGTTTATTTTTATCAATTCCGCGTAGCAACGCGAAGTTTAGCACTGCGAGCGCGCGGGTTGATAACTAACTCCATTTCCTCCGCAGTGATAGGTTTCTTATTTAAAATCGTAAGTTCTGACTCTTCGCCATGCTCGCTGACTTCTTTAAAGTATTCTTTGACGAGTCTATCTTCTAGGCTATGAAAGGTGATAATTGCGACTCTTCCACCAGGATTCAAAATCTTAGGTAGAAGTGGCAAAGTCTTTTCGATTACTTCGAGCTCGTTATTAACCACGATCCTGATTGCTTGAAATATTTGGGTAGCAGGATGCGTTTTTGAATATCGCGATTTCTTCGCAATAATCTCCGCGAGTTCTTTGGTTCCCTTGATTGGGCGGTGATGCACGATTTCGCGAGCTAACATTTTTGCACGTCCCGGCTTTTCTTCGCCGTATCGGACAAAAATCTCCGCGAGATTTCTTTCGCTCCATTTATTTACGATCGTATCCGCCGTAAGTTCCTGGCGCCTATCCATCCGCATATCAAGTGGTCCGTCTTTCGAAAAAGAGAATCCTCTCTCTTCCCTATCTAGTTGCGGAGAAGAAACTCCAAAATCCGCTAGTATCAAATCAAAAGTTTTTCCACACTCGATTAACTGTAGCACCGCACTATAAAAATCCTGGTTTATTATCTTGATTTGGTCACCGTATTTCTCGCATAAATACCTCGCAGCATTTTCGTCTCGGTCAACCAAAACCGAATCTTTATAATTCCGTGTTACATCCAAAATCTTACTGGCATGTCCCGCGTATCCAGCCGTTAAATCAAGATATGATTCTCCAACCTTCGGATCCAAGGACTCCAGAACCTCTGAAAGTAATACTGGTTTATGAAGTTCTTCCATGTGTATAATTATACACTCATTCGTTTGAGATTGCTCAACTAGAAACTTCAGCGGTTTTGTGTTTGCTTTGTTTTTTGTTTGATTCACAATTTATCCATCATAATTTGGTAAACCGAAGTTCACCATAAGATTATGATCGTTGAGAGACTTATTGTGTGGGTTTTTAGACCTATTATAGAGTTTTATTGGGAGGTGTGTTTTGAGGAAAGAACGCACGATTGCTTTGACGCGTCTCGCTATATTTTTAACGCGCGCCGAAACTCCTAGTTGGCCAATCTCAAACTATGTTAATGTTCTTTTTAATTTTGTGGTGTTTATGTTGTTTCCACTTGAAATAAGTGTAAGCCTTTTTCGCAAAAAAATCAAGACCCATTTTCGCCCCATACACCACTAGACTTTCCCACAAAATGTGGAAAACTCCCTGTTAATTTACCGAACAGCTTACGCTTTCCAAACTACCAAAATTATGTTCTAAAAACCGAACAAACAGGAATGAAGGAGTCAACTTTTCCCTCCCCCAAGATAAATGTGATACAATAGCACATATAATAAAGTGAGGACCAAATGAACGAACCATTCGATATCTTTCTCTGGGCGAACGAAGTCGACGAAATCAAAAACAATGTTTCCGCCGAACTCTTTCTTTTCAACAAAAATTACACCCCGTTCAAGATCAAGTATTCAGACAAACTAACCAATAGCGTGAAAGCAGTTTTCATGCAATCTGCTATCAAATATATTATCGAGGAATCCGAAAAAGGCCTCGAGTGCCGCGAATACGAGAAAGCCGATGGTGAAGACAAGGTCGTCTACCGCACCAAACTAAAAAATGTCGTTCGTGCCGAGTCCCTCATCAACCTCATCGAAAACGAATATAAAGACATCGCCACCTTCTCAGATAACGAATACGAATTCAAGAAAATTAAAGGTATTATTGCTCGCTTCACTTACGCTGGCGGCGAAACCGGAACCAAAACCTTCTATATTGCCAAGGCTATTTCCGCTTCAGGAGCTTTGAAGGGCGCCTCAAGCTGGGAAATTAACGGTGAAAGCTTCGAACCATTCTCTGCCGAAGTCGCCTTGAAGATGCCAGACGACAACCAAGTTGCTATTGTTGATGACAATGTCGTCATCTTTAACCAATCCAAGTTCGAAAACCTCTTCCAATATGATTACAAATCCCAGGTCATCGCTGACGAAAAGGCCAAAGAGCTAACCGAAAAATACAAACTCTCCTTCGCTGAAGGTTTGACCCTAAATTCCCTTCTCCAAGATAAAAAACCAATCCTAAAGAAACTTCAGGCCATGGATATCGCCGAAGAAATGCCACAAAACAAACTCATCGATTACGCCGACGAGATGCAACTCGAGCTCATGACCGATGACGACGGCTCAATTATCATCATGGATGACAAAGATCTTTCCATGTTTGTAAATCTCCTAGCTGAAGATTATTATGTTTCTCCAGTCAACGGCCGCCGCTACGAAATCAAGTCAAAAAAACTACTCGGAGAGCCAGACGGCGAACCACCACGCGGTTAAAAGATTTATTCAAACCCACAAAAAACCGGCTCTTTGTGAGCCGGCTTTTTTGTTTAATAATCAATGTCAGAATAAGATGTTTCGACAATATTCTTTTCGCCGAATACTGCCAAAGTTTTCACGAGGTCGTCTTTGACTTCCTCAACTGAATCACCTTCAACAAGATTCGTTTCAAGCTTCACGAAATAACCATTGGTTCCATCAATATTATCGAGGAAGAGTGAGGTTCCCTCGCCCATTTTAATCTCTTGGCGACGACGAGAAACTTCTTTTTGTGGCTTAAAGCCAAGTTGAAGAATAATATTAACCATTTCAGAGTAATCTTTAACCAAAGTTTCCTCGACAATGTCGATGCCAGAATCTTCGATGTGACGTTTCAAAATCAAGTAATATTTGGCTGGCTTATCCACCGCTTTCATTTCGGTGCGCATAAGAAGCCTAGGAAGATTTACGCCGCGCTTGTAGCCCTTTGGAACATAGACGCGGTCATGTTGCCAGAAAACTGGCGCAAAATCCATGTCAATATCAGAGAGCTTCTTTTCGAACTTCTCTTTACTTGCTATTTTGCATTTGACAATAATCTTCTTCATATCTTTATTATAACATATAAAGCCTGAAAAATCTAGGGGCTAGCCAACTACAACAATTTCAACACCGGATTCGCCAGCCTTTCCCTGTCTAGCGTTATTTGCCCACTGGTCTGCGAGTTCATTATACTCGGTTCCCACGTGTCCACGTACCCAAATTAACTCTGGTGAGTATTGCTTGTATAGGCCATATAATTTCTGTACCAACTCGAGATTTTGAATAGGGCCGCTAGCCTTTTTCCAGCCTTTTGCCTCCCATCCCGGCGCCCACTTCGTGAGTACATTAATCCAGAATTCTGAATCTGAATGAATTTCACATCCTTCCGCGCCAGCATATAAAATCGCAGCAACCATCGCAAAACCCTCCATGCGAATGTTAGTTGAATCCTTTTCGCGCCCAAGGCAAACCGGCTTGCCATTTTCAATCACTGCGTATCCACCAGGCCCCGGGTTCGGTGATGCGCTTCCATCAGTCCATAAAATTTTCATGGTCTAATTATAGCATACGTCCAGGATTCGCCCTTCTAACGAACGCACCCCATTCCATTCATTCTCCATGATCTGAATCAGGATATTCGCCTTGTCTCCCGGTTCAAAATTGAGCCACTTCTTTGGCGCAGAAAAAGCCAAGAGCTTTAGAGTTTTGTCGTCCTTGCCACGCACCAAAAGTGACAAATGTTTCCCTTCTTCACCCAGCCTTCTCACTTCCGCAATCTCCACATTTCTTAGCTCAAAAATTGGTTCCGCATTTCCATCGCCAAACGGTTGAAGTTGTTCCAATTCTTCGAGCAATTCTAAGTTAAAATCACCTAAATCTTCTGTCTCAATATCAGCCTTCTTTTTTAAGAATCTTTCCTGATTTTCGAGTTTCAAACTTCTATAATACTCATTGATTTTCTCGCGGAATTCCCATAGCTTCTCGCCTGAAACTTTCACCCCCGCCGCTGCCGCATGTCCGCCACCATTAATAATCGAATCGCGAGAAAAGTTTAGTGCCTCCGCCAAGTTAAACTCGCCAAAACTTCTCCCTGAACCCTTAAAAATTCCATCAGAAACTTCCGACAAAACAAACGCCGGCTTCCTATATTCCTCAACCAGTCGCCCCGCAATAATGCCCAAAATTCCTTCGTGCCACTTTCCGGTTTCAATAATAACCGGATCGTCCTTGATGCCCCGCTCAGCAATTTCTTTCACTGCCGACTTTTGTTCATCGCGACGTTTCTTATTTAGTTCTTCCAGTTTTTCTCCGAGCTTCGCCGCCTCCACACGTGATTTTGTTCTCAGAAGATTTAGTGCTAGATCCGCCGACTCAATCCTCCCCGCCGCATTCAGTCTCGGCCCAATCTGAAAGCCAATCGCCTCAGCATTTAATCTTTTTACGCCGGCATTTTTAAGAAGTTGTTGCAGCCCCACGCGCCTCGTCTTAGAAAGCACCTTTATTCCATAAAAACTCAGAATTCTGTTTTCATTTTCGAGTGGCATGCTATCGCAAACTGTGCCAATAAGAACTAGATCCAGCATCCATTTTTCGCGCCCCTCAGCGATCTTTCCATGTTTCATAAGCGCCTGCGCCACCTTAAATGCTACCCCCACACCAGCCAAATCTCGAAACCCTTCGTAGTCTTTCCTTTTTGGATTCACTGCTGCCACCGCCTCAGGGAGTTCATCCGGACATTCATGGTGATCCGTCACGATCGTATCAATTCCGAGCTCGTTTAGCTCTGCCACAATTTCCCTGTTTGCCGAGCCACAGTCTACCGTCACAACCAGTGTCCTACCCTCGTCTTTTGCCTTTTTCACGAGCCTCGAACTCATACCATACCCATCCACAAATCGGTCCGGCAGCATAATCTCGACGTCATTTATCCCCGCCAGCATGAGCGCCTCTTCCATAAGCGTGCTTGATGTTACACCATCCGCATCATAATCGCCATATATTAATACTTTCTCATTTTTCTGAGCCGCCTCTTCGATTCTCTTCACCGCCTTTTCCATGTCCGGAAGCAAAAATGGGTCACCAAGCGTTTCGTATTTCGGATGCAAAAAATCTTCCTTGATTCCCCGCTTTTCGACAAGTTGTTCAAATAATTTGTTCACACTCTACCCCTGTTATTTACGAAAAATTCTCAGAATCCCCCGCGAATCAGCTAGTGTTAGTTGATGGTTTTGCTCGGCCTACTGCCTTTTTGACTTTTAATTACAATACTTTGAAGTTCCTTCAAAATTGGGAATTGCTTGTTGGTTTGATAAATCCTGGTGTTTCCCTTCTTCGTCATAATCAAAAACTTCGCCGCCGTCAGCTTTGCCAACTCGCGCTGAATATTCCCCGGATCCTCCTTGATTAGTTTTGCTAAGCCTCGGACATGCGTTTTGAAATCCGGATACTTCGCAAAGACTACAATAATCTTCCTCCTCACCCTGGAAGTGACTAACATATCTAGCATAAAACCTCGCTTTTCTTAGATTCATTATATCATGTCTGACAAATTTTCTGTAAAAATTACAACAAATGCACTAAACAGAGTAGTGGTATATAATATATACATGTTCTATGAGGTGATTCCTGGCAAGGTTTTCAACAAAAACGCCAGCTTTTTGACCTATTCTTCAGAAGAGCCTGTCAAAATCGGGCAAATCGTCGAAATTCCACTTGGACGCGGCAAAACCTTTGGCATTATATACAAAAAAGTTACTCAACCGGATTTCCCCACAAAGCCAATCTCAAAAATATTGTATTCAACGCCACTGCCAAACCACCTACTAAAACTCATCGTTTGGATGAGTGAATACTATTTGACGCCAATGCCAACCATTGTCGGTCTCATCCTACCAAACGGCATCACAAAATCCCGCCGCGCCTCCAAAGCGTTAAACCAAGAAAAAACCGAACAAGCCCAAAAATTGCCTATTATTCCGCTCAATAACGCCCAAAAAATGGCCCTAGAAGCCCTAAAAACAGCCCCAGAAGCCACCAAACTGCTTCATGGTGTGACCGGTAGCGGAAAAACTAATATCTACCTAGAAATGGCTAAAAATGCC
>CAMJEK010000014.1 GCA_946404685.1 uncultured Candidatus Saccharibacteria bacterium | reverse complement strand
TCCGCCCTCGCTATCGCCCTAAAATCTAACCTCAAAGAAGGTTCCGACATCATCATAAATGGCTTCACCTGCTATGCAGTCATTGAGGCCATCAAAGCCGCCAAAATGAACCCAGTTTTTGCCGATATCGACAAAGAAACTCTTCATTTTAACGCCAAAACCCTTGGACAAACCCTTTCAAGGCACAAGAACGTAAAGGGAATCATTATCCAAAACACCCTTGGAAACCCTGTCGACATCAAAGCCATCGAAAAAGTGACAAAGAAGCACGATCTCATGATTTTTGAAGATATGGCCCATGCCACTGGCGTCTTCTACGAAGACGGTCGCGAGGCTGGCACCGTAGGAGTCGCCACAGCCCTTTCATTCGGAAAAGAAAAATCCATTGATGCCATCACGGGTGGCGCAGTCATCTTAAAAAACACAAATCTCCCAGTAATCAAAGCGCCGACAAAAACCCCGAAACTAGCCGCCACTTTCCGTGCTCGTTTTTATCCACTTTTTGGCGCCATCTACCGCGCCCTCTCTTATATCAAACTCGAAAAAATCTGGATGAGATTCCTACTTGCAACCAAGCAAGTCGAGCGTTCCGCCGACAACAAGCTAGACTTAACCGAACGTCCAGCTCATTTCGTCGCCAAAATGGCCCTAAAACAGCTGAAATCCCTACCGAAAAATGGCCAAAAACCAATCCGAAAGTTCACCTTTGTTAAAAACCGCGACGAATTAATCAAAAAGCTTCGCAAAAACGGCTATTACTTCGACGGCGAATGGTTCGAAACTCCAATTGCCCCAGAGCGCTTCTACAAAAAGTCCAACTTTAACGAAGAAGAATACCCAGTTGCTACAGAAGTAGCAAAAACCATCATCAACATCCCAACACAATATAGCGAATCCGCCTTAAAGCCAGCCCTAAAGATAATCAAGGAGTACGAAATATGAACTGGAAGAAAACCCTAGAAAACTACCCAGAAGCAAACTTTCTACAATCCCCAGAATGGGCCAAAGTCAATGAAATCCTAGGCACCAAAGTCATCGTTCGCGAGTTCGAGAATTTTGGTCGCGCCCTCATGATTGTCCGAAACGCCAAACGTGGTCGCTATCTCGAGATCGCCTGCGGTCCACTCATCGACTGGCACAACACCAGCCTCCTCTACGAAGTATTTGCAGAAATTCGAAAAACCGCCAAAGAAAACAAATGCGCATTCGTACGCATCCGCCCACAGCTTCGCCGTACCCCAGAGAATCTAATGCTCCTAAAAGGACTCAACCTCAAACCATCCCCAATGCATCTCGCCGCTGAGCACACCGTGATTCTCGATCTCACAAAATCGGAAGAAGAGCTTCTTGCAGACATGCGTCGTCAGACTCGTTACGAAGTTCGCCGTGCCGACAAACTTGGAATCAAAGTCGAAGTCTCAAACACCGAAGAAATATTCCGCGAATTCCACAAAGTCCAAACCGAAACTGCAAAACGTCAACATTTCTTCCCACCAAGCCTCGAGCTACTCCTAGCCGAACATGAAGCCTTCGAAGACAAGGCCGTGATTTATGTTGCTAAATACGAAAATCAACCAGTTGCCTATGGCCTCATCATAGCCAATGGCTCCGAAGCTGAATATTATGAAGCCGCTTCAACTGAACTCAACCGCAAACTTCCAGGCGCCTACGCCCTCATTTGGCAAGCCATGAAAGACCTCAAGTTCAAAGGTATCAAGCGTTTCAATCTCTGGGGAATTGCTCCACCAAACCAGCCACACCATCGCTACGCTGGCGTAACCACCTTCAAGACCGGCTTTGGTGGTGAGATTGTTGAATACGTCCCAGCCCACGACCTCGTTATTAGTAAAATCAAATACATTCCAAACCTTATCGTCGAAAAGGCTCGCAAGAAAAAGAGGCACCTATGAAAATCATCAACGCAGAGAATAGAGAAAAATGGGACAAATTTATCACTTCTTTTGAAGATACCAATTTTCTTCAATCATGGGACTTTTATGAGTTCCACGCCTCACGTGGCAAAAAAGTCGTCCGCCGCATCGCCATAGACGATCAGGAAAACATTATCGCCGCCTACGCCGGCGTCGTTGAAACCGCAAAACGCGGGACCTATATGGCCATTGCGGGTGGCCCAATCGTAAACTGGAAGAAAAAATCAGAAGTTCGCGCCATTTTTGAAGATATCAAAGAGCAGGGAAAGGCAAACCACTGCGTATTCGTACGTGTTCGTCCACAGCTTGAATTGTCCGACAACTCTCTAAAACTTATGCAAGAACTTGGCCTAAAACGCGCCCCAATGTACCTTTCTGTTGAATATGCCGGCATCCTAAATCTCGAGAAATCCGAAGAAGAAATTCTAAAAAGCGCCTCTCAAGGTTTCCGTCGAAAACTCCGCAAAGCCGAGAAAGAAAATATTGTCGTCGAAACATCACAAGATCCAGAAACCGCCAGAACATTCTATAAGCTCGAAGTCGAACACGCCAAACGCCAAAAATTTGTGGCCTTTTCCGAAGATTTTCTAGTTAAGCAATTCCAAGCTTTTGCCAAAAACAATGAAGTCATCATGTATACCGCGAAGAAAGAAGGCGAAATCCTCGCTCAAAACTTCATGATTTTCTACGGTAACGAAGCCAGCTATCATTACGGCGTCTCTACTCCGCTCGGAACCAAATACTCCGCCGCACCATTACTCCATATCGAAGCTATGCGAGAAGCCAGAAACCGTGGCATCAAACGCTACAACCTTTGGGGAATTGTCGGCCTAGACGAAAAGAAACATCGTTTTTATGGCGTTTCCGAATTCAAACGTTCCTTTGGCTGCGAAGAATTAAAATATACCCCAGCCCACGACCTTATCTTGAACAAGTCCAAATATCTCATAGACAAAACCGTCGAATCTATCCGCAAAAAAATCCGCCACGTCTAGATTAAATCCTTTTAGCGTGCTACAATAAGCATAAGCATCATAACAAGGAGATTTTTTCATGGCACACATCAACCGTAAATTCATCGACAAACACTGGCTCGTGTTCTGTCTTCGTGGAGCGCTCGCTCTCATTTTCGGCTTTTTTGCGTTGTCAGGAAAAATTCACGATTTACCATATGCAATCTCCCTTATCAGTGTCTTCCTGCTTGCAATGGGTATCATTGATTCTTCAAATGCCCTCTATAATTCAACCAAAAAGCGCGGTTGGGGCAATGCCATCTTCGATGCTCTAATTGACATCGTCGCCGCCCTCCTTCTCCTCTTTGCTTCAAACAACAATATCGTCTTTAGCCTCATTATTATCTCAATCTACACCGCAATCTCCGGGGTTATCGACCTCATCCATAGCGTCGTCTCAACCGTCGACCCAACCGATCGCTTTATCCGCGCCATTCTCGGCATCTGTGGTACCATCATGGGCCTCGTCATCATTAACGCTGGCGACTTCGAAATCACCGCCTTCATCCGCTTCTTCGGCGCCTACATGCTCGTCGTTGGCGTTTGTAGCTTCATCTATGGCGTTCACAATCGCTCTCAAAACATAGAAGATCGCGTTGCCAGGAAAGAATCCGCTGCCAAAGTTATGAAATCCTTCAACAAAAAACCAGCAGCCAAAAAGCCAGCCGCCAAATCCGCCAAGAAGGCTGCATCGAAAAAATCCAAGTAATATGGTATAATTAGGTCTCAAGGAGACCCCTAAAACAATGAATTACAAAACACCTCGTAAGGCAATTATTACGGATGCAGGATTTGCTAGCCGTTATTTGCCTATCACCAAGACTATTCCAAAAGGCATGGTGCCAATGGGCAACAAGCCAGTCATGCAATTTGTCGTCGAAGAATGTGCCAAATCTGGCATTGAAGAAATCATTATCGTTGCAACACCAGAAGGAAAACCAGTCTACGAAGACTATTTCTACAACCGTGTTCCACACATCGAGAAGCAACTAGCATCGCAAGGAAAAGAAGATCGATTTGCTCCAGTTAAGGAAATTTTCGACCTCCCAAAGATTACCGTCATCACTCAAGACCCAACCTATCCATACGGCAACGGTTCACCATTTGCTTCCGCTAGAAGCTTTATTGATGACGATGAAGCCTTCCTTGCTATCTACTCAGACGATCTCGTACTCGGCACCCCAGCCGTCCAAGATTTGATGGACTCATTCAAGAAGCATCCAGACGCCGTCGCTATTATCGCCGGCCAACTCGTCCCGCATGAAGAAATCAAAAAATATGCTTCCATCGATTTTAACGAAGAAACCGAAGTCTTGAATGGCCTCGTCGAGAAACCAAAACCAGAAGAAGCTGCCTCAGACCTTGCCTCTTACGGCCGCTACCTTCTCACCCCAGAAATCTTTAAATATCTAGATCCAAAGAATACTGGCCTTGATGGCGAACTCTGGACAGCCGACGCTATCGCCGCCCTCATCCCAACCGGTCGTGTTTACGTTAAAGAAACCACCGGCGAATGGGTAACAACCGGTGACCCGAAGAATTACTTCCTTGCCCACCTCAAATACGTCCTCGAAAACACCGACTATGCCGACGACGTTCGAGAATACATTGCCAAACATTAATATGCTATAATAACCTTAAGGAGAAATAACATGAATACAGCAGAATGGATCTTAGTCGCAATTCTATCAGTATCACTTTTTATCTTCATCGTTGTAGGCATTATCTTCCTCGTCAAGTTGATGGGCCTCGTCAAAGAAGCTAAAAAAGTCGTCGTCAAAGGCCAAGACATCGCCGAAAACGCCAATCAGGTCGTCTCAAACGTCCGTGGCATGACTTCAATCGGCGGCGTCATCAAAACTTTCGCAGACAAATACACAGATCCAAAATACAAAAAAGAAGCCGAAGGAAAGGAGAAGAAAGATGGCAACAAAAGCAAAAAAGACTAGCAAAGGTAACGGAAAGTTCTTCCTTGGCGCTATCCTCGGTGCAGCCGCTGGTGTCGCCGGACACATGTTTTTGAAGAAGAAATCCGCTGAAAAAGAAAAAGAATGCGATGGCAAAGATTGCAAATGCGACAAAAAGCCAGCCGCCAAGAAGACCACCAAAAAATCTTCAAAATAAGCTAATGAAAATACCGTGGAAAGCTCCACGGTATTTTTTATTCTCGCGTCTCACCAAGCCCAATCTAATCCGTGATATAATATAAGTATGTCTAAAAGCGAGGAAATAAAACTAAAACCAAGTGATTTTGTGCACCTACACAATCACACTCATTACTCGCTTCTTGATGGCCTAACCAAGGTTCCAGAACTTGTTGATTTCGTAAAAGAAGACGGCATGGAAGCCGTCGCCGTGACGGACCACGGCACCATGTCTGGGCTCGTTGAATTATACAAAACCTGCAAGGATGCTGGACTCAAGCCAATCCTCGGCCTCGAGGCCTATGTCGCTGCACGCAAGATGACTGACCGCGACCCAGCCAAAGATAAACAACGCTTCCACATTACGCTCCTAGCCATGAACAACAAAGGCTTCGAAAATCTTTGTCGCATCATGTCTAACGCCGAAATAAATGGCAAATATTATAAGCCCCGTACCGATCACGATGACCTCGAAAAATACAACGAGGGAATCATTTGTCTTTCCGGCTGTATGGCTTCTGAAATCTCCCAAGCAATCCTAAACGACGACGATAAACGTGCACTCGACCTCATCGAATGGTTCCGCAACGTCTTCAAAGATCGCTTCTATCTTGAGATGCAAGACCACGGGCACCCAAAATCTACCACCCACAACAAAGAACAGCAGAAGATTAACGACTGGCATATGGCCCACGCCAAAGAGCTAGGTTTGCCTCTAGTTGTCACCTGTGACGCTCACTATCTCAAAAAGGAAGACCAAGAAGCTCACGAAATTCTACTTTGTATCGGTACTGCCGCCAACTTGTCCGACAAAAACCGCATGACCCTGAAAGATTTCGATCTCCATGTTATTCCATCAAACGAAATCATTAACCACTGGCAGGATACTTGCCCAGAAGCCGTTTTGAATACTAAAAGAATTGCCGATCGCTGCAATGTTGATCTTGAGCTTGGCCGCATTTTGATTCCAAAATTCCCAGTCCCAGAAGGCGAAACCGACAAGTCCTATCTCGACAAGCTCGTCTTCCGTGGCCTCGTCTTCCGTTACGGCAACAAGACCATGGAAGAAACCGAAAACATGACTGTCGAAGAATGCCGCAAAATCCTCGAAGAGGTAGACAAAGAGCGCGACGAAGAAGATAAGATTCTCCCTCGCATCGATTATGAACTCTCAGTTGTAGACAAGATGGGTTACAATGGCTACTTCCTTATTGTCCAGGACTTCATCATGTGGGGCAAGAAAAAAGGAATCGTCTATGGTCCTGGCCGTGGTTCCGCTGCTGGCTCGCTTCTAGCCTACGCTCTCCGTATTACCGAGCTTGACCCACTCCGCTACGACCTTCTCTTTGAGCGTTTCTTGAACCCAGACCGTATCTCCATGCCTGATATTGATACAGACATCCAGGATACCAGACGTGATGAAGTTATTGAATATTGTACCGAAAAATACGGCAAAGCCCGCGTTTCCAACATCGCTACCTTTGGTAAGATGATGGCTAAAAACGCCGTGCGTGATGTTGCCCGCGTCCTTGAAGTCCCATATTCCGAAGCTGACCGCCTTGCTAAAATGGTTCCAGACCCAGTCATGGGGCACCACGTCCATTTGAAAGACGCCATCAAGGAAGTTCCGGACCTTCGCCATGAATACGAAACCAACCCAATCGCAAAAGAAGTCCTAGACTACGCTTCTCGCCTTGAGGGAACCATTAGAAACCATGGTGTCCACGCTTGTGGCGTTGTTATTGCTCCTGACGACCTAGTAAAATTCCTTCCTCTCGAAGTTTCCGCCAAAGGCCCAATTGCCGCCCAATTCCCAATGGGCACAGTCGAAGAGCTCGGCCTTCTCAAAATGGACTTCCTTGGGCTTTCGAACCTCTCCGTGATTCAAAACGCACTCCGCATGATTCGCAAGGTCTACAAGAACAACCTTGATATGTATTCTGTTCCACTAGATGATGAAGAAACTTACAAACTTCTCCAGCGCGCAGATACCACCGGCGTCTTCCAGCTTGAATCTGCCGGTATGAAACGCTATCTAAAAGACCTCAAGGCCTCATCTTTTGAAGACATCATCGCTATGGTCGCCCTTTATCGCCCAGGCCCGATGCAATTTATTGATTCCTTTATTAGAAGGAAGCACGGTGAAGAGCCAATCACCTATCTCCACCCTGGCCTCGAGAACTCCCTCAAGAATACCTACGGTATTATGATTTACCAGGAACAGTTCATGCAGATCTCTAAGGAATGGTGTGGCTTCACGGGCGGCCAAGCAGATACGCTCAGAAAAGCCGTTGGTAAGAAAAAAGTTGACCTCATGAATAAGGTTAAACCAGAATTCATCAAAGGTGCTGTCGAAATTGGTGGCGCCACCGCCGAACTTGCCGAAACCTTCTGGAAGCAACTTCTCGACTTCGCTAACTATTGTTTCAACAAGTCCCACGCCGCATGTTACGCCCTCGTAGCCTACTGGACTGCCTATCTGAAGGCGCACTATCCAGACGCCTTCATGGCAGCACTCATGACCGCCGACATGCGCTGGACCGATCGCCTCGCTATCGAAATTGCTGAAAGCAAACGCATCGGTCTTAATGTTCTTGGCCCTGATATCAACGAGTCTTATGGCGACTTTGGCATCGTAGGAGGGAAGAAGACTATCCGCTTTGGCCTTTCCGGCATTAAAGGTATGGGTAAGGCCCTTGTCGAAGAAATCGTCATTCCAGAGCGAGACAAGAATGGCCCATTCACATCCATCTTTGATTTTGCAAAACGCGTCGACTCAACTAAGTTCAACAAAAAATCATGGGAAGCTGCTATCAAAACCGGAGTCTTCGACCGCTTCGGCTATAGCCGTTCAGATCTTCTTTTCAACCTCGAAAGTATTCAAGCCTATGGCGCTAAAGTTCAAAAAGACGCTGGCTCCGGCCAGACCGACCTATTTGGCGCACTCGGCGCTGCTGGCGCAATTCCAGAACCAGAAATAAAACCAGCCCCGACTCAGTATTCCGAAAAGGAACAGCTCCTATGGGAACGCGATTTCATGGGCCTCTATCTTTCCGCGCACCCACTCGACAAATACGATACCTACTTTAGTGAGCGCACTCATCCGATGTCTCTTATCACGCCAGAGAACAACAACAAGATTATAACCATAGGTGGCATCATCACGAACATTCGCACTATCCTGACAAAATCCAATACGAAGATGGCCTTTGTTAAAATCGAGAACAAATCTGCCGAAACTGAAATCATTGTTTTTCCGTCCGCTTACGAAAGCAGCAAGGATTTCCTAGAAGTAGATAATGTCATCCGCGTCACCGGCCGCGTCAATTCAACTGATAAAGACGGTAACCTTACTTCAGACGCTAAGCTCATGGCCGAAACCATCGAACAAGTTCTCGACGTAACCCTCGAAAATTACCAGCCAACCGGCCAAACTCTTCCAGAGCCAATCACGGCTCCACCACGTCGCCAGCGCCGCAGAGCCCCAGTCGAAACCGAAGACAAAGAACAGGAGGCCGCTCCAGCTCCCGACGTTTTTGTCCCGCCAGTAGATCACCGCAACGAACGTGTTTATATATTGATTGAGCATCCAGAAAATGCCGATGATCTTCAAGCCATTCGTCGCCTATCCGATATCAATGCTGGATTCCAGGATGTCATTCTTGTTCTCGTTGACGGCGACGAGAAGAAGCCACTCCGTATGCCTTTCAAAGTTGATGCAAACGAAGACTATCTAAAGAAACTCCGCGAAATCGTTGGCGAAAACAACGTCAAATTAAAATAATCTCCCCCGTGATATAATTATCTTATGAAGAAGGCTAAGACCCCAGATTCTGTTGTGGTTAACCGTCGCGCGCACTATGATTACGATATCGGCGACGAGCTTTCTGTTGGCATGTGTCTCTCTGGCCCCGAAGTTCGCGCAATTCGCGATCATCACGTCCAGCTAAAGGGCACTTTTGTAACGATTAGAAATAATGAACTTTGGCTCAATAACCTCACGCTTGGTGCCGAAAACGTCCAGAACATCAAGCTCCTTGCCACCAAGAAACAAATCGCAGGCCTAGCCAAAGAAAAAGTTACTGGCTCCACCATCGTTCCAGTTCGCCTTCTTGGTGGTAGTCGTTATATCAAGCTTGTTATTGCAATTGGTCGCGGTAAGAAAAAATATGACAAGCGTGAAACTATCAAGAAACGCGACATCGAAAGAGGACGCTACGCATGACCTTCGAGGATGTCGAAAAAGCACGCGTTGCTCTCTATGTAAAACGCCAGGGAATTATCAATAAGGCCCTTGCCATTGGTGGTGTTTTTATCGGCATTTTTATCCTAGCAATGTTACCAAGATTCGGCAGCAATCATACCTCGGCTCTTTTCATGCTGCCATTTCTACTCTTTCCAGTTATATTCACCCTAGCCATCACTGCTATCATTCTCGCCTTCGGCACCAGACAAGAAGCAGCCGCCTACAAAAACGCCTACAAAACCTATTTTGTTGCCGCTGGCCTCAGCCGAGTTTTTAGTAATCTAGCCTATCACCAAGATTTAGGCATTCATCAAAAAGTCGTCGCCGAAGTCATGACAACTGCAGATCGCTACAGCTCCAATGATTACATGACTGGCACATACAAAAACATTAACTTCGCCCAAGCGGACGTCCATATCGAAGAAAAGCACGAATCACGAGATAGCGACGACAACACCCACACGACCTACGTCACAATTTTCCGCGGCCGATTCCTGATTTTTGATTTTAAACGCAACTTTGATTTTAACCTCCAAGTTTCGACTCGAAGATTCTATGGTGAGAGACCGCCAAAATCTAATGGCCCCAAATTCCGCCGCATCGAAACCGAATCTAATGAATTCAATCGAAGCTTCAATATCTATGCCCAAAATGGCACCGACGCCCTTTACATCCTCGACCCAGCCTTCATGGAAAAGATTCAGAATTTTTACACGTCATGCGGCAAGGAATTTCTCCTTACCTTCATGAATAAAAAACTTTATATCGCGATCAACGACAACAATGACTCATTCGAACCCCCAGTAAACTGTAAGAATGCCCTCGACGAAAAAGCCGAAATTGCCAAAGTCGAAAAAGACACCAAACTCATCACGAATTTCGTGGATAGCCTAAAACTCGACCGATACTATAAAGGAGAAAATAAATGAAGCTCTGTTCGTGGAACGTGAATGGCCTCCGTGCCAACCTTAAAAAGGGAACATTCCAAGATTTCCTTACAAAAGAAAATCCAGATATTATCTGTTTGCAAGAAACCAAAGCCAAGCCAGGACAAGTCGAAGTTGACCTGCCAGATTACGAAGAGCTTTGGAACTCCGCTAAGCGCCCTGGATACTCCGGCACCGCCATCTTCACCAAGAAGAAACCGCTAAGCGTCTTCTACAGCTTCACAGACGACCTCAATGCCAGCTACAACTGGCATGAAGATCAGCATGGCTCCGCCACCGACGAAGGCCGCGTTATCACCGCTGAATATCCAGATTTTTATCTAGTCAACGTCTATACCCCAAACAGTAAACACGAACTCACGCGCCTAGCTCTCCGCAAAGATCTTTGGGATCCAGCATTCTTGAGATTTATAAGAGACCTCGAGAAAACCAAGCCAGTTATTGTTTGCGGCGATTTCAACGCTGCCCACACCGAAATCGATCTTGCCCGTCCAAAAGATAACGAAGAAAATGCTGGCTACACCAAAGAAGAGCGTCAGGGAATCGACAATATTATAAACGCTGGATTTATCGACACCTTCCGCTACTTCCACCCAGATGAAACTGGCCGCTACACTTGGTGGACCTTCCGCGCCGGAGCGAGAGCTAGAAACATCGGCTGGCGCATCGACTACTTCTTCATCTCGAAGTCACTCAAAGATAATCTAAAAAACGCCGAAATCCACGAGCATTACACCGGCTCAGACCACTGCCCAATCAGCATCGAAATGGAGTTCTAATGGATTACTTCAAAAAGATTGAACAAAACCTTTACTCAGACCTCACCTGGAATATTCCAGACAACAAACAAGGCGAAGTAAATGTCATTGGTGGCAACAGCCAAAACTTCAACGCAGAAGTTAAGAGCGCCGAGCTTTTGTCCGAAAAATTTCCAATAAAAACCGTGAATCTGTTCCTTCCGGACGCCCTAAAGACCAAACTCCCACCCTTAGAAAGCTTCCGTTTTTTGCCTTCCACCGACTCCGGATCATTCGCCGATTCCGACGAGCTAAAAGCCGCTCTAAACTCCGCGGACTTCAATCTTCTCACGGGCAATTTCTCCAAAAATTCCATTACAGAAAGAGCGCTTTCTGACGCTCTAAAAACAGCAGAAAAACCAACCCTCATCACTAGAGACACTGCCGAACTTATCGCAGCAGGGAATCCTGAACAACTTTTGATGAACGATAATCTCTTTTTCTTCGCATCACTTCCGGGCATCCAAAAACTTTTTCAATCCGTCTATTACCCAAAAGTTATCACTCTTTCACAGTCACTTATTCAAATCGCTGAGGCCCTCCACAAGTTCACCCTAAGCTATCCAGTATCTTTAATCACGTTTCATAGTGGGCAAATCTTGGTTGCAAAAAACGGCAACGTTTCGGCCGTCGCAATCGAAAACACCAGCCTCACCCCTCTCACATTGTGGGGAAGTGAATTAACTGCAAAAATCACCGCCTATAACCTATACAACCCAAACAACTTCGAGAAAGCGACTATTTCTTCGCTTTTTTAGATAACTCTTTTTCGATATCTACAGCATCACGAGAAATATGCTCACGGCGTTCCTTAAGAAACATCCACAAAAGTCCACAAATCGAAAGCCCACAAGACAAGAAGACAATGCGCGCGACAAGCGGCCATTCATTTACCATCAAAATCCAAATAGCAACCATCACCACCGTAAAGAGATAGAAGAATCGGCGAGCCATAATTATTTTCTTGGCCAAGTCAAAATTCCTAGCACACAAAGAATTCTTGGTGCAATTGTCTGGATGCCCCAAGAACTTACCATAAACAATGAGTTCAATTACTCCGCAAATTACGGCCGTACCAAACATGATAACGAGCCCAATAATCATATTAATGCGAAGCGTAAAGAACAACACGGCCGCAAACCACAAAAGTAAGTCGGCAAACATATCGTATTGTGCGGCAAATTTGCGATATTTTGGCGCCTTGCCCTTTGGGAATGGCCAACGTGTAGCGCAGGTACCATCAAACGCATCCGTGAGTTCGGCAAAGAAAAACATCAGGAATCCGCTCCAAATCGAACCACCAATAATCCCCCAAACGATAAGCGCAGACGACAGAATAATACGAGCAAACGTCAAAATATCTGCCATGTACCACAAAATCTTTTTCATTTCTTAACCCTTTCATAAATACTTAATAGTTTTTTAATCTGATGTGATTGCTTCGCTTGATTGCGATCTTTAATCATCGCAACACTCATACGCACGATTTTTTCTGGATCATTATAGATATCAGTGAGCGCCTTCGCGAGATCTTTTGGCTCTGGGCCATCAGCAAGATAGACGCCATTTTTAGTTGTCACCTCAAGCATATCCGGATCGCAAATCAGAATCGGAAGCCCCGTCACCTCGGCCTCAAGCATAGTCATTGGTTGGTTATCAAATCCATACGACGCCAAAACTCCAAGATGAGAATCCTTCATCGTCTTCAATATTTCTTCACGCTTAGTATCACCATGAAAATTCACCTTCAGGTGATTGAGCCTAGCATAATTTTTGCCAAGGATGATATCTGCGCCCGAACCGAACGCTTCCATGACATATGGGAAATCAACCATCTTCAAAGCTTCAAGAAACTTCATCGCACGTTTTTCTGGCGAGAAACGGCTATTCCATACAATTTTGAGTGGCTCATTTGCCATTATCCTTCGCGCCGAGACACGTGCCGGAACCAAATCATCATCGATTCCATTTGAAACTACATCAATATCACGCGTCACGCCATAATGCGTGAGCTTGTCCTTAAAATGTTTGGATGGGGTTATTACGGTATCCGCCGCATTGACATGATTCACCATCAAGGTCCACATCTTGGCACGAGCGTAACTTGTAGCTAGATATTTATCTTTCTTTACTTTTGTCTCGTGTGGCAAATACCACGAATGGAACCAGTTCAAATGAAATGCCACGAACGAGCGGAGCCCAAATGGGATGATACTCGTCTCACCCATGTCTTCACGCCCATGCATGGTCTGAACTACTGGAATCTTCAGTTTGCGACCAAGACGAATCCCGGCGATCGAACAACCACCTTCATAATGGATATGAAAAACATCAAACTCCTTTAGCTCAGGGAAGTTTTTCATTAGCCATTTTTCAATGATGCGCGGACGACGCGAAATCGGCGCAATTCCGAGAAAGAATAACTTACAGCTTGGCACGATGTAAATATGATCATTCATCAGCGCCGCAAGCTCCCTATCGGAACGATGAAAACCAGTCGAAAAAATATAGACCGTATGGCCGAGCTCTTCAAGCGCATGCTTTTGAGCATTCATCGAAGAAACAATGCCACCATTAAGATCCAAATACGCATCCGTAAAGAAAGCAATTTTCATATCTATATTTTAGCACTGGAGAAACAAAAAATCGACCTCATAGGGCCGCTGATTTGACATTATGTGGTGGGCGAAGAGGGAATCGCGCGAAGCCAGATTCCCGAACACATCCAATCAATAATTGGTCTGGTGGGCGAAGAGGGAATCGAACCCTCACGATATTGCTATCACTAGATTTTGAGTCTGGCGCGTCTACCAATTCCGCCATTCGCCCATATCTTATATTTTAACATATTTTGAGCATATTTATGATATAATTTTTTTATGAATCCAGAAAACGGTGGGCAACCAATCTTCAGTAGCAGCAACCCTGCTGCCAGCGCTGCACCGCAACCAATAACCAGCCCTGCTCAACCAGTAGTTCAACCGACACAGCCAAGCAGTGCTGATTTGCAGCGCCAGACCGCCTCGACAATCGCAAGGCGTAAAGTTCTTGCTGCCTACTCTGCTGCCGCCCGAAAGAATGCTCAGGATCATCAAACTTATATGAATAACGCCTCTTCCATGAAACAAGAGGCTATTAACCCAACCATCAATTCCGAATCCTGGAAAAAATACCATTCTGCCTGGCAAGATTACTACCAGAAATACTATAGCGAATACTATGCTAAAGCCGCCAAATCATACATCGAGCGCGAACGTTTGAAAGATGCACGCGACAAAGAAGAAGAAAAGGAAATCTTTATCGGCAGAAAAACTGCCGAAGACAAATTGCGTCTCTTTATTCGCAAGAAAGCTACCGATTCTGCAAGAAAGACTCGCCGCCATCGTAAGATAATCCCAATACTTGCTGGCGCATTCGTCGTACTTATGATTTTGTTCTTGCAATACAACCGCCTTATCTTCGCCCCAATCATGGCCTACATTTCGCCAGGAGGTAATGCTGCTTCCGAGATTGAATCAATCGATCCAACTGTAACTGCAACAGTCTCAGCCGAGCCAAAGCTCATTATCCCAAAGCTAAATGTCAACGTCCCAGTCCACTTCGGTATTAGTAATGCCGACGTTATGCAGGCTATGACCGACGGCGTTGCCCATTACCGCGTTTCTGGTGCCGATGCCTTCCCGGGCCAAATTGGCAACCTAGTCATCACCGGTCACTCCGCAGGCGATGTCTATGACTCAAACAAATATAAGTTCATCTTCTCCGGCCTCGAACGCCTCGAAGACGGCGATCTTATCTATGTCAATTATGAGGGCACCCGCTACACCTATTCCGTAAACAAAAAACAGGTCGTCGAGCCAACCAACGTTGCCGCTCTCGCTATGGATACCGACAAACCACTTATTACCCTCATCACCTGCACCCCACTCGGAACCAGCCGCTATCGTTTGCTCGTGACCGGTGAACAAATTTCCCCAAGCTACGATTCTGCCGAAGAAAGCGATACTTATAATTTCAAGCCAGACTCACAAGAATCAACCATTGAAATGCCATCCAACAGCCCATCATTCTTTGAGGGAATCTGGAATTGGCTAACTGGCAAGTAGATCAGCTGCCATAATCTTGCCGTCGCTATAATAATATAGCCAGCGAGCATCATGAATAAATGCCTCAAAACTACTTGAGACCGTGTCAAGGAGCTCGTGACGGTTCAGACCATCATAGTCATAAACAACCATTTTGTCATCTTTTGTAGTATAGAAAAGATAATCATCGAGCCAGTTTAGCTTCTGGGCATCAATCTTAAATCTAATTACGTTTTCAGATTCCATATCGAGGGTAGCAACGCTATCACCATTTTTTATTAAGACGAAGTCATCATTTCTTCCAACATGAATCTCAACCGGAGCGAAGCCAATTTCTTCTTGCATAACTTTTTCGATCGCGTCCTTATCTTCATCCGAACCCGGCATACGACCGCTATACAGAGATACATTCTTCTCATCAACAACAGTTAGGTAATTATTATCATAAAACCTACCAAGATTAATCTTCAGCACACGGTTTTCGGCATCAAGAATCTTCTTTGGCAATGATTCGAAGTTATCCAATCCGCCAATATATTTACTCTCGCCATTCTCAGAATAAAAAACCACTTTGCCGTCAAAATAGTCATACGCACCCACGCTTGTGGCCAAAATCCCAGAGATTGATTTTCCCGGAACATTAATCTTTCTAAGGTTTCCATTCTCAACAGCAAGAATATTATCACCAGAATCATCCATCGAAACAAAATTATCGGAGAAATTCATACCGAACGCACGTGTAAGATTTAGACTATGTTCAGGATTTTCCACATCTAGAATCACCCAGTTTTCACCACCATCTTGGATGTCAAAAAGCACCTTATTATTATCTCTATTCCATCTTGCGCTCAAGATATTACCAGAAAAGACTCCAGCGCCTATGCCCTGAGCTTTACTCGCCCCAGGAAGAATTCCGGAGATATCCAATTCTTCAAAAGAAGACGTGTTACCACTAAAATGCTGAATCGTCCATTTGCTGGTTTTATTTGTATATATAACCTTTTTATGGTCACGAGAAACAATGCTCTTCGTAAATGAACTATCAATTAAGCCAACCTCTTCAGGGGCGAGCTCAACAGGAAAGAGCCTTACGTATCCCAAACGATACATTAGTCCATCTGAAACATAAACATGCTTTTGCCAAGGAATATATCCGTCTTTTCGGATTTCAACATCATGCTCACCGCTAGCCACAATCTTACTGCCATTAGTGTACTGCATCCAACCAGATTCGCCATCCACTACGATATCGGCGCCAGTAGGAAGCGAATTAATCTGAATCATACCTTGTCGTTCGATTTTAAAATCCTGATTGATCCAATAGCCAGACACGATCATGACAAGAATTACCATCACAAAAATCACGGCCAAAAACATAATAGCTTCAGAAAAAATGACCTTAATGGCCTGACGTTTTCTTTGTTGTTCAATGTCCATAAAATAATTATACCATTTTTTAAAAACCTCTTGCTTTTTTATTACGCTTAATGTTAAATTAAGGTTAAGGTAAAGTGAGGTTATTAGAAAAAATGAACAAATCCGGTAGCGACGCTGTTGTGATTAAACGCAAAGTCAACGCATCTACGACCCTCAATCGCAAATATGTTTCTCGTCCAAATTCCAAGAGAGAAACAACCGACGCGGCAGCTGAGTACAAAAATAATCAAATCCTTCGCCGCAAAGCCATCGCAGAGCAAATGAACCGTGCCGAAGCAGAACGCCTCGCCGCTAAGAGTCGTGGATTTGTTCAGGCCCCAAGGTCTGCCGAGCCAGCCAAAGCTGCCGAAGAAACCCCACTCACTCCAGCCGTAAAACACCCTCTCCAAATTACCGCTAGTGAGACTATGCGCATGAAGAAGTCCGCCATCTCTGAGCCAGCCAAAAAGTCTGCCAGCGAATTGAAAGAGGCTGCAATCAGAAAAGCTCTTGCCGACATCGCTAAAGATTCCGCCGAAGAGAAATCTTCTCTTAAAGCCCATCCAAAATTTGGCTTCTGGCGCATTATCCTAGCCCTATCTTGCGCAACCGCATCCGTCTTTGCCATCGGCTACCTTATTCGCATCAACATGCCTGATTTTTCACTTCGCGTTGCCGCTATGCAAACCGGCATCGAAGCTACTTATCCAAGCTATCGCTGTGGCCATAGCCTCGGCTCCATTACTTCCGAAAATGGCAAAATTTCTATGGAATTCTATAACGATAAAGACGGCAAAAAATTTGTCATCACCGAAGAAAAATCATCCTGGGATTCAACCGCCCTTCTTAACAACTACGTTAAGCAAAACTTCGACAAGGACTACGTAACCGTCCGCGAACAGGGCCTCACAATTTACATCGATTCCGAAGAAGCCGCCTGGGTTAACGGTGGAATCGTCTACAAGATGGACCTAAGAAACGATAGCCTAACCAAAAATCAAATCCGTTCAATCGCAACTTCGTTTAGTGCTGCAAATTAGCTTTTACCCCATAAATGTGATATAATTTTTGCATGGAAAAAGCTATTACTCGTTTTGCGCCAAGCCCAACTGGCTATATTCACATTGGGAACGTTCGTTCTGCAATCTATCCTTATCTTGTTGCCAAGCAGACCGGCGGCAAAATGATTCTACGTATTGAAGACACTGACCAAGCTCGCTACGTCGAAGGCGCAACCGAATTAATCGAAGATACATTGAAGTGGCTCGGCCTCGATTGGGACGAAGGCCCAATCGTCGGTGGAGAAAATGGTCCATATTTCCAGACTGAAAGAAAAGAACACTACATAAAGTGGGCAAAAAAATTGATCGCGGCCGGCCGCGCATATGCCGATCCAACTTCCCCAGAACAAATCGAAGCCTACAGGGAAGAATGCAGAAAAACTAATACACCATTCCTTTATCGTAATTTCCGTCCAGAAAACACCCCAGAATGGGAACCAGG
>CAMJEK010000013.1 GCA_946404685.1 uncultured Candidatus Saccharibacteria bacterium | reverse complement strand
CAATGGAAAGAGTTGGGTCAATAGAAAGATTAACATCGGTTGAGCCCGAAGTATCTGCAAAAACCATTGCGGATGGAGCAGCGAGCGCCGCTAAGGCTAGTGAAGTTTTGACGATTTTTGATGTTTTGTTTTTCACGCTTTTTCGCCTTTTACTTGATCACGACGTCTCCGTCTTGGAATTGGTAGTAGAACTGTGGATAGCTGTATATGATTACGTGGTTTTCGACGAAATCCTTGGCCGCTTGGTCTTTAACGTACACAGTAACTTTTTCAATATCCGGGTCGAACTGAAGCAATCTAGCATAACTGCCGTTTATATCGGTCACGCCACTAAAGTCAAAGTTCGACATGTCAATGGTAACGTTTTTTAGATTATATGTGTAGGTGACGCCTGGAGTGTAGATGTTGGATAACGACAGGAAGTAATTTGCTTTCGTTAGGCTTGGCGTGTTGAAGTGCGACAAGTCAATTGTGATACTTTCGGCGCTAGGGTTGCTAACCTGAACACTGCCAAACATTGACTCCATGTTTGTAACGTTTGAGGTATCAAGGTGTTCAAAATCAACATTTTCCATCACTTTTTCTATCCATGTGTAACTGAACATCTCCCCCATATTAGTGACGCTCGATGTATCAAACTCACTAAGGTCGAGGTCTGGCGAGCCAATGAGATTACCCGTGCTATAGAACATTCGATTCATGTTTGTAACGTTAGGGGTTTTAAGCTTCATATTAATATCGCAAATAGTGTCAGGATACGTGTTGGAGCGTGAACAAGTTGAGCCGAACATATATCCCATGTCTGTTACATTATCGAATGTCAAGTCTGGTGCATTGATAACAACTCTTGAAGCATCCGACGAGCCAATATTAAAGAACATACTGTTTGCATTTACGAGCCTTGGAGTAGTTACACCTTCCATATTGATAGCAATTGTGCCGGTGGAGTCTTCACCAAGCTCGGCAAACATATAGCTTGCGTCTAGGACATTAGAGAGGTCCCACCCAGAGATATCAACGGCAACATTCTCCGTTTCAGCGGCGAAGAAGTGGAAGACGTATCGGGCGTGTCTTAGGTTAACTGGATTGAAATTGTCTGCGAAAATGATTTCTGCACTACTCGGGTGGTTTCGGCCAGTATCAATAAATGTATCGTAGAAGATGAGAAGGTTTTCACCAGTCCAATCGCCAAGATCGAGCACGAATGGAACACCATCGATTTTGTTTGATCCTCCATACCCAACGCTACCGACTTCTTTAAACATCATCTGCGAGCTGGTACATCTTTCGAAGTCAAATCCATGTAGGTCCATTCTGCTAGTAAATCTGAACGTATCCCTGAAAAGGTAATCACATGCGTCAACAACAACTTTTCCGATAGTTGAGTAGACGTAGTAATCATAGAATATTTGGTCACTATACTGAGCGCCATCATAATCGATCCCATCTTCATTTAGTTCGTACCAGCCGATAAGAGAACCATCCCCCTTGATAGACAAATCATAGAATTTTTCGCCAGAATCTAGAGTTACCGCATTACTAAGATCCAGTGTGTCTGCCATCTGGAACGATACAGGAACACCGTCGCTCTTAAGGCTTGGGAATGCCACAGATCTCCCACCGGATGGCCTATCCGAATCTAGCATCGTAATATTATCGTATGAGTAAATATAGTTGCTTTGTTGAGGAATGTAGACCCAACCTTCACCATCTTTTGCCTTTCTTGCGATATTGTTTGCTACAGCATATGGGAACTCGATGGAAAGCGAAATATTTTCGTTGGTATGGAGAGGACCGCTATAGCCGTCTTTATACTTGACACGGACAAGGACTTTTTCCTTTTCGCCTGGCCTTAGGAGATCACCTTTCCTCATTTGAGTGCCATATTCATAGGTTACTCTCACTTCCATAAACTCTTTTTGTTCGTCCGTAAGACCGGTGATGATTGGTGCGCCAGCAAACATAGCATCGTTCGAACCAACGTTAGTGATATCAATCAGCCACTGGCCGATCGCCTCATAATAGTCTCCCGTGAACGCGCCTGATACTGAAAACACGTTGCCATTTCTGCTGGCACTAAAGTCTGAAGGGGGATTACTAAAGTACTTTTGGAATAGTGGGTCCATAGCATATGAATATCTATAATTAGAAAGCGATTCATGATTTGTTACTGCAACGTCCGGATAAGGCACGAGCGGCTCTTCTGGCTCCTCAACGTAGTTTGCAACGATAGTGAAGAGGAGGTCGTTTGAATAGGCACCAGCTGGAATTGCGCTACCTACTTTGACGCCAGTTGTGAAGATGTGGCTTGCGCTGCCGTATGCAGAGGTTTCGAACACATTAGTCGCGGATTGTGGGATCGGTCTGAAGTTTGTGGAACCAGAGACTTCATCCGACATTAAACTTAAGCTGTTTGTATAGCCCCAAGCTACGTTCGGGAAAGACGCGACCGAAGAAACTTCGGAGAGTGTTGGAATGTTTTCGGAAACACCTTGGTTTTCATGTTTCAAACTTGTATATGCATTGTTCGCATTCACGGAGATAGTGTAACCGTTCGCAGAGTTGGTTGAGCCGGTTACGGTCATGTTGTTAGTGAGTAAATTTGGAGTGTCGATATCAAATTCGACATTGTTTGTGCTAAGCGCAATAGATAGAGTTGGGTCGATAGAAAGCTTTACATCGGTTGAGCCGGAGGTCTCAGCAAAGGTTAGCGAATACGGCGCCCCAAAAACTGCCGCGACAAATGCTACTGCGAGTAATGCTTTGTATGACCTTTTCATGCTCATGCTTATTTTATCACAACCTCGGTGTTTTGAATGGCGTGCGATCCGAAGAGTGATCTACTCCTGTTAATTACAAAATCTTTGGCGTCTTGGTCTTTGACATAGATGACGACACTCTCAATTGAACTTGGGAGATTACTAATAAATCGATCATAAGTGCCGTAGCTTTCCGTCAAATGAGAGAAGTCGAATCCGCTGATGTCTAGCTCGAGATGCCTGAGATTATTACTGTAATCTCCATAGAAGAATGATTTTGCCCTCTCGAGAACTGGAGTTTCGAAGCTTGAAAGATCCAAGGTAAGCGTGTCGCCGACTGGTCTAAGGTTGGAGAACATCTCTCCCATATTTTGAACTTTAGAGGTGTCAAACTTGCTGAAATCAATATCGTCAGTAAGCTTGGTAGACGTGTTCCTAAACATGCTGGCCATATTCTCGACATTTGGGGTCCTGATATCAATGTTGACGTCACACGTTTCGATGGTTGGAGATGAACAGGTTTCGCTGAACATAGCACTCATATTGGTCACGGTATCATACGTCCATCCGGAGGCATCAATCGTGACTGATTTTGCGCTGTTGCCACCCAAACTCCAGAATACACTACTCATATTTTTTACCCTTGGGATATTAATGTTGCTGGCGTTAATATTAATGACGGCGTCCGTGCCACGTCCAAGATCACCGAACATGTAGCTCATGTCGAGCAAGTTATTAAATTGCCAACCGGAAATGTCGATGTTTACATTACTAGAGCTGAAGCCAACGGAGCTAAACATGCGAGCGGCGTCTCTAACATTAATTGGGTTCCAGTTATCGCTAAAGATTATGTTAGCACCATAGCTGCTGCCAGCGGTATAGAACATATAGTATGTGGTGTATAGATTTTCGCCAGTCCAGTCGCCGAGATCAATCGTAACAGTTCTTCCGCTTTGGCCACCAATATAGCCGAACATGTAGTATGCACTTGCGCAGCGTTCAAAGTTGAATCCATGCAGATCAATTTTTTCAATATCGCTGAACATACCGCCATTATTGTACTGTTGTGGTTGAAATAGATAATCACATTGATCAACTACCACTTCGCCTGTCGACGAGTAGACATAGTAGTCATATTTTTTGCTATCGGCTGCACTGTTTTCGTTCTCTTCAATCCAGCCAATCACTGAACCATCTTGCCATAGTGAGAGGTCGACGCTTTTACTACCAGAATCCATTTCGACCGCATTGCTTAGGTCTAGTTCGTCTGCAGTTTGGAAAGTGACAACGGCGCCATCAGTTTTTGGGTTCATGAATGGATGTGGTCGCTCGCTTGAACTCAAACCTTTCCTGCCATCGGTTGATGTAATGTTTTTAAATGTATAGAAGTTGTCATATGCACGCGGGAGGAGCCAACCTGCACCATCATGTATTTCTCTTGCACGGCTGTTTGCTAGAACGTATGGAATTTCAACTGAGAAGGAAATATTTTCGTTAGTATGTAGTGGACCGTTGTAGTCATCTTTGTAGGTTGCGCGAATAAGGAGGCGCTTCATTTCACCCGGGGCAATGAGATCATTAGCTTGGAGTGGCGTGTCGTATTCATATTGAACCTTAATATCGACAAATTCTTTTTGTTCATCAGTGAGACCGGTAATTATTGGCGCGCCAGCAACCATTGCAGCGCTGCCGCCAGTGTTTGTCATATCGACGGTCCATTGACCAACTGCTTCACGGGCGTCAACTATGAACGCTCCAGAGCTCGTGAAACGATTGTCTACTATATTACCTCTAAAGGATGTCGATGCCCTTGAGTAGGCATCAATTGGGAACATTTCGGTGTCAGGAGAATATGTGAAGATGTTGCTAGTGAGCCCATTGAGATTAGACATGGTCACGCCATAGTATGGCTCCGGGACTTCGATACTAACCACAATTTTGCTTTTTACCGTTACGGTTGCGATGTGAAGGGCGTTTGCAGTGAACTGTGCGGCGGAGAGCGAAAGGATAGCAAGAATGACAGGAGCGACAATTTGCTTTTTGGATTTACGCATGATGAGTGCAATAAGCGCAATAACACCAAAAACAATTGCGATAGATTCGGCGATATTGATTATTTCCTGTCCGTTATTTTCCCCAGTTGTCACCATACCAGTATTTGGCACGTCAATATCGTCGGCAGTGAGTTTAATTTCAAGTGTTTTGTCGAAGGTTTGTGCTTCATCAAAAGTGGCAACGTACTCAGCGGTATAGACGAAGGTTTTGAAGGCATTTATATCGATAGTGTTGCCGGTGCTGGAAGAAAGATTGTAGCGGATATGGTCGTTGGACTCTGCAATAATGCCGTTTGTATCAACTTCAACGATATCGTCTGTATTATTGTTGATCGTTAGTGAACAGACAAGTTTATCGCCAACTGATTCAAACTTGACATCGTCCGTCGTAATAGTTAGGCCATCAACGGTAATGTTGAAGTCTGTACGTTCGGCGCCTTGGAACGTGTTAGTACACTGTGCGTCCGTTATAGAAACGCCTGGCTCCGCAAATGCGGCACCGGAAATATTAAATGAAACCAAAAAAGCTAACACAGTGGCTAATATTTTGGCCTTGTTATTACTATTTATTTTGGTAAGCATAATTTCCCTTCTTAAAATTATGCTCCAGCACTCTTAGCTTAAGACTAACATGTTTTTTTTAAAAGCGCAAGCGTTTTATTTGCGTAGCTTCTTTGCCAAGGTTTTGATGCCAATAATAATAAGACCAAGAAGAGCAACAGCACCAGCAGCTATGACTACCATCATCCAAACCGGCATAACAACGAGCATGAGCGAGACTTCCTTCACGTCTCCGAGATAGTAGAGATTGTAGGTCACCCTAAATACACCAAGCGCCGGCACATCTTTCCATTCAGTTGTGATGGTGCGAGTAGTGCCCGGGAATACTGAGGCGTTGTCGTTTGCAAGATGCAAAGTTTGTCCATAGAGTGATTCGATTTTAATTTCGCGGGTTGCAGAGAGATTGACGTTGCCGTCGTTTTTGACGCGCGAAGTCACGACATATTTTCCGCCCGTCATAAAGGTCGGGGCGTCAACACTGAGGATGTCGCCGCTTCTGACACTGGTGCCATCTGTTTCACCATAGACAGTTGCGCCGACACGGCCAGAGACGTTGAGGCCATTCGTAGTTCCCTTTGAGCCATTTGCCTCAGCAAAGATGGTTGCGTATTGGCCGCCGTCTGGAATACCAGTTTCTGGCACAGTTATTATATATGTTAGGGTTTTGTCTTCCCCGCCGGACAAAGTAAAATTCAATTCTTTTTGTTCAGCTTCGTCGTCGTCTAGAAAGGTTAGCCAGTTGGTGAGCTGATTCCATTGATTGTAGGTCGAAAAGTCGACTTCATAATTATCGTTTGGAATAGAATATGGTGCAGCATAAACTCGAACGCGAACTGAATCCACGCCAGTGTTTTTGACTTTGATGGCGTAGTCACGTTTGGTTCCGGAATCAAGACTGACAGTATTATCGGCCGGTGCAATTGTAATCGTAGTAGCGGCAAAAGTATTGGCCGAGATTAGCGTCGCAAAGAATAGCGATAATGCAAGTGCAGCCCCAAAAAGTTTATTCTTCATGAAACTATTTTAGCATAAGTTGATAACTAGATGCCGGTTAACGGATAGATGTCGGCACCGAGGTGGCGAAGACGATCTGGGAAGTCCTGATAGCCACGCTGAATCGAGTAGACGTTCCTCAAAATTGAAGTTCCTGGAGCAGCGAGCATTGCAATAAGAATAACTACGGCTGGTCGAAGAGCCTTTGGAGCCATAAGCTCCGCTGGGCGCCAGTTGGTTGGGCCTTCAACAAATACGCGGTGAGCATCGAGAAGATCGACCTTCGCGTTAAGATTTGTAAGCTCGGTAGTATAGACAGCACGGTTTTCGAATACCCAGTCATGAATAAGGGTTCTTCCCTCCGCAACGGCGGCAATGACCGAGAAGAACGGCAAGTTGTCGATGTTAAGACCTGGGAATGGCATTGGGTGGATTTTATCGATTGGAGCGACAAGCTTGGCTTTTTTGACCGTGAGGTCAACAAGACGAGTGCGCCCGTTAGCTGAGAAATATTCCTCAGACTTTTCGATTTTTGCATTCATATTTTTTAGGATTTCGAGCTCGATTTCCAAGAATTCGATCGGGGCACGAAGAACCTTGATTTCGGAGTGAGTAACAAGCGCCGCGGCGATAAATGACATCGCTTCAATTGGGTCTTCTGACGGGCTGTATTCGACATCCATGTTGATGCTTTCCTTGCCGTGGACGACGAGACGTGTGGTTCCGATACCTTCAATCTTTACGCCAAGTTTTTCGAGGAAGAAACAGACATCCTGGACCATATAGTTTGGAGACGCTCCAACAAGTGTGGTTTTTCCAGGATAAAGTGCTGCGGCCATGATGGCGTTTTCGGTTACCGTGTCACCACGTTCGATGAGAACAATATATTTGTCTCCTTTTTGCGAGCGCTTTTCTTTGTCGACTTTGACTTCATAAAAACCGCTGGTGCTCTTTGCGTCAACGTTAAGGCCGAATTCGTCGAGGGCCTTGAGGTGTGGCTCGACTGTGCGTACGCCAAGCGAACATCCGCCAGCGTATGGCATCTTAAATTCATCCTTCATGTGAAGGAGTGGGCCAAGCAGCATCAGGATAGAACGCGTGCGACGGGCAGCCTCAACATCCATGGTTGAGAGATTTAATTCGTCGGGTGGTATAATCTCGAGATCGCGATGGCGATTGCGCCAAACACATTTCACGCCGATAGATTCCAAAACTTCAATAATGCGAAAGACCTCTTCGATACGCGCGATACGCTTGATGTAGGTTTTTCCCTTGTTCAAAATGGATGCACAAAGTAGTGCGACTGAAGCGTTCTTGGAAGTGTTAATGGTGATTTCTCCAGAAAGCTCCCTGCCGCCATTGATGCGAAAACCTTGCGATGCAGTATCGTTTATAGAGAGGATTTGAGTATCTAGGGCCGCGCCAAGACGCTTAATCATGTCTAGAGAAATATTTTGACCACCTTTTTCAATGCGATGAATAGCAGACTGAGACGAGCCAACAGCTTTGGCCAAATCACCTTGCGTCATGTTCTTCTGAATGCGCAATTGTTCAATTGTTTCCCCAATGATTTGTTGGTAGGTTTTCACATTTTTCATACTACTATTATAGCATGAAATATATCATGTAGTGAATATCTGTACGTTTCTATAGCTATTTTTCGATGACTGCAAGACCTGGGAGGTTCTTTCCGGAAAGATATTCAAGTGCGGCCCCACCACCGGTAGAAATAAGCGAGTATGATAGGTCTTTGTGTTCTTTCATTAGCTCTTCAACAAAGCCGGTTGTGTCACCACCACAGATAACGGACTTTGCACCCTGATTGCGGCCAATGATTTCGGCGGTCAAAATCGAGGCGGTTGCGTAGGCTGGGTCTTCGGCTTTGCCTAGGAGGCCATTCCAAACAATAGTTTTTGCGTCTTCCAAATATTTTGCGATTTGGATGGTTGCGAGTGGACCGACGTCAAGTTTTTCTCCAGCAATGTTTTCGTCAAAATCTTCGGCAACGTAAATCTTTTCGTCTTCTGAAGTGTAGCCATCGGCAGCAATTTTACCGCCAACGATGATTTTGTCAGCAAGGCCAAGGAATTTCTTGATGAGTGGGGCCTTGTCGTCAACTTTTGAGCCGCCAATCACGGCAACGAATGGATGCTCAGGATCTTTGAGAACGCTTGAAAGTTCTTTGACTTCTTTTTCGACAAGTAAACCTGCATAGACAGGAAGGAATTTGGCGACCGCAGAGGTCGAGGCATGGGCACGGTGGACCACAGCGAAGCCATCCTGAACAAAGAAATCTGGCTTCACAAAATCAACGATCTCTTTGATATAGTCTTCAGAGTTTTCTTCTTCTCGAGCGTCAAAGCGAAGGTTTTCAAGAAGTGCAATACGCGATTTCTCGTCGAAGCTGCCGGTGTTTTTGGCTTTGAATTCGATTTTTTCTTTCGGAAGAAGTTTTTCGATGGCTTTCGCAACTGGAGCTAGAGAAAACTCTTCGCTTGGTTTACCATCCGGACGACCGAGATGAGAAATGATGACGATTTTTTTGGCACCATTTTCCAAAAGATATTTTATGGTTGGAAGGCTTGCGCGAATCCTTAGGTCGCTTGTGATTTTTCCGTTTTCCATCGGAACGTTATAATCTGTGCGGACCAAAACGATTTTATCTTCGATATCGATGTCGCGGATGGTTTTCATGTTTTCTCCTTATACGTAACGAACTTGAATTGTATCTGTCCCACCGATTTTGCCTTTGCCACCAGAAACGATGACGGCAGCAAGGTCTTTTTTGCCCTCTTCGAGCTGAATGTAGCCATTATTCTTTAGCTCAACTGCAAGATCGTAGCCATAGTTTTCAGAATATGGGCGAACAAAAGCAGAGTTGGCGTAAGTTAGGGCCATTTGATTAGCAACACGTTTGTCGCTTGTCACCGTTATGATTGGTACGTTTGGACGTTGTGCTGCAATTGCAGTGGCAGTTGCGCCAGAGGCGGTTTGGCAGATAATAACGTCGGCGTCGATATTCTCGGCGAGACGAGCAGCTGCATCGGAAATTGCATCATAGTTTTCGTAGTCACCAACTGGCTCTTGGTTGATTGGAGTGATGCGAGTATGGTTTTGGGTGTAAAGGATGACACGCTTCATGGCTTGGACGGTTTCGAGCGGATGCTCACCGTTTGCGGTTTCATCTGAGAGCATCACGGCGTCGGCGCCTTGAATAACTGCGTTTGCGACGTCGGAAACTTCAGCACGGGTTGGTTCTGGACTGTCGACCATTGAGCTCATCATTTGAGTTGCAACAATGCAAAGCTTAGAATGGGCACGGCACATAGCGATAAGTTTGCGCTGGATAATTGGCACAACCTCTGCGCCAGCCTCAACAGCCATATCGCCACGGGCGATCATGATGCCATCTGCAGCCTTAACGATTTCTTCAAGATTTTCGTCGGTTTCGATTGCGCGCTTGGTTTCAATCTTTGCGACAATTTTGGCGTTTGAACCGTATGACAAGAGAATTTGGCGAAGTTTGTTGATGTCTTCGGCGTTTTGGACGAAAGAGAGAGCGACATAATCATAGTCGC
Source organism: uncultured Candidatus Saccharibacteria bacterium (assembly GCA_946404685.1). Lineage (GTDB taxonomy): Bacteria > Patescibacteriota > Saccharimonadia > Saccharimonadales > Saccharimonadaceae > Nanosyncoccus. Next base: position 8,290 of record CAMJEK010000013.1, on the reverse strand, counting down.
AGTTTGCGCCGTATTCAATATCGGAGAGATCTTTTTGGGTTAAGATGTCGCCGTCGAAATTTGTTTCTGGAAGGTTGAGACCTTTTTTTGACATGATGAAACCGTCGTTTTCGACCCAGACCTTGATGGCGGTTTCCGAAATAATCTCAACGACGTGAGTTTTGATATGACCATCAAATAAATAGATTGGTTCGCCAAGTTGGACTTTCTCAGCGAGGTTGTATTGAACTGGCACATTCAAAGAGCCATCGTGCGACTCAAGTGCATAATCAAGAACAAGTTCATCTCCGGCTTTGAGCTCGAGATAATTGTCTTTTAGCATGCCGAGACGGATTTTTGGACCTTGGAGATCCTGGAGGATAGCGACAGAGCGGCCCTTCTTTTCGGCTGCTTCGCGAATCCATTTGATTTGTTGATCGCGCTCTTCATTCGAGCCATGCGAACAGTTTAGGCGACACCCATTGACGCCTGCCATGATGACCTCTTCGACCATTTCCTTTGTGTTGGTCGATGGGCCAATCGTTGCAAGAATTTTAGTACGTTTGAATAATTTGCTCATATCTTTTATTATATCAGTTTTTTGTGCTAAACTTAAGCTATATGAAGAAAACCAAGGGTTTTTATAGGCGGACAAAACGGAAAAAGGTCAACGATGCAGATGGTTATCGCATTTTGATTACGATCGTCGTAGTTCTCCTCATGATTATTGTTGGCGCAGAAACCTTTGCGAAGCTTTATTTTACAACCGAACGCAATGTGATGGGAAAGTTAAATTTCCTTGCTGATACATATTATCGCGAATATTATTACGATCGTTTTTCTTCGACAATCGTGGGAGATCGAAACGCTGCGTTCGAGAAATATTCTGAATATGGATTTGCGCCAGTTTATCTCAGGCAGCTCCTTTCGTTTAATTCTGGCAAATACGCGAACTATCGAAAATTCTTCGAAGGTCACTGCGACACAAACACCACGACGGTTTATTATTATCCGCGCGCCCCATACGGGAAAAATGATTTCGAGACAAAGCTAGTTCACACTTGCAAATTCGATTAAAGTAGTGTAAAATTTAAGTACCGTGGTCTCTTAGTATAACGGTTAGTACAACGGGTTTTCATCCCGTCAATGCGAGTTCGACTCTCGCAGAGATCACCACACAAGAATCAGAGCCAGAGATAGGCTCATTTTTGTTGTTAATAACGGAGAAGAGTGGGCCCGGAGGCTTCGTTCCAAAAAATGCGTCTCCTTGAGTTTTTGTGAATTATATGGTATAATAATATAAGCAGTATTCTTTTTATGCGCACAAAAACAAAGGAGGGACAAATGATGGCGGAGAGAAAAGAGTATTCGGACCTTATAGAGGATATAAGAAGAATTGTGGACAGTGAATCTGTTCCGACAGTCGAGGGTGGCATCGTCAAGATTAAGACAGAGGCTGAGACTGTCTATGGCCACGAATGGCTGTACAGCAAGACGACGTGGACGACATTTGACAAGACCGAATCAGAGCCGCTTTATGAGACCATCAGTCTTGGCAATACCAAGGATGACGCAGCGTTTTATTCAATGGACAGATGCAAAACGCTGAAGATTCAGAAGAAAGTTAAGACAGATTGGTTAGATGCGACAGAGTATGAGGCTTTTATTTCGATCACAATTGGGATCAAGGGTTGCGATAATGAATTATCGGAATACTTAGTGCAGTCCATCACAAACACTGTTGTCCGGTTCATGGGAGGCATGTCCGGAAAGTACATAATAACAAATCCTCAAAAAAACTCCCGGGCCTAAAGACCCGGGGTTTTTATTTCATAAAATCTTCGAGGGTGATTGCGTCTTCGACGCGGTAGTCGCGGATGGCGGTGCGACGAAGGGCTGTGAGATAAGCACCGGTGCCTAACTCCTTACCTATGTCCTCGCCGAGAGTGCGGATATAGGTTCCGGAGGAAACATGGCAGCGTATTTTAAGTTCCGGCCATTTGTAGTCTATTATTTCTAGACTGTAAATGTTGATTTTTCGAACTGGCATTTCAACATCGACGCCTTTTCGCGCTAGTTTGTAGGCACGTTCACCATTGATTTTGACCGCAGAAAAGTTTGGCACGCGTTGCGAGATTTCACCGATGAACTTTGGGAGAATGTTTTGAATTTCTTCGAGCGAAACTGGGGCCGCGTTAGTTTCTTCGATTTCTCCTTCTGGATCGCCGGTGGTTGAGGTGGCTCCGAGATGGACGCAGGCTTCGTAAGTTTTGTCGAGCTTTAAAAATTCGTTTGAGCGCTTAGTCCCCTTTCCGACTAAAAGAATCAGAAGGCCGGTTGCAAATGGATCAAGCGTACCAGTGTGGCCGACCTTAACTTTCTTGCCAGCTTTTTCGGAAAGCTTGCGACGAACTCTGGCGACCACGCCAAAAGACGTGACGCCAGCCGGTTTATCGATCAAAAGAATTTCTTCGTCCATACTACTTGATGATTTTATCAATGATGCCATATTTCAATGCTTCTTCGGCAGACATCCAGTTGTCACGGTCCATATCCTTTTCAACTTGCTCGAGTTTTTTGCCAGTGTTTTTAGCAAAGATTTCGGCGAGGCGTTTCTTTAAGAAGATTCCTTCTTTTAGCATGATTTCCTGGTCTGTGATTTTCCCTTCAGTGCCGGAGGATGGTTGATGAATCATGATGCGAGCATTTTCGAGGCAGAATCGTTTGCCTTTGGCGCCGGATGAAAGCAACATGGCGCCCATAGAAGCTTGAAGACCGATACCGATCGTTTCAACATCTGGCTCGATATAGTTCATGGTATCGATAATGGCGAGGCCGTCATAGACTGAGCCGCCTGGAGAGTTGATATAAAGCTTGATTGGTTTCTTCGGGTCTTCGTGCGCGAGGTAGAGTAGCTGGGCGACGACGAGATTTGCGGTGTGCGAGTTGACGTCTTCGCCGAGGAAGACGATGCGGTCTTTGAGGAGCCTTGAATAAATATCAAAGGCGCGCTCACCGCGATTGGTTTCTTCGATAATGGTTGGGACTAGTGTATCTTTCATATTCTCCTTTCAAAGATTTGAATTAATCTTACCTTCGTAATAAATCGTCTTAAATACATTTTTATTGTATTCATCGATGCGTTCATAATATCTTGCGATTTCGCTCTTGATTTTTCCATAGAGCGTCTTCAGGGCTTCCTGTTCGTTCGTGAGCTCTGTGCGGCGCGTCGCAAAAGTTGCGTAATCGTAGCAATCCTGAGTTTCGGCACAGTTGTTGAATTCCTCGATGGCAACTTTCAAAGAGTTGGAGCGAGTTGTGTAGTCTTCGGATTCAGTTTCGATAGTCTTTTGGAGTGATTCAATTTCGGACAAAAGGGACTTCAGCTTGTCGTTGAGATCTTTGAAGACAGAATAATAATTATCAAAGAAGCTGACAATTTTGTTGCGGTCGGCAAAGTAGCCGGCATAGATTTTCTCAAGTTCTGAAGGCACATTTTTGATTTCGGTTGCAGCGCGAGCAAAGAGTTCATCGGTGCGTGCTTCTTTAGTATACTCGCTCAAAACAGCGAGACTGTCGGAATTTTTATTATAGACTTCCTCAAGAACTGGTTCGAGTGCTTTCTTTTCCCCATCAGACATGCGAGCCCAGATTGCGTGCGCAAGCTCGTGCGCAGCGGTCGACTCCATGATACCGGTCAGCGCTGGCTCTTCGATATTATAAATATGAATGGTGCTATTTTCATAACAGCCAAGAACCGGAGCACTGAGGTCGGTAGTGCCGCAAGAACTATTAAAATTCTGACTATCGTCGACGACTGGACGAGAAGCCCTAAAAACGAGCTGGCCGTTATATGTGAGGTCGAGTTCTTTTTCTAGGTCTTCAACTTTTTCGGAGCTTGGAATATAGAAAATACTGGAGAGAAAATCATGAACGGCGTTATAGTTGATCATGACAAGAACAGTCAGCGTAATCGTGACAACCATGAACGCTGCGGCAAGACCAAATTTGAACCCGTCTTTATTTTTCTTCATGTTCTATTTCCAATTTTAGATGATTTTTGGCTAAATTAACAATCGCAATTTCGCCTTTTTTTATCTTTTCTTCGATGATGGCTTCGGAAAGAAGCGACTCAAGTTCATCCTCGATGGCGCGGCGAAGTGGACGAGCGCCGTTTTCCGGATCGTAACCTTTCTTAATGAGATAGTCTTTGGCTTCTTTGGAAACTTTGATGCTCATTCCCTTTGTGGCGAGGCGGCGTTTCAAATCATCAATGAGGTTGTCGAAGATTTTCTCAACATTTTTCTTGGTCAAAGCATGGAAGACAATGATTGAATCAAGGCGGTTGATGAGCTCTGGGCGCATGTTTTTCCTTAGAGCCTTCATGGCATAGGCCTTGTTTTCTTCGTATTCTTCCTTCAAGGCTTTCTTGTCTTTTGCGGTTTTGGCCGTGAAGCCGATTTCGGCTTCGTGGAACATGTCGGCTGAGCCAAGGTTGCTGGTTAGGATGACAATGGTATTGTTGAATTTGATTTTGTTGCCTTGAGCATCCGTCAAAATACCATCTTCCAAAATTTGGAGAAGCATATTGAAGACGTCCGGATGGGCTTTTTCGATTTCATCAAAGAGGACGACGGAATACGGCTTCCTGCGGACAGCTTCGGTTAGCTTGCCGCCATCATCGTAACCGACATAACCAGCTGGCGCGCCAACGAGACGGGAGACATTATGCTTTTCACCAAATTCGGACATGTCGATTTTGATGAGAGCGTTTTCGCCGCCAAAGACTTCGCGTGCAATAACTTTGGCAAGCTCGGTTTTGCCGACACCGGTTGGGCCCATAAAGATGAATGAGCCGATTGGGCGCTTTGGATCAGCAATACCGGAGCGACCACGACGAATGGCTTTGGCGATTTTTTCAATGGCTTCATCTTGACCAATAATGGATTCCTTCAAATGATCTTCTAGGTTCATGAGGAGTTTCATTTCGGAACCGTGGACCTTGGAGACTGGAATACCAGTTTTTAGAGAAATTGCCGTTGCGAGGTTTTCCTCGGTCAGGGTTGGAGTTTCGTTTTTCTTGACGCCGGATTTTTCAAGCTTTTTGATATCCTGTTCGATTCTGGCGGATTCAGTCTTCAAATTGGCAGCTTTTTCGTAGTCTTCCGCTTCGGCGGCTTCGATGATTTTTTCTTCAATCGTGGCTTTTTCGATTTTGAGCTTCTTATATTTGCTACCACCCTTTTTGTCTGCAGCAACTTTAGCGATAGCGCTAGCTTCGTCGATCACGTCGATTACTTTGTCCGGCATGAAACGGTCGTTAATGTAGCGACTGGACATGTTGATGGCAGTTTCTAGGATTTTGTCTGGAATAACGACGCCATGATGTTTTTCGTAGTGGCCTTTGATACCTTTCAATATTCTGAGCGTGACAGCGGCGCTTGGCTCCTCAACGATCACAGTCTGGAAGCGACGGGAGAGAGCCTTGTCTTTTTCGATGGTCTTTCGATATTCGTCGAGCGTGGTGGCGCCAATAAGGTTGATGGAATTTCTGGCCAGGGCTGGTTTTAGGATGTTTGCTGCATCCATGGACCCTTCAGACGAACCCGCTCCGCAGAGCAAGTGGATTTCGTCGATGAACAGAATGATAGAATCGTCGCCAGTCGCCTCATCAATAATGCCTTTGATGCGTTCCTCAAATTCACCGCGGAATTTGGTTCCAGCAACGACCGAGCTTAGGTCGACTTGATAAATATGCTTGCCAATGAGTGAGCCCGGGACTTCGTTTTTGACGATTTTGGTTGCTAACCCTTCTACGATTGCGGTTTTGCCGACACCGGCTTCACCAATAAGAACTGGGTTGGATTTGGTGCGACGAGAAAGGACCGTGACTACGCGTTCGATTTCGCTTTCGCGACCGATAACGGTGTCGAGTTTGCCAGCGCGAGCTTCTTCGGTCAAATCCTTGCCGTATCGGCCGAGGAATTTGAGTGGAGCTTTTCTGATATATTTCTCTTTTTCTTTTTTGAGTTTTTCGTCGGCAGTCTGCTTGGCAACGAGAGCCTCGATATCATCGAGAACTTTGTCGATGTCAACGTTTAGGTCGGTCAGGATAAGATTGGCGCGAGAGTTTGGTTGAGTGAGAAGCGAGTATAAAATATGCTCAGTGCCGATGACCGTGAGGCCCTGCTCTTTGGTGTAACCACGGGCCATACGGAGAGTCAGAATGACCGCTTCGGAAAGTGACATCATAGCCATATCGGAACCTGGAACTTCAGCGGCTGGCTTGTTCAAAGCTTTTTCAACTTCATCAATGGTGGCACCTTGTTCGCGGACCATTTTGGCACCGGTCGAGGTGTCGATACTGAGGATACCCATCAAAAGATGCTCAGTCCCCATGTATCCATTGTTATATTTCTTACTATAAAAATCGGCTTTCTGAAGAGCGAAACGAGCGTTTTCGGAAAGATGGTTCATTATCTCACTAAATTCTTCTTGCATATCCCAAGTATAGCAAATTAGCACTCTAAAAGCAAGAGTGCCAAAATAATCTATTGCACAAATATTTTTCTGTGCTATAATAGGTATATACAGAATTTGACCGGCTCCTAAAAAGAGACGGTATTTTTAATTTAAAGAAAGGATAAAATGGAAAATCTAGATTTGAAGCAGATGGCCGCACTAGTTGATGTCATTGCTGAAGAAAAAAATTTGCCAAAAGAGACCGTTCTTGATGTGATCGAACAAGCCATTGCTGCTGCCTGGCGCCGTGATAATGGCGATCGTGATATGAACGTCCGTGCAACCCTCAATACTTCCACCGGCGAAGCTGATGTCTTTGTGATGCGCGAAGTTATCGAAGATGATGTTGCTTACAATCCTGCCACCGAAATCCCACTAAAGGAAGCCGGCAAAGGCAAGAAGATTGGCGATATCGTCGAAGAAAAATATGAAGTTAAGACCTTTGGTCGTGTCGCTGCAATGACTGCAAAACAAGTTGTCGTTCAGAGACTCCGTGAAGCTGAGCGTGAAGCTGTGCTCACAATGTTTGAAGATAAGATTGGAACCGTCGTCAACGGTACCATTTCTCGCGTTGAGCCAAAGTTGGTCCGTATTGACCTCGGCCGCGCAAATGGTATTATGCCACGTTCTGAACAAATCGATGGCGAATTCTATACCGTTGGTGAACGTATCAAAGTTTATATTAAGGGTATCGAACGTGATGATTCCCGCGCACAACTAATTCTTTCCCGTGGTTCTGCTGAGTTTATCGAATATCTCTTCCGCCAGGAAGTTCCTGAAATCGAAAACGGCACCGTCGAAATCAAGGGCATCGCTCGCGAAGCTGGTCGCCGCACCAAGATCGCAGTTACCTCTTCTGTCTCTGGCGTTGATCCAGTTGGTACCTTCGTTGGTGGCCGTGGTGTCCGCGTCCAAGCCGTCATGAATGAAATCGGCGAACGTGAGAAAATCGACATCATTAACTGGAGCGATAATGCTTCCGAGTTTATTCGTGAAGCTCTCTCCCCAGCTGAGGTCGTTAAGGTTGAAATTGACGGCAAGCACGCTAAGGTTCTTGTTACCGAAGATCAGCAATCAATCGCTATCGGTAAGCAAGGTCAAAACGTCCGTCTCGCTTCAAAGCTCACTGGATATGACATCGATATTGAGCTTTCAAAAGCTGCGCCAAAGAAGAAAAAGACCAATGTTGAGGATTCTCTTCTCTCCGCTATCGAAGAAAGCGACGAAGAATAATCATTTAAAAACCGCCCTTTGGGGCGGTTTTTTGTTGGCATTAAAAATGGGCGAGTATGGAGGGTCTCGCCCATAAGGATAAAGAACAGAAACACGTCGTGGTCGACGCATGAGCCGGGAGGGAGGTTGAACCCTCCATCTGATCGGTGTAGGCCTACCTCGAAGGGTTGGTTAAATGTTTTTTTGGAATAACCGCTTTGGGTTACGATTTTGATTTCGGTTTTAATTTAACCATCCACCTTCCGTTCGTCACTACTTAGTGGACCCCTTTTCACCAGTACCCATCGGCATCAGACACAAATCCGTCGTCAGCTCACCCCCTTTTCGAAGATCTCCTTTTATCTTCTAGCCAGGGAGTACAACATGTAAAGAACTTTTCATGTAGAACGCAATCCGTAATTGTCTATATCGCGGACCACATTCTGCTTATATTATACCATACTATTTATCTGCATGCAAGTGTTTTAGGATCACAAAAAACCACCTTTCGGTGGTTTCCTGTATAATTTGGCACCTTGCTAGTTTCCCGCTATTGCAGTATAATCGCCGCTACTGG
>CAMJEK010000012.1 GCA_946404685.1 uncultured Candidatus Saccharibacteria bacterium | reverse complement strand
TCTGGATTTACGACCTTCCAGGAAGAGCCGTCTTTCCAGAGCGGGAGCGACATTTCGAGATAGTGGGCTGGAGAACCAATGCCGTAGATACAAGAAACGGAAGCAACTACGATTACGTCGCGGCGCGTAAGTAAGGCTTCGGTTGCGGCATGGCGGAGGCGGTCGATTTCGTCATTGATGGCGGAGTCTTTTTCGATGTAGGTGTCGGTTGAAGCAATGTAAGCTTCTGGTTGGTAGTAGTCGAAGTACGAAACGAAATAATGAACTTCGTTGTCTGGGAAAAATTCGCGAAACTCAGAGTAAAGTTGGGCCGCCAAAGTTTTGTTGTGGGCAAGGATAAGGGTTGGCCTCTGAACCTTTTCGATGATGTTTGCCATCGTAAAAGTTTTGCCGGAGCCGGTCACACCAAGTAACGTTTGCTCGCGCCTATGGGAAAGAATCCCATTAACGAGCTGATCGATGGCCGCTGGCTGATCGCCGGTTGGCTGATACTTGGAATGAAGCTTAAAGTTTGGCATATAAGCATATTATAGCACAGGGCCTTGGTTGACTAAATACCTAAAATATAGTATAATAATAAGAGATAGATTCGTTTTTTGCACTTTAAAAAGGAGGGGTTGTTATGAAAGAATACTGTTTGGGATGTGGCCGTCCAATTGAGAGGAGTTTGTCTGGAGCATCGTTTTATTGCCGTGTTGATGGAAGATATTTCGAGGTTGGATCATTCTCTGGCAATACGTATAAGTCGTATCGGGACGCTGAGACGACTCTCGCGTTTTCAACAGACAAGAGACTTTACGTTGATAAGGAAGGGCATTCGATTATGGGGGTGATCTTTTGGGAGATATATCAAAAATATCCTCACTACAAGTTTGAAAGTGCCGCCTTTAAGAAGGCTTTTCTTAGCCTTCGAGATGGGGACACGATCAGTACGCTCCTGATCCGGATTGCTCCGGCTCTCACGACGATTCGGGGATTAAGTATCGACCCGGAATCGGGGATGTTTTTCAATCAAGATGGTGTTTACTCTAAGATTAGGTCCGGCGAGGAGCCGGAATCGACTTCCGATAAGAACGTCTTGGAACTAATTAATCTCGCGACAACGTATAATGTTTCCATTCGAAACATCGAGGCAAATATTTTGAGAGTGTTCCAGCCTGGTGACACAATCGAGGCGTATCAGCGGTACTATCCGCTGAAACCACCAAAACGTCCACAAATGGTCGCCACGATTCGTGACAAGTATCAATTTGGCTCATCAAAAGTTAGGGAGTTTTGCCGTTCGAAAGTCGGTCGCGTATCGTTTCAAACCGATGAAAAAGGCAAGGATTGCTACAAGGTATTTTACGACATGCTGAAGCCCGAAGAATGTGATGGAGATACCGATTGGCGCGAAGAATATGTCGCTAAGCATCTAGATGACTTTGTTCGTATGTCAATGATTGATGCTGATGCATATCGGGCAAAGAATAGTCTTGGCGAAAAGGTAAATAGCTACAGATTTCGATGCTCGTCATATGGGGTTTCCACACAGGAAAATAAGCTCTATTTTAGGATTGAAGCTAGGACTATTTGAAGAAGAATGTAACAGTAAATACGCTGTGATATAAAAACGAATCAAAAAACCGTCACGATTGTGACGGTTTTTATTTTTAGTCTTCCTTAGATTTCATGATAGGAAATGGTACTGCTTCTCTACCTGGTACGCCTTCAAGAAGCCAGAAGTTGCGTTCGGAGTTGCCCCAACCACAGGCTGGTGGCATACCATACTCGAGCATCTCGACGAAATCCTGATCAAGCATTTGGGCTTCATCATCACCGGCGTCGCGAGCGGCTTGCTGTTCTTTGAAGCGTTCGAGCTGATCTAGAGGGTCATTCAACTCGGAATAGCCGTTCCCCATTTCGGTTCCAGCAATAATTGGATGGAAACGCTGAGTTACAAGTGGATTTTCTGGGACGACTTTGGCAAGTGGGCTAAGGGCCAATGGTTCTTCAACGAGCCAGTATGGACCAGCGGAAGTCTTGCGGATTAATTTCCAAACATCGTCGATGAGATGGTTCGTAGTGGTTTCTTCTTTAACTTCTTGTCCGTTATCTTTTAGGATCTTGATGAGTTGTTCGCGGTCTGGATTGAAGACATCGACACCGAATTTTTCTTTCAAGAGATCAGAATATTTGATGCGTGGCCACTCACAGTCGAGATTGATATCAAAGCCGTCAACGTGAAATTCCAGGGTTCCCCAGGTTTCTTTGGCGACATATTTGATCATTTCTTCGTAGAGCTTCATGCCGTCTTCATAGTTTTCGTAGGCAGCATAGGACTCGAAAGCGATATGCTCTGGAAGGTGTTCATCATCAACACCCTCGTTGCGGAAGCGGACGCCAATATCATAGACTTTTTCAAAGCCACCACCAAGGAGACGTTTCAATGGGAGTTCATGGGAAATACGAAGATAAAGATCTTCGTCATAGGCGTTAATGTGAGTAACAAATGGAGTAGCATCGGCACCACCAGTGGTGTGTTCGAGGACTGGAACGTTGATTTCGATGAAGCCATGTTTGTTCATGAAATCACGGGTGGCCTGCCAGAATTTGCTACGGCGAACAAGACGCTCGCGAACTTCTGGGTTCACGTTCATATCAACATAGCGGCGGCGATAGCGCTCTTCCTTGTTAGTGAATTGTTCTGGGAGTGGGCGAAGTGATTTGGTGAGAATTCTTACGGCGTCAGCAAAGATGGAGATTTCACCAGTTTGAGATTTTCCGACGGTACCTTTTACTTCAATAAAGTCACCGGTGTCGAGGAGCTTAATATCTTTGATGCCAAGTAAATCGGAAGCCTTGTCCGCAGCGGTTTCGCCGCTAGCCTTCATGAAGATTTGAACTTCGCCGAAATAGTCACGGATTTTGATAAAAGCAAGTTTACCGAACGAGCGAATTGCGACAATGCGACCAGCAACAACAACTTCCTGACCTTCTTTTTCATCAAAATGATTGATGACGTCGGAAATTTTGGTGTTGCGATAAGACTTGGCTGGGTATGGATCAATACCGCGAGCTTTAATCTCTTCAAGTTTTTTCAATCGTTCGTTGCGATAATCTTCAAGTAACATAAAAATATTATACCATAAACTAACTCTTTAAAAAAGCAATCACCTCTTTTTAAAGATGATTGCTTATCTTAAAGACTATTTGATTGCTAGGATTTTGACTTTTTTGCCGTTAAAGTCGAAACTTTCGCCTGTTTTGTGTCCCAAGAGTTCTTTTCCGATTGGAGACTCGTTGCTAATTTTGCCTTCGAGTGGGTTGGCTTCGGTTGGGCCGACGACTGTGTAGGTCTTTTTTGCGCCGCCAAAGTCGATATCGACGGTTGCGCCAAGCACGACTGCAGATTTTGATCCGCCCTTAATGATTTTGGCATTCTTCAAAATGTCTTGGATTTCTAGAATGCGACTCTCGGCGAGCTTTTGCTCATTCCTTGCGGAGCTATATTCTTCGTTTTCGGACAAATCACCAAAGGCACGGGCAGTGGCAATACGTTCGGTAATAGCTGGGCGCTCGGCAATAAGCTGTTCAAGTTCTTTCTCTAATTCTTTCTTACCTTCTGCGGTAAGGCTGATACTCTTCTTGATCATATCAGTATTCTCCACGTTTTAATAACATAATGAGTTTACAAAAATTCATCTGTTATGTCAACACTAAATGGATTTTTTGAATTCTTCAATTGAGATAAGCTTAGATTCGCCGGTCTTTCTATTTGTAATCTCGACAGAATTTTCGGCTAAAGTCTTGTCGGAAATGACGACACGGAAAGGAATTCCCATGAGCTCGGCATCAGCAAATTTTTCGCCTGGGCGAAGAGCACGATCGTCGAAGAGGATTTTGTCTTCGTTGCCTTGGTAAATATCTTCGGCGATTTTGGAGCCGCTTTTACCGATTGGCGCGAGATAATACTTGAATGGGGCGATGTTTTCTGGCCAGACGAGACCTTTATCGTCACAGAATTTTTCGGCGATGACACCCATAACACGGGAGATACCGATGCCATAGCAACCCATGTAGACGGTCTTAATTTCGTTGTTTTCGTCGGAGATCTTGAGTCCGAGTGGCTCAGAATATTTGAACTTGAGCTTGAAGATATTTCCCACTTCGGCGGCGCGGGTTTCTTGCAAATCTTCACGTTTAACGCCAAGGTCTTTTAGCACGTCGTCTTGCAAAACCTCTTCGTTCAAAACTACAGATTTGTCGTTGTTGTAGTATACGGTGTCTTCACCGACTGGGATAAAGGTTTGGTACTCGTGAGAATACTTTGAGAAAACGCCACCAGAAGCGAAGGTTTCGAAAGTGGTGTCGCCAAGGCCAAGTCGGTCATAGATGCGGGCGTAGGCATTTTCGACTTCGTGATAGTAACGATCCAAATCTTCTTCGGAAGTATGGAAGCTATAAAGATCTTTCATAATGAACTCACGGGTTCTCATGATGCCAGATTTGGCACGAAGCTCGTTTCGGAATTTAGTTTGGAATTGGTAGACAGCAAGAGGCAAATCTTTGTAGCTTTTAACGTAGGTTTTTAGCATGTTGGTGATTGGTTCTTCGTGAGTTGGGGCGAGACCCAATTCCCCACCAGCCGAAAGCTCGGTCTTGAACCAGATATCAACTTTTTGATCATCCCAACGATCGGTCTTTTTCCAGAGCTCTGGGTTTTGAAGTGCAGCCATCAAAACTTCTTGGCCGCCGATTTTGTTGAGCTCGTCGCGAACAATGTCTTTAATGTTTTCAATTACTTTTAAACCAAGGGGGAGATAATCATAAACTCCAGCCATTTCTTTGTAAATATAGCCAGCGCGAATCAAAAAGCCGGCGCTTTTTGCGGTTTCGTCTTTTGGTGCATCGCGGAGAGTTTTGATGAAGGATTTTGATAGTCTCATAATGGGACTATTATACCATATTTACAGGTTATTCGAAACTACACCTTAGGCGATTCCAAGTATGAAGACGGCATAGAAGGCTATGGCGTTTCTGATGATGTGGAGGATGGTCCCGGAATAAATGGTGCCGGTGATCTCGCGAAGTAGACAGTTTACGACAGACATCGCGAAAACTGTTACTCCGACATTCCACTGCAAATGTGCAATGGCGAAGAGTAATGAAACGATAATAATGGAAACGACCATGTTGACGTGGGCGCGGAGCTTTCCGTAAAGCCAGCCGCGGAAGATGAGTTCTTCAGCAATTGGTGCTACGACGGCGAGCGCGATGAACGCGACGACGCGATCTAAGCCGGTGGCGATATTGTTAAAGCCGACATTCTGAGCTTCGGCAGCATTAAACCATGGGAAGAGCGAAAAAGCGGCCGTAAGGACGTAGGCGAGCAGAATTGAGACGGCATAGCCGATTGGCGCTAGTCCGATGTCGGTCCAGGTAGGAAGGCCGGAGAGGCCTAATTCTTCCCTGTCTGTTTTCCATTTCTTGAAAAGTTTCCAAGGCAATAAGGCGATAAGAACCAAAGATAATAAATAAACTAGTGCGGTATAGATTGCTGACCAAACTGGTGAGTTTAGATTGTCGCCAAGAATCCAGTGCATTGGATATGCTACTAAGTATTGCGCTCCAAACACAACGGCCATGGTCCAGGCGGATAATGCGAGGCAAGTAATGACGACCTTTTTCCTGTCGGTTGGCTTTTTCTGGGCGGGCTTCTTATTTATCATTAGAAGAATCTCGTTATATCAAGAATGGTAATAAGGGCGATGAGGATGAGTAAAACTAGAAAAGCGCGAGAGACGATTTTTTCTTCGAGCTCTTTTGAGAGTTCTTTTTTGCGAAGCTTGAAAATGGCAATGAGAAGCCAGCGACCGCCGTCGAGAGCTGGGATTGGGAGGATATTCATACAGGCAAGGGAGACGGAGATGAGCGCTGCGAGGTAAGCAACGTTGGTTGCGCCGGCAGATGTAAATGCTGGAAAGATGACGCCAATGATGCCAACTGGGCCAGAGACGGATTCTCCGGCGGATTCTAGTGCGGCGCGGCCTTCAGCGCGAGTATTGTCGTCTAGATTTAGCTGTTTGAAGGCTCCGGAGACGAGGTTGCCGATGAGTTCGCCAACACCTTTCAAAGTTTCACCAGTAAGTTGAACCGTGAGCCCGGCGGCTACAACTGGTGCGGACCAGGTGTAGTGGTAGAGTTCTTGCGAGGAGGACATAGTGATTCCGAGTAGGTATTCGGCATCAGCATTATTTAGTTTTGCAGTCAGGAGGAGTTCTTTATCTTCTGAGCCTTCGCAATTAGCTTCGCCTTCGTTCGGGGTGACTTCTGGGGCTTTTGATTCGCAGTTTGTTTTGCGAGTAATGGTGTAAATAACTTCTTCACCAACATGTGCGGAATTGATTCTTGAGACATCGGATGATGCAAAAACTTCTTCGCCAGAAACTGCAATAATCGTGTCATCCTTCTCGAATCCTGCGGCTTTGGCTGGAGAGTCGTCTAGGACTTCGGTTACGGTCACATGGGAACGGTTGGAAACCGTTTCATCACTTGGGATTGAGAATTGGTTTGGGATCATTTTTGGAAGCCCCGTGAGTGAGAGAACGAGCAAAATAATAAAGGCAGTGAGCCAGTTCATGGCGACGCCCGCAAAAAGAATCTTGGTTTTAGCCCAGAAACGAGCGTTGCCAAAAGTTCCCTTCCTGGTGTCATTTGCGGACTCTCCGTCCATCTGACAAAAACCGCCAATTGGGAGCCAGTTGAGACTAAAAATTAAACCTTTTTGAGGTTTTCCCCATTCAGATTTTTTGAGTCGAGTCCATTTCTTGGTTTTTGGGTCTTTAACCCACGCGATAGCTCGTGGCGGGAAGCAGATTCCGAATTCAAGTACTTTTACGCCGTTTCTTCTGGCAGCGATAAAATGACCAAGCTCATGTAATGTAATAAGGGTCATTAAAACTAATAGACCAACAATAACTCCAACAAATATATCCATGAGCTTATTATATCATTATTTACCGAAGCGGCGGCTACGACTTTTGTATTCTTCGATCACTGAGTCGACGTCGGATGCTTCCATGTCTGGCCAAAATTTTTCGAGGAATAGAAATTCGGAATAGGCGGCACGCCAAAGCATGAAGCCGGAGATGCGTTCTTCCCCACTAGTGCGAATAATCATGTCGCAGGCTGGAACTTCTGGATGATAGAGATTTGCTTCGATTGATTCTGGTGTAACCGGTTCACCTTTTTCAATAAGTTTATTGACGGCGTCGGAGATTTCGAGTTTACCACCATAATTAAAACAAAAACATGCAATCATGCCGGTGCATTCTTTGGTAATTTCTTCGGCGTTCTTCAGGGCATTTAGAACTTTTTCGGAAAGACGGTCTTTTGAGCCAAGAATAATACAACGAACGTTGTTCTTTTTCATTTTCTTGGCGAGACCACCGATTTTGGACACCAAAAGATCCATGAGGTAGTCGACCTCTTCCTTTGTGCGGTTCCAGTTTTCGGTGCTAAATAGATAGAAACTAGAATATTTTACTTCTGGGTGTTTTATGAGGGCGTCGATGACGGTTTCGACTTTGTCGAGTCCTTTTTTGTGGCCTTGGAGGGTTGGGAGATTGCGTTCTCTCGCCCACCTACGGTTACCATCAACAATAAAGCCTAAGTGTATTGTTTCTTCCATTTTAGATTTTCATTATCTCGTCTGACTTAATTTTGAATTCGGCATCGACTTTGTCACTAAATTCTTTAGTGAGATCATCAATGTCTTTTTCGGCACGTTTTTTGACGTCTTCGGAGAGGTCGGCTGCGGCCTTGATGGCTTTTCTGGCGTCTTCACGGATGTTCCTGATGGCAACCTTAGCGTTTTCAACCTTTTCGGATGCGTTTTTCACGATTTCCCTTCGGCGTTCTTCGGTTAGGGCTGGGATTGGTACGCGGACAATACGACCATCGTCGGCTGGATTTAGCCCGAGGGTTTGATCGGCACGAATAGCGCTTGAAATAGCTTGAATAGTGGATGGATCAAATGGGGTGATTACAAGCATTGTCGCATCGGCGGCGGTCACATTGGCAACCTGATTTAATGGCATAAACTGACCGTAGGCTTCAACTTTGATCATTGAGAGCATGTCTGGATGGGCACGTCCGGTGCGAACTTTTTTCATTTCGTCCTTGAATCGTTCGATCACGGCGCTCATTTTGTTTTTATCATCGGTAGTATCAAACATTCTAACTCCTGTTGTTATAAGGTATATTATAACATGATATTGAGAGATATTTGGAATGTATTGAATAATTGGCTACTATTTGATGTGTTGCTATATTTTAGTTATGGTATAATTATCATTAATGATAGGCTCTAGAAACCTATCTGGGTTTGGTTGATTACTCTTCTGTTTGGAGAGTAATCTTTTTTATTTTAGGCCGTAATGTAAGTTTGAAATGGATTTCCAATACTATCATTTAAACCTCCTTTTTTGTTTTTCTAGGTACAATTTAGGGGGTTTAGCCTAGCTATCTAGAATTGCCGCGAATAAATCCCCCTGGAGTTCGGGGATCTATATTTAGTCGCAAAATAAAATTTCTCCAACCCACAGACATTCTAGGGGTTTAAAAAGAAAAATCAACCCCCCACTACGCAGAGTTGATTGTTCTGGCAAGGCTCTGGGGAAGTATTGAATAATATTTATAGATTTAGACATTGTAAAAAGTACGGCTATACCGAGTGAATAAAACAAGAAACCTCCCCGTAGGGAGGTTTCAATTTTGTTTTATGAACTTCGTGTATAGTTGTAGTTTTTACAAAAGTCTAAGTCAATTATTCAATACTTTCCTAGAGCTTTACGAGTAAAATCAACTATTCAGTGACACCGAGCTCGATGCGTTTGAATTGGCGAATAGTGATGTTTTCACCAGTCTTTGCGATAGCTTCTTTGATGAATTGTTCAACTGTCTTGGTGTCGTCCAAAATGAATGGTTGGTTCATGAGGACCTTGTCAGCAAAAGCTTTCTTGGCTTGACCAGCAAGGATTTGTTCCTTCATGTTTTCAGGGCCCTTGAAGTTTTCTTCAAGCTCTTTCATTTTAGCAGCTTTGACGTCTTCTGGGATGTCTTCTTCAGAGACGTAAAGTGGATTCATGGAAGCAACTTGCATGGCGATTTGGTGAGCCAAAGTTTTGAATTCGTCGGTTTTGGCAACGAAAGAAGTTTCACAGTTAACTTCGACGATGGCGCCGAGGCGGCCGTCGTGGATGTAAGAATCGATAAGACCTTCGCGAGTTTCACGATCACCACGTTTTTCAGCTTTGGTAAGACCCTTTTTGCGCATAGCATCAAGAGCTTTGTCGAAATCGCCGTCGGCTTCGACAAGAGCTTTTTTGGCATCAGTCAAACCAACGCCAGAGAGCTCTTTGAGTTTTTTGATTTGTTCAATGGAAATTTCTGCCATTTTGCCTCCTAATTATTTTTTACCTTCTTTGATTGCTTCAACGAAGTAATTAAGAATAAGGGTGGTTGCCTTCAATGAGTCATCGTTTGCTGGGATGACATAGTCGATGTTGGTTGGATCGACGTTGGTGTCGGTGATAGCAAAAACTGGGATGTGAAGATTGTTTGCTTCTTTGATAGCGTTCTTGTCTTCGATTGCGTCAACGACGATGATAGCAGCTGGTTGCTCGCTCATATCCTTGATGCCGCCGTAGCGCTCATTAAGGGTGTCGATTTCTTCTTGGAAGCGTTGAACTTCAAGCTTTGAGTAACGATTTTCGAGTTCGCCAGAAGCCATGCGGCGTTCGAGGTCTTTGACCTTCTTGATTTGGCGGTTGACGGTGTCAACGTTGGTAAGGGTGCCACCGACCCAGCGGACGGTAACATATGGCATGTCGACAGATTCAGCAGCGCTTTTAACGAGCTCTTTCATCTGTTTCTTGGTACCAACGAAGAGAATCTTCTTGCCACCCTTAACGATCTCGGTGATCTTTGGAAGAGCAGCTTCGAGGCTTTCGACAGTTTTTTCAAGGTTGATAATGTGGGCTTCCTGGCGCTTACTGTGGATGTAAGGAGCCATTTTTGGATGCCAGCGGCTGGTCTTGTGACCAAAATGTGCACCACTTTCTAAGAGTGCTTTCATATCGACAGCTACGGTCATATATGATTTCCTTTCCTTCGCTCTGGGTATTTTAATCTGCATTCCGCAGACAGGAAACCTCCCAGAGGTGATTCATTAAAATTTATTACCCAGCTATTATAACACCTTCTCCTTCTGTTGGCAACAATTTTGTCTCAAGATTTTGTGTTTACAAAAAAATTATTATCTGATATAATGGTCGGCAGTTATGAGTAAAAAAGAACTACATCCTAAAGAATATCGCGACGTTGTTTTTTCAGATGAGACTGCAAAATTTTCATTTTTGACAAAATCAACGGCAAAAAGCGAAGAGACCATCAAATGGACTGATGGCAAGGAATATCCTCTTGTTAAGGTTCAAATCTCTTCTGCTTCACACCCATTCTTTACCGGTGAAGAAAAGATCATCGATACTGAAGGTCGTGTTGATCGCTTTAAGGCTCGTGCCGAGAGAGCTGCCGCTATGAAAGCCGCCCTCAGCAACAAGGCTAAGAAGCAAGCCAAAGAAGCTGATAAAAAAGCTAAGGCTAACGAGAAATAATAAAAACCAGCCCAAAGCGGCTGGTTTTTTGTTGGCCGGTTTTATCGCACAACTAAAATAGGCGCCCTCGCAGTTTTTGAGCGCCTATTTTTGGTCGGTTTTCCTATATTGGACTAGCGACGAGATTTCTTGAGGTAAATGAGTACGCCTCCGCTAATGATAAAGAATATGACAAGACCAGTTATAATGTAGTCTGATTGCGAGATGTTAAGTCCAGCGAACATGAGACCAGTGTTTGGTACTGCTGGGGTTTCTGGGGTGGTGTAGTTTATGATGATTGATTCTGGGGTTCCAGTTGGCTGTGGTTCATCATCTGGATTAGATGGATCCGTACAGGTGAGTGGAGTGACCTCGATGCGATATTGGCCAGATTCGGCAAGAGCGTCATCAAATGGCAAGACAATTCTTGCGGTGAGCGATTCTACGTTTTGAACGATAGCTGGGTCAAAGAGTGGGTTCCCTGCTGGGAGCTGGTAAGCCTGGATGCTGATAGAACAGACACCTGGCATCTTATCTTTGATTTCGATGACTGGATCATCTTCTGGGTTGCTTGGATCGTCTGGGTCGACTTGTTCTACAACGACACTCTTTAAGCTGATTGTGACTGAGTCTTCTGCAAAGTTCGAAACGCCAACTGTAGATACTGTGATGGTGAAGCTATCACCGTAAGTGCCGTAATCTTCTAGGTTTAGTGCCTTAACTTGGGTTCCAGATGCAACGGCTGGGTCAATTGATGGGTCAAGTGGTTCATTTATGTCGTATGTATCACCAGTTCGATTGTTCTTAATATGGAAGACAAAGGAATCGGCGTTGGTAAACGTAAAGCGTACATCGACTGCCGGATCGGCGACAACATCACCATCAGATGGGTCAACAATTGTCATCGTCGGGATGCGTTCATTTACGACGTTTACTGTTATTGATGTAGTGGCGCCCGCAGATTCTGCGTTGACGCTAGGTATCGGAATATTGTAAGCAAACGCCGTCATCGCAGCAACGGCGAATAGACCAATGATTCCGACAAAATTCTTTCTTTGTCTTTTCATACTCTACACTCTTTAATTTTATGTTTTTATTTTGGCTTTCTTCGGTATGCTCGCAACATACCAAATATATTCCTAACTAATAGTATAGCTAAAAATTGAAAATTGTCAAGCTTATTTTTTTGTGGTTTCTAGGTGGGGGTTATTCTGAAGCTTTGTTTTGACTGTTTTTGCGGGAGAAGGCACGGACAATTAGGAGGGCGATGATGAAGACAATAATGAAGATGAGCCAGAGTGGGCAGATGATCACGATTTTTTCTTCAGTTGAGACTTTGTCGAGGAATTTGATGGTTTGGCGAACCTTGAAGATACCGAGCGCTGGCGCGCCGTCCCAGTTGCTGGTTGAGAAACGTTCGGTCTTTGGGAGGATGATCGCGGTGGATGGATTTTCTTGGTTGGTGTAGGCGATTTCATTGGTGAAAAGGTTGCGGATTTCAACCTCATATGTGGCTTCGCCGTGGATGTTGCCGGTGTTCTTTACGAGGGAGTCGACATGAATTGGACCAGTTAGATAGAATTGAGGGATATTATTTTCAATAATATCGCCAGAGCGGTTGATTTCGCCTTCGACGGTGAGGTAGACGATAAGAGCAACGCTTGATTCAACGTTAATCATGGCATCTTCGCCGCCTTTGGTTGAGGCAAGAAGGGCGATGTAGTGTCCGCCAGGGGTAGCGTCATGTGGAACATGGATGGTGTAATAGATACGGTCAACAGAGTTTGGCTCGAGGTGGCCACTGGTGCTATCGAAGACTACCCAGTCTTCGGTGTTGGTAAATTCGTTTGATTCTCCGTAATTGAAGGAATAATTGCGATCTGTGACGGTGAATGGCTTGGCGGAGATGGCGTAGTCGAAAGCGGCGGTTCCGATGGAGGCGACACGGAAAGAACCCGTGAAGCTATCGCCTGGCTTCAAATCGGCGGATTCGCGAGTTGGGGAAATTGAAATAGTGACGGTTGGCTTGTCTTCGGCGTAGGTGTTGCTAACGAGACCAAAGCTAAAAATAGTGGCAACTAATACAATCGCACTGAGAATAAGATGTTTTTTCATTTACCTCCTGGTTATGGGATTATTATAACACAGGCCGTAAACGCGGCACAAAAAATATGCCCCGAGGGGCATATTTTTTTGTTGCAGATTAGTTGTTTGCAGCGACAAATGAGATAGAACCAGTGTAGGTACCAGTTGGGGTGGTTGTATCAGTACCAACGGTAACTGTGAAGTTCTTGTCTTCGCTTGCAGAGACGGTGCTTGCATTACCGAAGGTCCAGAGGACGCCGGTGCCGCTAAAGGCAGATGCATCGCCTTCACCTTGGATGCTCCAACCACGGGTGCCAGCAGCTGCGGCAGCGTTGTAGTTGATAGTGTCAGAACCCTTGGCCAATGCAGTTGGGGTTGCAGTAACATTGAAACCGCCAGCGACGTTAGTCTCGACATGGAGGGCGATCGTTGCGGTGCCAGATGTACCAGGAACGAGGGTTGCTGGGGTAGCACTTAGATCACCAATGGTGATAGCGTCGGTTGCTGTGATTGAAATTGAACCAGCAACATTTGCTGTGATCTGGGTTGTTGCAGAGTTGGCAGCATAAGAGCTGAGTGGAAGAACCACGGCTCCAAGCCCGGCAACAATACCAGCAGCGGTCATTAATTGTTTTTTCATTTTGTCTCCTTTTTTGTTTTTATGACCTTTTTATATAAGATATTATACATAAACGGAATAAAAAGTCAATAGTATTTATGGTGATTTTGCAGCAAAAAGCCCCGACTGGTTGCCGGGGACTTTTTGCTCTTAAAATAATTAAGAGCGATTATTTTAAGAAAGAAGTGATATGGAGGGCCGCTGAGCGGTTAGGCACTGATAGTAAAATCTGAATAACCGAGCTCACGCATTCTTGCCTGAATTCCATCCATGCCTTTGCATCCGAGATCTAACCCGATCTTTACCCAGGTTATCTCGGGGCATTTCAGAATATCCTCGATCGTATTAACGGCATACACTCTCATGCAGCTGCACGCTTTAGGATCAAAGCCCAGGTTGATAGCATTTGCAGGATCAGCACTGGCTTCCTCATTGCTTAATGGCTTCACTGGTGGAACGAATCCTTCAATAGTGAAGTCCGGATAGCCGGCCTTATGCATTTTGTCCTGTATGACCATTGCTCTGTGGTGGTTGAGAGCCTTAGCTCTTGGCCAGTCCTCTTTTGGGTAGTTGAGGATATCCCCTACCGTGTTAATGCGATTGCCTTTTAGGATACTGTACGTCATGTCGCCAAAGCCCAGATAAAGAATATCGGTCTCGGCGTCGACGCCTTCAATGTTTGATTCCGGATCTGCTGGCGGAATAAATCCGAAGAGTGCCGGAAGTTCGCATAAGTGATCACGCACTATCGTTCTTAATCCCTTTCTTTCGAGGTTGCGGATGTACTCAATGTTGGTGTTGAGTTGCTTTGCTACTGTTCCGCAATCCATTGGGGCTTCATGACCGAGTCCGCAGCGCATGGTAAGGACTGTTTTCTGCTTTTCCGGCAGCTTGTTCAGTATTTCCATTATTGCTTCATAGTCGTTGTCGCTGACGGTCGGTATATTCTTGTTGTCAACAACTTTTGTTGATAACCATACCTCTCCCTGTTCGTAGGAATTAAGTATAAGGCAGTAAAGCGAATAAACAGACTTGCTTCTTGAATCTACTTCTGCATTTTTCATAATGATTTCCTCCTCAGTATTCTTGTTCGTGTTCTTCTTGTTAGTTAGTGTATTCTCCATTTGTTCAGCCTCCGTAATCTATGTTCAGTAGAAATCTATGTAAAATTTTAGGTGTAACCTAAAATAGAATAGAGAGTCAGGGGCAGAAGCCCAAAATAATGCAATTCTCCTTTCTTAAAATTTTCAATGTACTCACCTCCGCGGTGCAAGATTTGAGCTTATTGCTCAGTATTTATAATTATAGCATAAGCGTCTTAATTTGTCAATAATAACAAGCATAATTTGTCAGGTCCTTAACAGATGAACGGTTGATTGGTAGCAAAATGGCCTCTTTCGAACGAAAGAGGCTTTTTGATAGCTAATTTGGTGCCCGGAACAGGACTTGAACCTGCACACCTTGCGGCATATGCTCCTAAGGCATACGTGTATACCAATTTCACCATCCGGGCTTGGGTGTGGGATAATTATAACACAAACTCAGCTTTTCTTGTAGATTGAGATGGTCGCGGCGGCATAGCTGTGGGATTTTTGAAGTGTCAATCCGGAGAAAGTTGGGGCGTCGCCAGGGTGAGAAAGGGCGAGTATGCCGGATGGTTTTAGGAAGTTGGCCAGAGACTCGATTTCCTCAGGGTGAAAATTGTTGTATGGTGGGTCGGCAATGATGAGATCGTAATCAGTTTCCGGCTGGAATTTGGCGATTTCGCGGACGGTGATTTCGGAGTTTTCCTCGGCGGTCTCGTCGAGTGATCTGATGTTTTCTTTGATGGTTTTTGCAACTTTGCCGGAGCTTTCGACGAAGGTGACAAATCTGGCGCCGCGAGACAAAGCTTCGAGGCCGAGGGCTCCGGAGCCGGCATAGGCGTCGAGAACGGTGCTGTCTTCAAGATACGGCAAAAGCATATTAAAAAGCGCAAGCTTCTCGCGTGAGCCCATTGGATGGGTCTTTTCGTTCATCGGCGATTTTAGGGGCCTGTTTTTATAAATTCCAGAGATGATTTGCATACTAGTTCAAGGTTGTTAGTTGTTGATATTTGTGAATATTCGACATTAATTCTTCGTATTTTAACATATTTTCTGGATTTTTCAAGAGAAGGTCGGTATCGTGGCGGGCTTTTGCAATCAGCTTCGTGTCTGAGAGGGTGGCAATGCGAAGATCGAGGGCGCCGTGCTGGAGGTTGCCATAAATCTCACCTGGGCCGCGGAGCTTCAGATCGATCTCGGCAAGATGGAAGCCATCGGTGGACTTTTCGAGCTCTTTTAGGCGGCGGGATGGTTCTTTGTCGCCAGATGTGAGCAAGAAACAGTAGGATTTCTCTTGGCCACGGCCAACGCGACCACGGAGCTGGTGAAGCTGGGCAAGGCCGTAGTTTTCGGCGTCTTCGATAACCATGAGAGTGGAGTTTGGTACGTCGACACCAACTTCGACCACTGTGGTGGAAACGAGGATTTGAATTTCACCACTCGAGAAGCGGCTCATAATTTCGTCTTTTTCGGCTGGCTTCATGCGACCGTGCAGGAATTCGATTTTGTAATCCTTGAAAGTTTCTTGAAGTTTCTTGGTGCGGGATTTTACAGAGGCGGTTTCGGTGGTTGGGTTGTCGTCGATGGCCTTACAAATCCAATAAACTTGTTGCCCTTTTGAGATAATTTCGCGAATTTTTGGGTAGAGGGTTTCTTTTTGGGCAATTTCTGGGATGATGGAAGTCTCGATTGGCTGGCGACCTTTTGGCAGCTCGTTTAAGATGGAAACGTCGAGGTCTCCAAAAACAGTTAGCTGGAGTGAACGTGGAATTGGGGTGGCGGTCATGGCGAGGAGGTGTGGAGCCTTCCCTTTTGGAGATTTTAATACTAGTTTTTCCCTTTGCTCAACGCCGAAGCGATGTTGTTCGTCGATGATGACGAGGGTGAGATCATCAAATTCGGTATCGTCGGTGAGGAGGGCGTGAGTGCCGATGATGAGATCGATTTTGCCAGCTTTGATCTTGGCTTTTAGGTCGTCTTTTTTCTTGGTAGCACCGGTCAAAAGTGCAACTTTTAGGCCAAATGGCTCGAGAAGGTTTCTTAGGTTTTCGTAGTGTTGGGTGGCCAAGATGGCAGTTGGGGCGAGTAGGGCGGTTTGATAGCCGGCTGAGGCGACCTCAATGGCGGCGAGAGCGGCAACCATGGTTTTTCCGGAGCCAACATCGCCCTGAAGCAAACGGTTCATCGGGGTGCCTTTTTCGAGGTCTTGAAAGATTTCCCAGGTAGCAAGACGCTGAGCGTTGGTGAGCTTAAACGGGAGCTTTTCGATGAATTTTTTGATAGTTTCGGCATGAAACGCGACAGGGGTCGCGCTGAGTTTTTGATTTTCGAGTTTATTAAGCTTTGCGGCGAGAATTAGCTCAAAGAGCTCTTCGTAGGCAAGGTATTCGCGGGCAGAAGAAACGTCTTCTCTTGAGGTGGGAAAATGGGCATTAAACAGAGAGTCGCGACGGAGGCCTTTTTCGACGTTAGGCAAAAGATCCGGGATTTCGGCGAATTTTGGCTTGGATTTTTCGAGCAAGCGCTTAAGATCGTGTGATTTTAAGGCTCCGTGAGCCACGTAGACGGGCTGGAAGGACGAATTTTGGTCAACATCGGCAACTAAAGCGGCGGATGGCGAGGTGAGCTGGTAGCGGCCGTTTTTTAGCTCGTAGAGGCCCGTAAAATAGTATTCGCGTCCGCTTTCGAACTGTTTGGCGCGATAGGATTGGTTGAACCAGACGACGCGCACGGCATCGGAGCTGTCGCGAACGATCCCTTCTGTGATAGTGAGATTGCGGCGGCGGGTGCGGCGAGTGTTTAGGTTTTCGATTTTCCCCTTGATTACGACATTTCCGGGTTTGATGTCGGCAATTTTTGCTGGCGCCTGAAAATTCTCGTAATCACGAGGCAAATTATAGAAAAAGTCACGTACGGTTTTGATGCCGGCCTTTTTTAAGATTTCGGCAGTTTTGGGGCCAATTCCCTTCAAAAACTCCACGGACGATTCAAGATTCATAGCTTTATTATAACAAAAAACACCCCCGCAAGGAGCGGGGGCGTGCATGGAGGGTGATGTCAGTTGGCCTGAGCTGCGCAAGTTATTGAAAAATGGGGTGTACCCTTTTTGCGAAGCTCTGCAGTAACGATACATCTGCTGACACCAATGAAACAAACATGAAACCTTGCCCCGTAGGGGTTGATAAAGTTATTGTTCTCTCCCCCCAGAACGAGGCCCTTTTTGAATGTAGGAAGGTTTTCCTCAAAGATCTGTGCAGCCATTGCGACATCCTTTGTTGCATCAAATGATGCAATTTCCAGATAGTATTCATCGTCGATCATGGTTGCAATGACGGCGGCTCTTACGATACCATTAACATTCAGTTCGATCGAATTGCTTGAAATGACAAGAGTATTGCTGCAGCCGTTACATACGATGTTTTCCTGGTCGCTCATGGTTACAACATTTGCCCTCGTTTCATGAGAATTCAGATTGTAGAGCGCCTCGAAAGTTCCGCAGTCTTCCCAAGGGAATTTGCCGACAACAAGTCTCGGGTTGACGAGAAGCTCATTGATGAGCTTGTCGGTGCCGATGCCGATGTCGTTTTCCTTGATGATTTGATCGGGCTTCCAGATGGAAATGCCTGTATTGCAGGCCGATGATTTCTCTTCCATCGTGGTAGTAATCCAATCGATATCGGGTTTTTCTACGAATGTCTCGATGGAGAAACCGTTGGCTTCTGTCTTGTCTTCTTCATCGTCGTAGATGATGTTTCCAAGTTCCATGGCGGCTTTTGCATCGTTGATTCTCTTCCCGATTACGACGGGGTTTGTCTCTGCGATTGTAAGTCCGCGCAGTATGGCGTTCTTGAAGTCCTGATTGTTTTCTACGTACTGATCCGCAGGGGTCATGATAATCTTGGAGTCCGGATCTTTTTCTTCGATAACCTTGGTCGCGTAAATCTTGGCACCGGCGTACCCGTGTTCGGAACCGATGTTGAGAATGTTGCTGGAAAGGATATTGAAGCGTTCAGACAGCTGTCTGATTGCGTGCTCCTGCTGAGATTCGTTCGCTACGATAATGATGACATGCTTCGGGTCTATGCCGAACTGCAAGAAGCGTTCGACGGTTGCCTGAATGAAAGTATTATCCTCATTCATTCGACAAAATTGCTTAGGACGATCTTTGTTGCTGAAAAGGAACAGTCTTGTGCCGTTTCCTCCAGCGATTACGGTAAGCCACAGGTTGTTTGTATTGTTCATTTTTCCCACCTCCATGTTAATGTGCAAGTTTTTTGGACCTTAAAAAATAGGTCTAGAGTGACTACTCTTATAATTGTATCATAATCTAGCTATTTTTGCAAGTTTTGGAGTGTTCTCGGCGCCATTTGTCAACTTCGCCGTGGTTGCCGGAGAGAAGGATATCAGGGACGGTTTTGCCGCGGAAATCGTATGGTTTGGTGTATTGTGGGTATTCGAGGTTGTCGCCATCAGAGAAGGATTCGATCTCGGCGGAGGTTTCGCCGCCAAGGACGCCTGGGATGAGGCGGACGATGGAATCGATGATGGTGAGGGCTGGGAGTTCACCGCCGGTCAAAACGAATTTGCCGAGACAGACTTTGTAGTCGACGATGTCTAGAATGCGCTCATCGTAGCCCTCGTAGTGTGGACACAAGATGATGTAATGAAGAGTCTTTCCCTCTTCGAGGCTTTCGACGCCAAGTTTTTTGGCGAGCTCTTGATTCCAGATGTCGCCAACTGGGGTCGGAAGAATGACTTTTGCGGACGGATCTTTCTCTTTTACGGATTCAATGGCGTTATAAACTGGCTCACAGCGTAGAAGCATGCCGTCGCCACCGCCGTAAGGGGTGTCGTCGACGGATTTGTGATGCCCAAGGCCGAAGTCACGGAGATTAACAAAATCAAACTCAGCAATTCCCTTATCCTGAGCTTTCCACATCATTGAAACATTGAGATATGGCTCAATGGCTTCTTGAAACAGAGTGATAATTGTGAATTTGATTTTTGGCATAAATATATTATAGCATAAAAAATCCCCCTTCGCGAGGGGGATTTTCTTAAGCGGTTAGACTACTTGTCGCCTTTGCAGAATTTGACAACTGCAGTGATGATTTCGTAGACGAAGCGGTACCAAACGAGGCCACCGATGACATCAACGACGAAGTGATAGAAAGCGTGTGCAGAACCGGCTGCAACTGGCTCAAATGAAGTGATGATGAGTTTGATGCTCATGTAGTAAAGAATGATCTTAGCAAGGTCAAGAGCGAAGTTGCCTTTCATTGTGAAGAGGCCTTTGCACCATTCGCCAAAGCTTTTCTTTTCTGCACCTTTTGCGAAGAAGGTGAAGTATGCAAAGATACCGAGAGCACCGAGGACACCGATGACGATGCCGGCGATTTGCCAACCGCTAGGGCCGGTGTAGATCTCTTTAAGTGATGATGTTGCACTATCTAGTAGTGATGAAAAGTCCATTTTAAACTCCTCTTAATATTATTACCTCTAATATAGCACACTTTTTATTTTTAGTATAATTTTATTGCTTATTTTTTTATTCGGTAGCTATCTGGGGCAGTGATATAATAGAAATATGAATAGAGTACCGCTAGCGGAGAGGATGCGTCCGAGGAAATTGTCGGACGTGGTCGGTCAGGAAAATATCATTGGGGATGGTAAGATTTTGACGGAGATTGTCCGCGCTAAAGAGCCGGTGAACTTAATCTTTTGGGGGCCTCCGGGCACCGGCAAAACGACACTCGCGCGTATTTTGGCTCATGAATTTGAGGCGGATTTTGTAGAGATTTCTGCGGTTACGGCCGGCAAGAAAGATGTCGAAGATGTTGTTGAACGGGCAAAGATTAACTGGAATCTTAAGACGCGTACGGTGTTGTTTGTGGATGAAATTCATCGCTTCAATAAGGCGCAGCAGGATGCATTTTTGCCACATGTGGAGTCTGGACTTATTACACTAATTGGTGCGACGACCGAGAACCCTTCCTTTGAGGTGATTTCTCCGCTTTTGTCACGCTCACGCGTGGTGGTGGTTTCGCCGCTCTCGAAGCAGGCAATTCTTGAGGTGCTGAATCGTGCTGTGAAAGCTGAGGGGGTTAAGGTGGTCAAAAAGATGACCTCGGCTGGTGGGGCAAAAATTTCCGAGGCGGCGCTGGATTATTTGGCCGAGCTTTCGGGTGGTGATGCGCGTTCGGCGCTTGGTGATTTGGAGCTGGCGCTCTCTCTAACGAATAAGGTTGATGTTGATACGGTAAAAGAAGCGGCGGGGCGTAAGGTTCCGGGCTACGATAAGAAAGGCGATGCTCATTATGA
>CAMJEK010000011.1 GCA_946404685.1 uncultured Candidatus Saccharibacteria bacterium | reverse complement strand
AGTGGCCACCATAAGCATACCAAGAAGTCATATTGCTTTCGTCATTAAAGCTTGCTGGGTAACTGCGGTTAGTGTCTACCAAGGTAAACGAAATTCTCTT
Source organism: uncultured Candidatus Saccharibacteria bacterium (assembly GCA_946404685.1). Lineage (GTDB taxonomy): Bacteria > Patescibacteriota > Saccharimonadia > Saccharimonadales > Saccharimonadaceae > Nanosyncoccus. Next base: position 20,757 of record CAMJEK010000011.1, on the reverse strand, counting down.
TTCGCACGCATCACCAAGGGTTGCACATGGCGCAATTGTAGATTCAGTAGCTTTTCCATGGAAATTAGCATTATACTCTGTAAGAAAAGCGTCTGCTGGATTATTAGTATTACTTGCACTAAGGATGACATTTGGATCATTTAAATCTAGACGCAAGTTTTCTGTCATCCACCAGTGGCCATCTCTTAGTTTTGCGATAGTATAGATTTCATTATCACGCTCATCACGAAGAGCAATTACGGTGCCCTGCGGCGCATTTGCATATTCAGGAAGAGTACCATTAAAGGTCTGCATGGTAAGGCCAGTAACAGGCTCAATCCACTGCGCATACAAATATAAATCATCAACAGCCGGAAGGGCGATATATTCATTTGGTCCATAAAGCGTGCCGGAGCCATCAGCTTTGGTATTCCAGCCAGTATAACTGTGTCCAGCTAAACTGTAGTTTGGCGCAATAAGAGTAACATTGTGCTTTGGTGGGCAAACAGTCTGCACACTCATTTCGCCGACCGCATTAGAATCATTTGCCATATAGTGGATATTTACACACTTTTCTTCCCATAGTGCATAAAGCGTTGTGTCAGCTGAAATTGTATAATCATCGCCGGCATAGAATTTCTCATCATCATAAATATAGTTAACCCCTACATATTTGTCTTTGTTTGATTCTTCAACCCACGCGCGGAAATCATAATGATAACGAGTTGGCTCAGCATCAGTAATAGTAAAGGTGTAACTCCTACCTGTAACTTCTTCAGTTTGTGCCGCCGGAGCATTTGTACCACCATTTGCATCGTAGGAAAGCGTTATGTTATGTGGAGTAAGACTTGCCGCATAAGAATCACCAGTCACACAGCGTGCTGTCATTTTGACACCTTGACCCGGGATCAATTGCATTCCAGCGAGGAACGTTGGTGAAGCAGTAAGCGGTCCAGGCATAGCAAGTGCAGTCGCATACACATTAAAACTGCTATTGCCATGGTCATATAATGCATCACTACCATAATAGTAACCAGTATTGCCACGAAGAATAGTATCATTGCTATATCCAAGAAGTGCGCCGTAACCCGGATAATAAATACCACCGAGCACGAAATTATTTGGGTAACTTATCCAAGTCATGAGTTGCTCAGCCATAGTTTGCGTGTCGTCAGGATCAAGAGCGGCTTCAAGATTTTTATAATCACCGTCGTCATCGCCACTTGGTAATCTCCAGCCAGTTGGACAAATCTCGTCGTTTCTTGCGCTCTCCTCTGTATAATAGTTGCCATAACTATAAATTGGGCTGTCAATATCGGTGCCCTCGCTTCGATTTTCAGTATTCTCGTTGATGGAGTCTGTAAGAGCAATGCGACTATTTTCTATTGTCCAACAGTTATGATCGGCTAGTTTTGTCACGGCATAGACTTGGCCATCAACATCGCTAAGAGCAGTTACGTTGCCAACACTAAGAGTTTCGCAGTCGAAGCCAACCATATTGCCGGCAGACTGTATCCAATTTGCATGAAGCCATAAGCTACCAGAATCTGGCATTGTGATTACTTCGTTCGGACCATAATTTGTACCCGTACCATCGGCTCTGGTATTCCATCCAGCAAAACCGTATCCGGCACGAGAATAGTTCGACGCCATAAGAATAACGGAAGCGCCAGCTTGGGCAGCTTGATCCGCCATAGTACCAATACCATCATCACCATTGCCGTCATAACAAATGCCGTTGCAGTCGCCGAAGAAACTTAGGTGACTATTTAGAGTGAAGTGATCACTTGTCTCGATCATGGCCATCGCAGACATTGGTAGAACAACTACGCCCACCATTATGACCATGAAGCAGGCTGCAATTCGGACTTTATGATGTTTGACTAAGAATATGGAGGTTATAAAAAGGCCTGCGCCAATAATGGTGAGGATGATAAATGTAGGCATGTCAATTTTGCTGCCAGAGAATCCGGCCACGCCAGTGTTTGGGACAATAATTACTTCTTCTGTATTTGTTCTGCCATCTTCGGTCTCGAAGGACAGTGAAATAGAGACGGCAGAATCTTGGTGTTTGGATTCATTGGCGGATAGCGCGGAAGAATAAATAGCTTTAAGGTTAAACGAAAATACTTCGTCTGGGCCTAGGGTCGTATCATGCGAAGAGGTGTAATCATATGTTATGTGAGAATTATTATTATTTACGGTTAGACTGGTAATTCTAGCGTCACTAGTTCCTGTATTCTCAAGGCCAATAGTATAGATGACATAGTCATCCAAGGCGTAAAATTCAACATTATTATTGATTACAGTATCGTCAAAATCGACAATCGTAGCCTGAGCAGAAGCAGATTTTTCTGTGATCTCAGCTGAAATAATTTTAAATGTATTGCTTGCGGCAATTACGGAAAACACAATAAAAAAAGTACCGAACAAAATAGTGACGGCACTCATCATTATGCTTAATTTTTTTGTTGTTTGCACAGCATGACCTCTCATTAAGCTTATGCTTATAATAACACAAGCATTAATGAAAGGCAAGCTTTAATTAGTATTGTGGCCAGATTCTGTGGATTGTGAAGCCGCCGCTGTCATTATAGCGATAGTTGCGGTTTGCGCCATTTGCGTCGTAGTGCACACTCGTTGAGCAGGTTGCTAGTCCGGTTAGTGGTGATACATCGACACTGAAGGTGACTCTTCTTGTGGTGTTATCATCTCCGCCGCCTCTTGAGGCGCTTGCGGAGCCTGTTCGGCCGCCGCAATTCATGGTTATACTGACTGTTCCGTTTGCATCATATGATCCGTGCGCGTAAAGCGTGACGTCTACATTAATTCGCCTGACTAGGGTCATATCCATGGTAAACGATGGGCCAGTAGCATTGCCAACTACGCTATCCCATCTGTTATTGTCGCGATCGAAGCCTGCGGTCCCAGACCATGAGGCACTTGTTGTATTTAAGGAGCAGGCAGGTAGGCCACAGCTTCCTCCTTGCTGATAGATAGTGTCAACTACGTTAAAGTTGAAATCTTTTCGATAAGTGATTCTGGCGTAGCCATTTCCGCCGCGGACACCATTTTGCATGGAGCCACCTATGACTCCGTCAATGTAGCCGGAGCCACCGCCGCCACCGACGCCGCCGTTGTAGTTGCCACCGGCGTTGCCGCCGTAGAGACCACCGCCACCGCCAGCACCGTTGTAGCTAACTGTGACGCTGCCGCCAACTCCGTATCTGGCGCCGCCACTTTGGGTTCCGCCATTAGCACAAGAGCTACCGCCTGGGCTACAAAGGGCGTTTCCGCCACTAGTGCCACCACCTGATCCACCATTGTGGTAGTAATTACTTATATGGGATGCGCCTGCGCCACCGCCGCCACCAGCTACGATAAAGAGATTGCCTTTTGAGGTGCCGGAGAGAAGGCTGTTGGTTTTTCCGATGTGGGTTGCACCACCACCGCCACCGCCTTCGCCGGACGATGAGCCGCCACCGTTGTAGCCGCCGCCGCTTGTTCCGCCGGCGCCGCCAACAACGACATAAAGCGTCGTGTTGTCGCTGAGCTGTACGTATCCTTGAGAGTATCCGCCGTTTCCTGGTGAGAAGTGGTATTGATTCCCTTTTGCTTGCCCGCCTTGGGCGCCCCAAACTTCGAGTTGATAGATGCCGCTACAGCCTGGAGAGACCGTAAAGGTCTGGACTCCGCCGGTGTAGCCATATTCGGCTGGCGAGATGATGCATTTTGAGACCTTGTTCCAAACTGCATAAAGAGTTACTTTTGGCTGAGAGCGAGTTACGTTTACGCTATAGCCGTTTGGCCAACCGGATCCATAAGCGAAGTCTCCCGCACTGATATTGTTGTCGTTTGCACGAGACCAGCCCGCGAATGTATATCTATAGGCAGCATCTTCTGCCCTGGTTGGGATTGCGGCAGGAAGGGCAAGATTAAAGGATTCCTCGTAGGATGTTGCGGAGGTTGCGGCTGAAGTTCGTGTTACTGTTGATGGGCCGCCGGTGCCACCGTTGGTATTGAAGGCGAGTGTGCCCTGCCAAGAGGAAACCCAAACTGAGTATAACTGTTTTGAATCGCCTTTTTTGACCTTGACGGTGTTTGGGCTAAAAGTGCCATTAGCATACCTGAAGTCGCCGGTGTCGATTCTCTCATCATTCCTTAGTGACCAGCCAAGGAACAAGTGCCCGGACCAGGTTGGGATGTTGGTGCAGATTGTGTAGGTTTTTTCGAGGAGAAGCTCTTGGTTGCTCTTGTTGCAGGTTTCGCCGCCTGGTTGCCATGCAGCAGCGTCTGGGATGATATATTCTAGCTTAAATTTGGCACCTTTTGAAATGTTGCTTTCTTTGTATTCCTCGGCAGCTGCGGCGTCTGGATCATAGAGACGAATAACAGTAGAGACGAGCCTTGCGGCGTCTGAGCCTGGGGCGTGCCAGCAGGAGCGGATATAGAAATCATAATATGCGGCTTTATAAATTACAGAACCGTTTGTTGAGGTCACGACAGTCGTGTTTGGGTCTTGGACTGCAATAATATATATACCTTCAGCTGCGGTTAGATTATTATAGCCATTGGTTCCGGCGTATAGCTCATCTTGGCCGTTGAAGACTAGCCTTGGATAGAGCGGGGAGGTCCTGAAGAAATTCGGGGTCTCGGCGGCTTTATATAATATTCCTGCCGGTTCAATAGCGGTCCCGTTTTCGTTTTGGAAGATATTGCGATAGTTGATGACGAAGCCATATTTTAGGGCTTCACCAGTGTTCTCAGCATAGGCAGCTTCACATGTCGCCGGTTGAGCGGCTGTGACGGCATCTCTTGTTGCGGCGTCGTTCGCCTTGATGGAATATGCTTCGATTTTTTCCCAAAGTTTTTTGTAGGTTTGGGCAGATGTGTCGAGGTCTCGTTCAGAAATATAGGAAGATTGAATATAACGGAGAGCCTCGGCCTGAGCATCAATTTCGTTTCTAGTCATTGTGGTTTCGAGCGCATTTTGAATTCTGCTTGTACTGTTATTCATAACAGCAACTACGCCAATTGCGACAAGCGAAAAAATGCCAACCGCGATCATGACTTCAACAAGGGTATCGCCCAAAAACCTCTTTTGCATATTTCTATATTAGCATAAGTTGAATAAAAAATGAAAAAATCATGCTATTATTATTGCAAAATGGAGGCGGCTATGAAAACTAAATATAAAAGAGTTGTTTTGATGTTAATTCTGATTATTATTCTAGCCGGAAGTGCCCTTTTGATTATCTTTCTACTAAATAATAATTACTATCAGGTTGAGGCCAATGATGCAATCTTTGTTGCTGGTGATGATGTGTATGCAAGCGATACTGATGCAACTAATAATGATATTAATGCAGAAATAGTTCAAGAAGATTTGACGAGCCAAGAAAAAACTGAGCATGCGACTGATGGGGCAAACGATGAGCGTGTGATTGCTAATAGTGTGCCTATAGACAAAAATACTCCTGATTCTTATGATGGTTTGGAATTACAACAGCAAGACCAGTCTCAAAGCCAAACATTGCCGATATTCCGTGGCATCACGACAATGCAGGAAATGACTCCGGAAGTATGTGCTTCAGAGCCAACTCCCGCATATAACATTCTGATGACTACGAATGAGCATCAAGAAGGTACTGCAGCCGCAATACCGGAAATAGCCTTAATAGATACTCGCGACGGGAAGAGTTACTATGTACGTAAATTTGCTGATGGAAATTGTTGGATGGCCCAAAACCTTGGATATTTTTCCAGCGAAATTCCTGATGGGTACATAAAAAATGATACTGCACAGAATTCTGGTTCGACTTCAAATCTCTGCGTTTCCGGTGATTCGGTTGAGTCTTGCGGTGATGCGGTTACAACAGCTAACTTTGATAGAATTGGACACTATTATCATTTTGCCGTGTCATGGTCAGAGCCTAAAGTATGCCCTGGCAACTGGCTGATCCCTGGAAAGAGTAATGGTGATAAGAATTATCAAGGACTGATAGATGCCTATTCGAACAATCTAAAGAGAGTATTTAATTACAATAAGGGCGGAGAAGTCAGTGCTGGTAGTATTATTAATCAAGGAAAGAGCGGTGCATTTTGGACTAATTATTCAACTGGTCTCGCTGGTCGTACTATATGGGCTTTTAATGGGTCAGGATTCTTTTCGTATAATGAGCAATCACATTGGCTTTCAGTGCGCTGCGTGATTTAGTAACAAAACCGGTTCGATTTAAAAAATCTTTGATACGAATTGTTTCTTTGTAGCCGTAATGATTAGTCTCAGAATAGTTTAATTGTTTTTTAAAAAAGTCTTCTTTTGTAACCACAACCGTGATAATATAGACATAAGTAATTAGGAGTTTTAAGTGGAGAGTACTCGACGCCGAAGGAGTGGACGCCTTGGCAGGTTAATCACTGCGGTCTTTGCCCTTGCTTTTGTCGCTTCAACTATCTCCACTATCGCCGCTCTTGCGGCGGCTAATCTTTTCAAGATCGAGAACGCCGAACTCAGCGAACTCTCCACTACCGCTGAAGGCTCCATCTCCAGCTTCGATGAAGAAAACATCGTCAGTAACGTCACCTTCCACAAGCTCGGAGACTTCGCAAAATACACAATTACACTCAAGAACACAGACAGCAATGATCATGTTATCGAATCCACCACGGACGACAACGAAAATCCGTACATCTCCTACGAATATGACCAACACATAGGTGAACAAATCAACGCTGGCGAGGATTTCGTTTTTGTCGTTACGGCCAAATACTCCACTTCCATCACGGACGTTAATCAGCGTGCCCAGGCGAACAATGTTAAATTCTTCATTCATTTCACAGATATTGAAGAAGAAATCCCAATCGTACCAAACACCGGCACAAACCCAAACACTGGCGACTACATCCACTTCAGTGTCCTCTCTCTCGTTATTTCTGCCGCTGGCCTCACAATCATCGGTATTGTTGCCCTAAAGAAGCATAAGAAAGCTAGCAGATTCATCGCTGCCGGTATCGTTACTGTAGCCGCTATCGCCACTACCGCAACCGTAAAGGCTGCAACTGTAGAGATCAATAGCTTCACTATCAACGCTAACTATGTTCTTAAAAATAAACTCGTCGTCACCTATACAGACAAAGATGGTAACGACCAAGAACTTGTCGTTAACTACAACGAGCCAGCTAACATTCCAGATCAAAACAAAGATGGCTACACTCTCGTCGGTTGGGAAGATGAAAACGGTAATCCTGTAAATCTAAACCAACCAGTAACAGAAGACATTAAGATTCATCCAATCTACCGCACTCATACTTACACGATTAAATTCAACGGCAATGGCGCAAATGGCGAAATGGCAGACCTCGCCATGACCTATGATGAGACTAAGACTCTCCCAACCAATGCCTTCAATTTCCCAGGCCACACCTATACTGGCTGGGATACCGAAGCCAACGGTTCTGGCATTCATTATGACGACCAAGCAGAGGTAAAGAACCTTACTGCTGAAGATAACGGCATTGTTACGCTCTATGCTCAGTGGTCCGTTAATCCATTCTTCATTAACTATGACGGCAATGGCGCCACGAGTGGGGAAATGGCCACTACGAACTGCGAATACGACCAGAGCTGTATTCTCCGCGACAACGCCTTCTCTAAGCCTGGTTATCACTTCACCGGTTGGAAATATAACAATAACGACTACACCAATAAGGCGGACGTGAAGAATATTATCGAATCCGGCACAATCACGATGGTTGCGCAGTGGGCGGTTAATCACTATACGATTGTCTTCAACATTAACACCGACGACGCGAACGCTACTGGCGACATGGCCGATATGGCTAATCTCGAGTACGACCGCGATTATACTCTTACCGCCAACGCCTTCACGCGTACGGGTTACAATTTCGGAGGCTGGAATACCGAGATTGACGGTCGCAACTTTGGCCTTACGGATGAGCAAGAATTCCATAATCTCACTACTACGGACAACGCAATTATTACGCTCTATGCGCAGTGGAATCCGATTCATTACACAATCGCCTTCCATCAGAACTCCGATGGAGTTACTGGCAATATGTCGAGCCAGGTCTTCGCTTACGACGAAGCAAAAAACCTTACGCAAAACGCCTTTATTAAGAATCATTACAAATTCATGGGCTGGACTACAGCAGCGAACGGCACCGGCACCAAATATGATGACCAGGCAAGCATCTTTAATCTAACGACCGAAGACGGTGCAACGATTGATCTCTATGCTCAATGGAAAGAGCGCACGGCTTATCTTAAAGGTACGGTTAATAATTCTTGGGGTAGTGCCGGCGATATGATTAGATCCTTGCAGGGCTATTCGGCCGCAACTTCTTTCAGTCATTATGAAGGCGAGCCTAATTTCGACGAAATCGGAACGAAATATAATATGGCTATCAGTTCATCAAACTTCCCGGTCTATACTTGGATAGATGGCGAAACAATCTACTGGTGGAGCGAAGCTGAAACAATTTATGCACACGAAGATTCTCGTAATTTCTTCAGTGGTCTCAAGAAGGCTGAAACTATCGACTACTCAGGATTCAACTTTAGCCTAACTAAGAATCTTGCGGGCTTCTTTAGGAATACGGCCGCATTGAGCACGATTGATTTGTCGCCGCTTGCCGTCGCTAACCCGACGACACTTGAAGAAATGTTCTACGGTTCGGGTATTGCGTCAGTTGATTTGTCACCACTCAACACCACGCAGACAACCAATATGAAGGGTATGTTTGATAGCACTACTGCGCTTGAGACCGTAAACCTGTCGGCTATCGACACTACTAACGTGACAGACATGAGTTATTTGTTTAATAACAGTACCAATCTTAAGAGTATAGACTTTAGTCATAATAACTTATCGAGCGTAGAAAACATGAGTAACATGTTCCGTGCTGACAAGAAACTCGAAAGCCTTAATTTCACGGGCGTAAATACGCCAAATCTTAAAAAGATGAGCTGGATGTTTGGCGGCGCAAAGATTGCAAGCCTAGATCTCAGCGACCTTGATACTGGAAACGTTACGCATTTCGACGAGTTATTCTATTCTGCAGATGTCGCAAACTTAGATATTTCAGGATTTGATACACATAACGCAACTACATTTGGCAGTATGTTTACCGGCTTTAACGCCCATGGCCAAGTTCTTGATCTGTCGCACTTTGACACAATAAGTCTTAATCACAGCATGTATGAAATGTTCAACGGGACAAATGCTAGTGTGATTGACCTTAGTAGCTTCGACATTAGCGCCGAGAGAGCCACTAATATTGGCATGGCAAACATTCTTCATATTTCCAATAGTGTCGAAACTATTTACGCGACGGAAAAGCTACATTTCCACGACTATAGTTCTGTCCCAGATACAAACTTGGGTGTACCGATGGACTTTGGCGGCCAATCAAAGCTCGTGGGTGGCGCCGGTTCGACTTTAAGTCAGCTTACGTTGCTTGGGCTTTCAGAATACGATAAAGCCCGCATCGATGACCCGGACAATGGTAAACCAGGCATGTTCACTATCAAAGGCGCTCGCTATGTCCGCTACAACGGCAACGGCGCAGATAATGCTACTCCATACGGCGCCATGACGAGCGAATACCTCAGGGCGGGCGACTTGCTCAAGAAGAACGCCTTCGTCCGTGACGGTTACATATTTACTGGCTGGAAGGATGCCGATAACAACGAATATACCGACGAGCAAGTCATGACCGGCCTCACCGAGTCCAAAACTCCACTTGAGCTTTATGCGCAGTGGATTGAATCAATATCGGTCTTGAAAACCGGCCCAGACGTCAACATAATTCTCAAATCTATTAATCCTGACGCCGTAGCTTTTACGCACTACAATGGTATACCGGACTTTGATGCGATTGACAATGAGCAAGTAATCTCGTTGTCGAACGCCGTCGTCCCAACCTATGCATGGAGTAATGATGATACGATTTACTGGTGGTCCGAAGCTAAAACTGTTTATCTAAATGAAAATTCAGGAAGCTTTTTTAAGAATCTTTCAAAATTGACAACCATTGAACAAACGACATTAGATACATCTAAAGTAAAAAATATGGATTATATGTTCCAATATTCTGGACTAGTCGATTTTACTTTCAAGATGAACACAAGTAATGTTACGAGCATGGATGCCATCTTTGCAAACTGTTCAAAACTAGAAAGACTTGATTTGTCCCATGTAGATACATCAAAAGTAACAAATATGCATGGCCTAGTTGCGGATGCTCAGAAACTAACTTATCTAAATTTAGATAATTTCAGTACAGCAAGTGCCAGGAATTTGGAGTCAATGTTCTCTACGGTCAAACTTATGACAACACTAGATTTAACGAGCTTTGATACTAGAAAAGTAACTAATATGGGGTGGATGATATCTTATATCACTAACCTGCAAACCATCTATGCGACTGACTTGTTTGTTCCGGCTAATAATATATCTATGCCGAATACCCTTGTAGGTGGGGCAGGATCAAGAAACCTAGGAACGAGTAGTGTTTATGCTAGAATAGACGACCCAGACAATGGCAACCCGGGCTACTTCACTATGAAGGGTGCTCGCTACATTCGCTACAACGATAACGACGGCGATACTACGAACGACGAGACAAACTACGCTCTCATGAAGAGCGAATACCTCAAGGCTGGCGACTCGCTCAAGAAGAACGCTTTCGTCCGTGACGGTTACGTATTTACTGGCTGGAAAGATGCCGACAACAACGAATATACCGACGAACAAGTTATGGCTGACCTCGTCGAGTCCAAGACTCCGCTCGAACTGTATGCGCAATGGGATGCAGCGCCATACACCGTCACCTTCAATGCGAATGGCGGAGAAGTGCTTCAAAGCGCGAAGACGGTAACGTATCTGCAACCATACGGTGAATTACCAACGCCTGTAAGATATGACTATACAAACGGTATGCTTGGCAGCAAATATGATTTTAAAGAATGGAATACAAAAGCAGATGGCTCGGGGGATACTATAACCTCAAGTTCAATTTACGAGAATACCGACGATACTACTTTGTACGCAATTTGGAATGACCGGTTTACTGTGACCATATATAATGGCGAATCGGAAACACCTACAATCGCAAACTACGGAATAGACAGCGTAGTAGATCTACAGGCTCAAAATGTTGATGGCAAACAATTCTTATATTGGGAAGTAGATGGCGCAAAGAAATCTTATATCAAGGATTATGGGATGCGTATGTTCCAGGGTAAAGATTTAACAATCAGGGCTATCTATGGGAGTGAAAGTGATTTAGAGAGTCAACAGCCGGGCACATATATTTCGGATATTTATAGACAATATAGCAACAATAAGATAGTCGTACGCTCATATTCTTATGTCCCAGATGGATATGAAATTGTGAAGTCCGGCGTAGTTGCAACTCTCGATGCAAATATCGCCAACGGCACATTCGACGATCAAACTGCCACATATCCAAGGGCACAAAGTGTTAATGGTAGTAGCGACAATTACTACTTTACATGGACTAAAAGCAACGTCACATCGGAGGATACTGTATATGTAAAAGCATATTTGGTATATAAAGATGCGGAAGGTGTAGAGCATACCATATACGGAGATTTGGTCACGGCGACCTTGACGGAATAAACCGATTATGGTATAATTATAGTTGAGAGTTAATCTCGTAACTATATTGTTTGCACTTTAATTTTTTGGAGGTGGAGCTATGGAAAAATATCCCGAGATCTATCAATCGCTTTTCGGCGACAGCGAGAACGCTGAGTTTACGAGACGTGATTCCTGTATCAATAGTGACCTAATTAGGTGTGCCTGTGATTTTCTCAATGTCGTCTATGATGAGTTAAATGGATTTACTTCAGGTACATCATGGAATGCATTAATTGAAGATGAGCACGATGACGAGGTTACCCCTCATTACGTCTTGGAGATCGGAGAGCAGTTGAAGAAAATTAAAGCAACTAACCGTGGCTGGACTACTATCGAGGTTCGATACTGTGACAATTATTCTATGCCTGATCGCATCATTCAACAGAATCCCGGGTCCTACATGGTCAAAGTTTGTATTATCGATGATCCAGTTCGCTCAAAAGTATTAGCTGAAAAGCTATGCGAAGCATATGAAGAATCGCTGCGGAAACATTTCCCGGATTATTACATCATATGTAGACGGGTCGTCGAATGACCTTCCCCCTGCCCCAGGCATTGTCCTGGGGCTATTTTATTGCATAAATCGACTAGACGCGTTCTTTTACTTCGTAAAAGAACAACGCTGGGCGTCGTCTCGGAAATAAATAATCAAGCTTATTTACTTCCGAGACTCCTACAGCGTCCGAACTACGTTCTCGTCTAAGCTGGGATACTGCGAAAATAAAATAAGACCCTTTGGGTCTTCTTTTATTTTCGTGGTGCACCTGACTAGACTCGAACTAGCACACCCGAAGGCACTACCACCTCAAGGTAGCGTGTATACCAATTTCACCACAGGTGCATATTTATATTATAGCATATATTTTTGAAAATGTGCAAAAAATCTTATGGTGTGAGGTTCTTGCTGCTCTTTTTGGAAGCCCAGAAGTTGACATCTGTAAAACGATCGAGGGCGGTGATGAGGCGGTTGTTGTCGGAGAAGGTTTGAATATTTTTGTTATAGAAATAGGAAATGTTTGGTTGATAGATGCCGATGGCTGGCACATCGTTGACCCAATAGCTCAAGAATGACTGATATTTGGCGATTCTGAGGGCCGTGTCGGTATTCTCACGGGCGCCTAGGATAAGGTCGTCAATGAGGGTGTTCTTGTAGTTTGATAGGTTCAGACCGGATTCTGAGGCCTGTGAGGAGTGGTAGTAGGCGAAGATGTCTGGTTCGGCGCCAAGCTCAATGCTATAAACAAGGATGTCGTAATTACGCTTTGAGACGATAGAACTTACGAATTCTTGATTTTCGCTATAGACTGAGACATTGACGTTGATGCCGTAAAGGCGAAGTTCTTCTGCGATAGCATTAGTGACTGCCGGGAGATATCCGGAGTCGACCGTAACGATATTGAGTGTGAGACCATTCTCGGAGTTTACTAGAGGGTTTAGTTTTGCTTCTGCTGCTTCCCTGTCATATGCAATGGTGGCTGGATAATCTTTGACCTTGATTTGGAGATCGGTTAAAGGATAGTCGAGCGGGGTCTGATTTGGTGCAGCTTCACGAATTTTATCGAGATCAAGGGCTTGCTTGATCGTGCGACGTAGGTCACGGTTGCTGAGTTTTGAACTATTCAAAAATGCATATACGCCAGAGCTAATAGCGGTTTGTTTTTCGCGAATGTTGCTTGAGGTGACAAGATTGATGTCGGACGGTGGGATTGAGGCGGTGGCGGAAATGGCGCCGGAGTTTAGGGCATCAATAAGCGATGCTTTGTCGCTGTAGGTATGAACCGCGAAGCTGCTGAGTCTTGGGGTGCCACGATAATACTTTTCGTTTGCCGAAAGATAAATGACTTTCTCGGAGCCGGAGTTTTGGATGGCGTTCAAGGTGAAGGCGCCAGAGGTGATTGGGTTGGTTGAGAATGAATGTTCGATGATGTTTTGTGGGGCAGTATCGCCGAAGACGTGTTTCGGAATGAGTGGAATATTAAGGACAGAGGCGAAGTCGGCATAGGCGGTTGGTAGGCTGAACTGAATCTTGCCATCTTCGGTTTCGGAGACTTTGACTCCGGATAAGTTTGAATTATACGAGCTTGTGACAGCTGAGTTCTTGATCAGGGAAGTCGTGAATAAGACATCTTCGTTTGTGATTGGTTCACCGTCTGACCATTTTAGTCCTGGCTTTAGGGTCATGGTCCAGGTTCGACCTTTGTCGGCGGTCGTGATGGATTCGGCGAGGCCGTTTGCAACGTGCCCAGAATAGTCGATTGTGGTGATGGTTGAGAAGAGTAGACGGCTAAGAGTCTTTTCACTCTCAGTTGAGGCAAAGAGCGGGTTCAATGAGCTCACTTTTCCAATGGTCCCTTCAGTATAGGTTCCGCCATCTGAAAAGGCAGAACTAGAATAGGAATTGCCAAACCAGATTGCCTGAGTGACGCCAAGTAGAATTAATGCGAGCATGAGGAGTCCCCATTCAAAAATTAGGAGACGGATGCTCGTGATATGTGAGAGACGATCGAAAAAATTCTCCTTGATATGCTCTTTGCTTTCGGCTTCGGCCCTGCGGCTGAGACGCGAAAAATTGCGAATAAATTTTTGCCCACGCTTTTTGAGAGTTTTTTTCATATTATGATGGAATTAATAATAATCCTAGAATAGACAAAACGAAAACACAAACGAAAAAGATAGTAGCAATAAATAGTGATTTGTCGAGGCCGCGACGAGTAGTATAAAGCTCGCTTGAGCTGGCCGAACCTGAGCCAAGAGTTGCACCACGCTGTTGGACGAGGATGAGCAAGATGGAAATGATAGCAGAGACGAGTGTCACAATTTCTAGGGTGTTTCCCATATATAACTCCTTAATGTTTCTATTATAGCTTTTGCTTAGGTAAATTTCAAGCTACTTTAGCATATTTTTACGCTTTAAAAGTGAGTGATACGTGATTGCGAAGCGGTGCGCTTCATCGTCGATACGGGCTATTAGTTTGACAAAATCCTCGTTGTGTGTTATAATAGAAGTATAGTCATGGTTTGTTTTGAAGATAATCCGGTGACTTCTCAGTAGTTTTGAATGGTCGCCGGATTTTTCTTGGGCCATAAATGGGATTTTTGCCCCTTCAAGGAGGTCTGCGACAGCCTTAATCTGGTTATCGCCGCCATCAAGGATGATGAGGTCTGGTCTTCCCCAGTCTTCTAGGTGTTTTAGACGACGCGTGATAACTTCGCGGAGATTGCCGGGATCATCATTTTTCTGATTCCTAAGCTTAAATTTGCGATATTGATCGCGTGCGGAGGCGCCGTTTATGAATACTACCATTGAGCCGACTACATTCGTGCCGGATTGATGAGAAATGTCGTAACCTTCGATGCGGCGTGGCGGCTTGCTTAATCCTAATAAGTTTTGGAGTTGTTTTAAGGCGTGATCCGACGAGATATCCAGGAACTCTTTATCTGAAAAGACGATCTTTTTCTTCAATTCTTTCAGGCCGAAGAGTTGCTTTTTGGCTTCGGCGGCAAGCTCAAATTCGTCTTTTGAAGCGTAGTCGTACATGGCCTTTTCGAGGTCTTTTAGGAGCTTTTCGCGGTCACCCTCAAGATAACGGATGAGTTTCTTGAGGTTTCTCTTATAATCTTTCGGTTCGCATTTTCCGATTTCTATGCCTGGAGTCAGGCCAAGATCGGTATTTAGGGATTTTTTACCGTCGTATGGTTTGTCGTAATATGGAAAAACGTGGCGGAGTATTCTAATGGCCTTCTCGACAGCTGATTTACCATAAAATGGGCCGACATAAGTCGCTTTGTCGTCTTGTGGCGTGCGGGTGAAAGAAACGTATGGAACTTCATTATTCATATCGATTCGGACGTAGGATACAGTTTTATCGTCGCGAAGCAGGATGTTCCATTTTGGCATATAACGCTTGATCATTTCGGATTCAAGGAAGAGTGCATCCATTTCGGTATCAACGACGATCCAGTCGGTCATTTCGATTTCTCTAACTAGGGCCTGGGTTTTTGGATCTTTGACGGAGTTTTGGAAGTATTGGCGTACACGGTTTTTTAACACGGCAGCTTTGCCGACATAAATGATTTCGCCAGTTTTGTCTTTATGAAAATAAACGCCCGGTGCGGCTGGCAAGGTCTTTAGCTTCTCTTTTAGGCGTTCGTTCATAAGCATATTATATAATAAAAAATAGCCTCCGTAAAGGAAGCTATTTTTCTATTTTCTCTGATTAGAGATCAAGAAGATCTGACAAATCGAAGTCGAAATCGTAATCTTCGTCGTCATCATCGTAGTCGTAATCGAAGTCGAAATCGTAGTCATCATCGTCGAAGTCGAAATCGTAGTCAGAGCCGTAAGAGCTATCAATGATGCTGCTTAGATCAAAGCCTTTTGATGAGCTAGGGCCGGTAAGATTTCCAAAAACGGAAGAAAACTCTTTGTAGCTAGCTGGGGCGTTGATGTCGAGGCTGGCTGGATATTCGATATCGATATCGACAGCACCGGCGGTTGCCAAGTCGAGATAGAGACGAGAGATTTTGCCGTCGCTAAATTCGATGTAGAGAGGCATAGTTGCGCTGGTTTGATTGATAGATGCTGAATCGAAGCAGCTTGAATACTTACCAAGGGTGGCATCAGCTTTGATGGCGTTGATGAGAGCAGTGAATTTGCTGCTATCGAAGTTGACGCGATAAACTTCGCCTTTTTTCTTAGCGATGTTGTTGTCGCCTGATTTCAAAGTAACAAATGGGTTAGCTTTGAAGAGCTCGCCTAGCTTGCTGAGGTTTCCGTCGTTTTGGAAGACTTCGGCACAGGTTGAGCTGGTTGAAGAGACGGTAACAAATGATGAAGCAGCGCTGGAAGAATCAAGGTGATACCAGTTTCCATCGATTTGGTTCATGATGGTGCTAAGAGCTGACATGTTGCTCAGGCCACTCGTGCCAGCACCAGGAATGAGCGCGAATAGGGCGATACCTTGAGAGAGGCCTTCAGTCTTGACGTAGGCGTCGTTATCTTTGAAGATTAAGTCTGCGCCCATGTTCATGCCGGTTGCAGTCATCCTTGCGCCGACTTTGCCAGCTTTGCTTTTAGCGGAAGCTTCACCGTAGATGGTGGCGCTAAGTTCGCTGGTTGGGAATTTGAATTGACCATTGATCTTGATGTTTTCGATTTTGCCAGAGAGAATGTCGCTGATGTTGTCGGCAAACATTTGTTCTGGGTTTGTTTTGTTGAAGAAAAGGAAATAGGCGGCTGCTGCACCTGCACCACAAAGGACCAAAATGGTCACCACGATGCCGATGATGAGGCCAGTTTTCTTTTTCTTTGGAGCGGCTGGAGCTGCGGCTGCTGGAGCGGCTGGAGCTTCTGGCGCTACTGGGGCTTGTACCGGTGTTGCCGGCGTATTTTGAGCTTCCATTAAAAGAAATTCCTCGCTTTAATTTAATATTTGTTTCATTATAACACAAAAAATAAGCATGAGGATTTTAATGTTATAATAAAAATATGAATGAATATATTATTTCGAATATCAAGGCTAGACAGATTTTAGATTCTCGTGGAAATCCGACCGTTGAGGCGGATGTGTTCTTAAATAATGGTGCGGCTGGACGTGCTGCGGTGCCTTCCGGCGCTTCGACTGGGACTCTTGAGGCTTTGGAGCTACGCGATGGTGATGCTTCCGCTTTTGGAGGTAAAGGTGTTACGAAGGCCGTTTGGAATGTAAACTCAAAAATTAAAGACGTTCTCGTTGGCAATTCGGCCGATCAGAAGACGGTTGATTCCCTGATGCTTGAGCTTGATGGGACCGAAAATAAGAGTGGGCTTGGTGCCAATGCGATCCTCGCTGTTTCTCTTGCGGTGGCTAAGGCGGTCGCAAATGCTCGTCAAATTCCGCTATATTATTATATTGCCGAGCTTGCTGGCACAACTGGTGAAATGTCTTTGCCGATGCCGATGATGAATGTGATGAATGGTGGTGAGCATGCAGCATGGGTGACTGATTTTCAGGAATATATGATTATTCCGAGAAGTGCCGAAAATATTTATGATGCTGTGCGCATGGGTGCGGAAGTCTTTCATTCCCTCAAAAAGGTTCTAGCTGATCGCGATTATCAGACTACGGTTGGTGATGAGGGCGGCTATGCTCCGCGTGTCAAAAATGGCAACGAAGAACCACTTGAATGCATTGCCGAAGCAGTTAGCAAAGCTGGTTATACTCTTGGCAAAGATTTTGGGATTGCGCTTGATGTTGCTTCGAGCGAATTCTTTAGTGATGGAAACTATGTACTTAAGACTTCCGGCGAAAAGATGACTCCGCTCCAGATGGTATCTCTTTATGAAAACCTTATTTCGAAGTATCCGATTGTTTCGATCGAGGATGGTCTTGGCGAGACGGACTGGGAGAATTGGCGCGTCCTTACTGAAAAATTAGGTAACAGAATTCAGCTTGTTGGTGATGATTTATTTGTAACGAATTCCGAGCTTCTTGAGCGTGGTATTAATGAAAAGGTTGCAAACTCAATCTTGATCAAGTTAAACCAAATTGGTTCACTCTCTGAGACGATTGATGCCGTCAAAAAAGCTAAAGCTGCTGGATACACTTCTGTAATTTCTCATCGTTCCGGCGAAACCGAAGATACGACCATTGCACATCTTGCCGTTGGGCTTGGTGCTGGACAGATAAAAACTGGCTCACTTTCTCGTAGTGAGCGCATTTGTAAGTATAACGAATTGATGAGGATCGCTGAGACCAATTCAAGACTTGGCCTCAGTGACCCATTCAAACGCTAATTTTTGGCTTTTGGATCAATGCCGGCTGCGGCATTGGCTGCGTCGATGCGAGCCTGCTCAGCAGCTGCGCGGGCATCCATCTTTGTGACGTAGGAAGCTTCACGAAAACCGTCATAGAAGTTCTCGGCTACCTTCGGGTGGCCGACTTTGTTGGCGGCTTTGACCACTTCGTTTACATCGTCGGTAATCTTGAAAATTTGGGTATCTTTTTTGTGGACAAGCTTCATTGAAACCATAGTATTAATGACACGATCAAACTTGTGCCAATAATCTTTACCGATGAGGAATACTGGCATTTTTGGCATTTTATTCTCTTGCATAAGACAGAGGATTTCGAATAGCTCATCCATGGTGCCGAAGCCCCCTGGGAACATAACGAAAACCTTTGAAGCCATAGCGAGAGCGACTTTCCTGGCGAAGAAGTATTCAAAGGTGAGACAGTCGGTGAGATATGGGTTTGGGAATTGTTCGTGCTGGAGGGTGATGTTGAGGCCAACGACGCGGCCGCCGATTTCGTAGGCCCCACGAGAGGCAGCTTCCATGATGCCAGGACCGCCACCAGTAACTACGGCATGTCCATTTTGGGCAAGAAGTGAACCGAGCTTGGCAGCCTTGAGGCAGTATTTATTATCTTGTGGTAAACGGGCAGAACCAAAAATTGTAACACCTTGCGGGAAGGTTCGGACAATCTGGAGACCCTGGCCGAGGTCCTTGACGTAGGCTTGGGCGCGTTCGAGGTCAGCAATGGACAGTTTTTTGAATAATTCTTGTTCTTCTGGTAACATATTTTTCCTTTTTTAGATTTTCTGAATTGGCATTGGGTGGAGCGGTTCGTTGCCGACGAGAGCGCCGGTGTATCCACCGATCTTCGAAACGACGGAAATGGAATTGGCAGAAGCATAGACTAGTGAGGTGCGGAATGATTTCCCGACAGCTAGGTGGGCGAGGAATCCAGAACAGAAGGCAACTCCGGCGCCATTTAGGTCTTTGATTTTGAGGCTTTCATAGAGTCCGAAGCGATAAGATTCTGCGCCGTTTGTAGCGATGCCACCCATTTGGCCATCGGTTATGATGACATTCTTAATGTAGTTTCCAAGATGAGATAATAGCTCGGATAGTACAGTTCCAGGGACTATTTCTGCAGCTTTCTTCTTATTCATGGCTATAATGTCGACGTATTTTAGGAGGTCAATTAGCTTCTTTGGCGACTCGATTTCCTTTTCTCCTGGGCAGAACATGATTTTAATACCAAGTTCCTTGGCCTTTTTCATGATTTTGTTTAGAGTAAAGAAATCGCCAGAGAGTGTCGTGATAAATAGCCAATCTGGAGCGATGGTTTCTAGGTCGTATACGTCGATACTATTTGGTGATTTGGCGGCACCAGCTGCACTGAGTGATGTGTATTCTCCTGAGTCGGAATTTAGCAGGATAATTTCAGTGCTTGTTGCGGTTCGAGGAACAAAGTTCAGATAGCTAGAATCAATACCTTCTGCATCGCAGGTATTCATGACGGCATTGCCGGCGGCGTCTTTTGCGATATTGCCGAGTAGAACTGCTTCATGACCATGACGAGAAAACTCTACGGCGGCGTTTAGACCACTGCCACCAACTTTGTAGGAGAGTTTGTCGATTTCGGTGTGGGAACCAACGAGGATTTTCCCGAGGATTGCTTCGCTACCAATGTTGGTTGGGGCGAGCTTTTGGTTATCTGATAGATAGATATCCTGGGAGGCTGGTCCAATAATTGCGATGCGTGCCATTAGATTACCACTCCGTTTTTATCGATTTCGGCGACCAAGGTTTGATAAACTCCAGCTGGGTTCTCGGCTTTTGAGAGGGCACTTCCGACATTAATGACATCAAGGTCAGAGTGAGCGAGCGCACGAACGTTGTTTAGGTTTGCTCCGCCATCCCAACCGATTTCGATTTCTGGTTTCATGTTACGGATGAGTGAGATTTTTTCAGTTTGCATCATGTCGGCCGGGGAGCCTTGCTTGCCAATTTCGCCAGCAAAGACGAGGGCGTGGTCGGCAGCTTCGATGTATTCTTTGACGCGGCCTGGATAGGTTTGCTTCATGAGGGCAACCCCCACCTTGATTTCATGCTCTTTTAACTTAGCAAAGATCGGCAACAAATCTTCATCCGCTTCGGCATGTAGAATACAAAGAGATGGCTGGAGCTTCAAGATGGTGTCGAGGTCATTGGATGGTTTTGCGGACATAAAATGAAGATCAGTTTCCCATGTTTTTGGCCACCAAACGTTTGTGATGTCGAGAGTGGTTTGAGGGGCAAAAATGCCATCAGTCACGTCGATTT
>CAMJEK010000010.1 GCA_946404685.1 uncultured Candidatus Saccharibacteria bacterium | reverse complement strand
GCAAATCTCGCTACATGGTATAGCAAATAAAATCTCCCTTCGGGGAGATTTTTTTGTGTCCTGTTGTTAGAACGAACCCGGTTGACGACCCGTGTATACCCAACAAAAAATCCCCTTGCGGGGATTCTTTGTGACTGTCGGCTAGATTATTTGATAACCTTGGTGATAACGCCAGAGCCAACCGTCTTGCCACCTTCGCGGATAGCGAAGCGGTCGTTGTTGTTCATAGCGACTGGGGCCAAGAGTTTGACATTGAAGGTCACTTGGTCACCAGGCATGACGATCTCTTTGTCAGCTGGAAGTTCGACTTCACCAGTAACATCGGTGGTACGGAAGTAGAACTGTGGCTTGTAACCCTTTGAGAATGGGGTGTGGCGGCCACCTTCTTCCTTCTTAAGGATGTAAACTTGTGCTTCGAATTCAGTGTGTGGGGTGATTGAGCCTGGCTTTGCAATAACTTGGCCACGTTCGATTTGATCACGTTCGATACCGCGGAGGAGAAGACCAGCGTTATCGCCAGCTTGACCTTGATCGAGAGTCTTGTGGAAGGCTTCGATACCGGTAACAACAGATTTTTGAGTGTCACGGAGACCAACGATTTCAACTTCGTCGTTCAATTTGACAATACCTTGCTCGATACGGCCGGTAGCAACAGTACCACGGCCTTTGATTGAGAAGACATCCTCAACTGGCATCAAGAATGGTTTGTCGAGATCGTGTTCTGGAATATCGAAGTATTCATCCATAGCGTGGACGAGTTCCATGATAGCGTCTTCAGCTGCTGGATCGCCTTCGAGAGCCTTGGTTGCAGAACCTTTGATGATTGGAGCGTTGTCACCATCATAACCATATTTGTTAAGAAGGTCACGAACATCCATTTCAACGAGTTCGACGAGTTCTGGATCAGCGAGGTCCATCTTGTTGAGGAAGACGATGATCTTTGGAACGTTAACTTGGTGAGCCAAGAGAACGTGCTCACGAGTTTGTGGAAGTGGACCATCGTTAGCTGCGACGACGAGGATAGCACCATCAACCTGTGCAGCACCGGTGATCATGTTTTTAATGTAGTCAGCGTGGCCCGGCATATCAACGTGGGCATAGTGACGTTTTTCAGATTCGTACTCTTGGTGAGAAGTAGCGATGGTGATACCACGTGCTTTTTCCTCTGGAGCGTTATCAATCTGATCGTAAGCAACTGCTTTGTTAACTTCTGATGGAAGTCTCTTTGCAAGAACGTTAGTAATTGCAGCAGTTAAAGTGGTTTTACCATGGTCGACGTGACCCATGGTGCCGACGTTAATGTGCGGCTTGGAACGGTCAAAATTTGCCATTCATTCTCCTTATTTTTTATTAATGATTTTGGAGCGCTAATAAAAACCAGCTCCAAAACTCTACAATAATTATTTTAGACTATTTTTGCTAGATTGTAAAGGGCATTATATGAGAAAAAATACATAAGATTTTTCGATATTGACGTATCTTAAATTCTGTGATATAATAGTAAAAGTGGTGCTAAAAGGAGGGGCGCCTAGTTTTTTATTAATTAAGCGAGTAAAGAAGTACATGAAGTTGAAGAATGGAGGAAGGTTTTATGGGTAACAAGAAGGAAGAGAAGAGAAAAGAAAAAATGGTCGAAATGATTTGCAGCAGGTTCAACGAGCTTTGCGAAAGATTTACTCTTAAAATCCAGGTTGGTGGAAAAACGATGAGCTGCGTGTGCCCGACTATGGGTGAGCTCAAGAAGACGCTCGACTTTGTCGATAATCCGAAGACAGTTCCGAATTATCTGACCGACGACAGCGAGAAGGCTTTTCGTGAAAAAGTTAAATCTACCAAGGAGCCTGAAGTAAAGATACTTCGCTTTAGTATGAATCAGTATGCAGATGGATATGAAATATACTCTTCCGGGTATGCAATAATGCAATTTGATTATTGTGGTATGAAAGTCACAATCGATGCAGCAAAGAAACTCGCTTAAATTCAACGAAAAAGGCTGTTCCGTCAGGAACAGCCTATTTTTGTTGGGGGGTTATGCTCTTTTTCTTCTCATGGATTTGTCCGTATGGAATGGTGTATTCCAGAAAAGACGATTGAAAGTTCGCTTACTACATCCATTTTGGGTAGCATATTCGAAGAGTGATAGATCATCATATTCCGTGTCGTCCAACCATACCTTCTTTAAGGTCTGGCAGCCTCCGAATGGGCAATATGTATCCGGATCTTCTTTGCATTCTTTGCGTTCTCGGCGCTGTGACTCCTTGATTACCTCATCGAATTGATGGGCGGTTATTCTGAGTTCTTCAATACGAGACTGATCGATCAGAAAATTGGGGATCTTAGCATTTGGCGAAACAACGAGTTTTTTCGCTTTTGATCCTGACAAAATGCCGCTTCCGATTTCTACCACGCTTGGCGGAATGACAAGTTCAGACAAACCTGTATTGGAGAAAGCGCGTTCTTTAATCCTTTTGAGGTTTTTGGGCAAAATGATTTCGGTCATATTGCTACAGTAGTAAAAGCAAGATTCGCCAATTTCCTCCAGTGAATTCGGTAATGAGACTGATCTCACGCATGAATGGCCGCAGAGGTGGCGCCCCAGGACTTTTACACCTTCGAGGAAGGTGATACTGGTTGCATCGCGTGTCGCCGCTTCTTCGGTTATGACTGGGGCAATGTTCGGGTAGGTATAATCTCCGTCCCTTGCACGGTCACCGTAGTATTTTCGTAATTCCCCGTTCTTTACAACATATCCATCATAAAAATATAGATCTTTGGTTTCCATTCTTTCCCTCCTGTCAAAGTACGAACATAATAGTTACGCGAAATATTATAACACAAAATAGAACCTCCAGCAAGTGGAGGTTCTATGATTTCGAAGCTAGATTACTTTGAGCTTCTCTTCTCGATAACTTCTTGAGCTACGTTTGGTGGAACTTCCTCGTAACCGTAGAGCTCCATTGAAGAAGCGGCACGGCCTTGAGACATACCACGGAGGTCAGAAGTGTAACCGAAGAGGTTGGCGAGTGGACAGAAGGCTTTGATAAGCTTAGCGCCACCGTTCAAATCTTCCATTTCATCGACGCGGCCACGGCGAGAGTTGATATCACCAATGACGTCGCCCATGAATTCTTCTGGGGTGGTAATTTCCATCTTCATGACAGGCTCAAGAAGGACTGGGTTAGCTTTCTTGATACCTTCACGAGTTGCAAGAGCACCAGCGAGGGTGAAGGCGAGCTCGGAGGAGTCGACATCGTGGTAAGAACCATCATAGAGGGTTGCCTTAACGTCAACTACTGGGTAGCCAGCGATAACACCACCAGCCAAGGTATCTTCGACACCTTTTTGAACTGGTTTGCGGTATTCCTGAGGAACGACACCACCTTTGATTTGGTCGATGAACTCGAAGCCTTTGCCTGGTTCATTTGGCTCAAACTTGATCCAAACGTCACCGTACTGACCACGACCACCAGACTGTTTGATGTGTTTACCTTGGGCTTCTGCAGTGCCACGGATAGTTTCACGATAAGCAACTTGTGGAGCGCCGGTGTTGGCCTCAACGCCATGTTCACGTTTCAAACGGTCGATGATGATTTCAAGGTGAAGCTCGCCCATACCTGAAATGATGGTTTGGCCGGTTTCTTCATCGGTGTGGACGCGGAAGGTTGGATCTTCTTCAGCCATCTTAGCGAGACCGATGCCCATTTTCTCTTGGTCAGCTTTGGTCTTTGGTTCAACAGCAATAGATACTGGTGGTTCTGGGAATTCGATAGACTCAAGATGGATTGGGTGAGCTGGGTCACAAAGAGTGGTACCAGTAGTACAGTTCTTCATACCGACCACAGCGGCGATATCGCCAGCGGTGATTTCGGTGATGTCTTTGCGGTCGTTTGCGTGCATACGGACGATGCGGCCGATGCGCTCTTTGTCGCCAGTACCAGCGTTCAAGATGGTATCACCAGATTTGAGGACGCCAGAGTAAACGCGGATGAAGATGAGCTTACCGACGAATGGGTCGGTTGCAATCTTGAAGGCGAGAGCAGCAAGAGGCTCTTTGTTGTCAGCTTTGCGGATAATTTGGTCACCAGTTTTTGGATCGGTACCAACGGTTTGACCTTGGTCACGATCAAGTGGGGATGGAAGATAATCAGTCATGAGGTCGAGAACCTTCTCAACGATCACGCCACGGCCATCGCCACCGGTAACTAGGAAGAAATCACCATCAAGGACGCGCTTTCTAAGAGCAGCTTTGAGTTCTGGAATGGTGATAGATTCTTCACCTTCTTCGAAGAATTTGGTCATCAATGCTTCGTCAGCCTGGACAGCTTCCTCAACGAGAAGTGAGCGAGCGTTCTTGGCTTTTTCAAGCATGTCAGCTGGGATTTCGCCAACGGTAAGTTCGTGATCAGCGTAATCTTTGTAGGTGTATGCTTTCATATCGACGAGGTCGACAACACCGCAGATATCTTTTTCAAAACCGATTGGGAGATGAATAGCAACGGCGTTTTTGGAAAGACGTTTGTGAATAGAATCAAGAGATTTGTAAAAATCGCCACCGATTTGGTTGATTTTGTTTACAAAACAGATGCGTGGGACGCCATATTTGGTTGCTTGGCGCCAAACGGTTTCAGACTGAGCTTCAACGCCCATCTTGCCATCGAAGACCACGACAGCACCATCGAGCACGCGAAGTGAACGTTCAACTTCGGCGGTAAAGTCGATGTGGCCCGGGGTATCGATAATGTTGATTTGATGACCTTTCCAGTAGACGGTAACAGCTGCGGAGGTGATGGTGATACCACGTTCCTTTTCCTGTTCCATCCAGTCGGTATCGGCACCACCAGTGCCGCCCTTAACTAGGTCGATTTTATGTTTGAGACCGGTGCGATAAAGGATCGCCTCGGAAGTGGTGGTTTTACCTGCGTCAATATGGGCAATAATACCGATATTGCGGAGGTTGTGTAGGTCTTTGATTTCGGTGGCCATGATTTTCCTTAATTATTTTTACATTAAAAATATAGACTTTAAATATTCTAACACGTTTTTATGTTTTTGAATAGGGGTTAAATCTCTTAAACTTACCACCTAAACAGATTGACAAAACATAAGTTGTATGATATAATAGTAATAGAGAAGTTAATCTCTGGTACATTTCGACGAAAGAAGGGGGGTGATGTGATTGGGAACCAGTTTTTCTGAAAGGCACCCAATTAAGGTTAAGGCTCCGCCAAGACCAAAGGGATCTGTCGTACGGCGTACGGACTTTGAGTACATAGGTAATAACCACGGCACGTTTTATAAGTTTGATAAAGATCACTTTACGAAACTTGATAATGTACTGCGTGGGAAAAAAGGTGACAGATTTAGACTGGTTCTGATGAATCAGCACACAGATCAGCTCGATGAAGTTGAGTTCGAGCTCGAATTCTGTTCACGTGTTTGTGATGAAGTCGTAGTGATTACGGGGTTTATCGCCGACATAGTGGACTGCTGGGAGATCGAAATAAGATATCGACTCCACAATCCGGAAGAGAGCTACATTCTCGTCTTCGCAAGTGCGAGACCAGATTATACAGTTCTCTTGGGCCCCTGAATGATTAGGGGCCTTTTTTATAGAATGTGACCTTTTTCGTACTCTACACGTAATCGTGCTATTTGCCCGCGCAGACGGAGAGATTTTTGGCCTTTTTCAGTTTCGTAAACAAGTGGGACGCCGATAAAATTTGAGCCATATAGCGCCGCTCGGTTGGTGTCGGTTGGATTTTTTTCGTAAATAGACTCGTAGTAACCTTCAGAAATATCGCGGATGCCTCTTCCGGTACCATCATCGAGGGTTAATGAATACCAGAACGGTATCATCAGCATTTGCCCATTTTGTAGGCTGTCGGATCCTACGTCTAGCGTCTTTGCCTCATAGAAGGACTGAAAACGAACGCTTGCGGCTTCCGGGAAGGCCCACGACACAAAATGCTCCGCTATGGCCCTTGTGGTGCCGCTTCGCTCAACTTCGTCAATGATGAGGATATTCTTTCCTGCCATATCGACGTCGCGGTTCATAATTAGGCTCGGGTCGCCGATTTCCTCTTCGGATAACCCGCCAGGAACAAATAACCCTCTGATTTTCGATGCAATTTCAAATGCAGGCTTGATGTTCTTTAATCGTTCATTGTCTAGTATTTTTGCGATCTCGGTTCCTCGTCTTTTGCCTTCTTCGATATAAGAATCATGTTCTTGGCTGGTGATTTCGTTTCGAGCAAGTCTTTCTTGTGATTCATTTTCGGCGAGAACTGCGTCGATTTCGCTACCCGTGATCCTTCGCTTTGCTGTGGACAATTTAGTGCTACTATCGAGTTCGTCATACGAAATAAATCCACGATCTAAAATGCTTTTTAGGGTTTTGATGTCGTCTACTGTTACATCTCTAATAGGCAGATCATCCCAGGCTCCTAGTCTGCCGGTGTCTTCATTATATTCGCCGAATCCTAGTTTTACGCCAAATTTTTCAAACCATGGCTTGCGGTCAATTGCTAAAAATTCGGTTCTTGGCTTCGGTCTATCTGTAAAATTATCCCAAAATTCATTTACGAACCAGCTAACTGGTCTGGCTGACTTATCAAGATAGATGGTGACATCTGCGGCTGGCTGCCCATCAGCTTCACCGGTGATTTTCTTAATCATGGATTCAGTTTTTTGGATGTAGACTTCAGCGGTCTCTTTGTATGGGCGGATAATGGCCTTATATTTATAGATACGATCTTTTGTGTCATATGTTGGGATTAGCTCTTCCTGTGCAAAGGTATTGAAGACTCTTTTGTAATCTTCTTCGGTTTTGAACGGGTTCGTTTCTGGTTCTGATCCGAAATGCTCTTTTGGGCTGATGTCTTCTGGGAAATGATCATGCACTATGTTGATTCCGCATGGGGCATTTTTGATAGTTTCGCCACCCGTTTGGGATGATTCTAATGCGACTTCTCCTAGTTTTTTGGTTTCTTGCGTTGTTTCGCTACTACTTGTTACTAGCTCTGGAGATTTTTGCATTTTTATCCTTTCTAAATTAATGAAGTTACGCCGTAAGTGATACCAAGTACGATTGCGCCGGCCGTGAGGACGCCGACGATGATGGCAGCCATGGATGGCCAGAATTTCATCTTGAAGCAGCTAGAGACGAGTGCACCGGTCCAGGCGCCAGTTCCTGGAAGCGGAACGGCGACAAGGATATAGAGACCGAGCCAGCCGTATTTATCGATGGTTTTGCGGTTCTTCTCGGCTTTTTTCTCGAGCCAGGCGATGAGTTTTTTAGTGTATTTTTTGTCGCGAAGAAAATCAAAAATTTTTGGGACGAGCTTTAGTAAGAATGGAATCGGGAGGAGGTTTCCTGCAATAGAGACTAGCGCGGCATAAAGTGGCGCGAGTCCTTGGGCGACGCCAAATGGTAAGCCTCCGCGAAGTTCAATAACCGGCACCATCGAGATTAGAAACGTTAAGATGATTGCTTTTAGCATTTTACCTCCCTTAAGTTTTTATATTAAGATAGTTTGTTCTTAAGAATTTCTTGGACTGCGGATGGGTTAGCTTTGCCGTGAGACTCTTTCATGACCTGGCCGACGAGGAAACCGATAACCTTTTGTTCCCCGTTTCGATAATCTTCCTGAGCTTTCTGAGTTTCTGGTTTGGCGAGGACGGCGTCGACAATGGCTTCGAGTGCACCAGCGTCATTTTCCTGGACCACGCCGAGTTCCTTGGCGATGGTTTCGGTGTCTTTAAAATGCATTTCTTTGTCGAAGAACTTGATGAAGACTTCTTTGCCGCCGGTTGAGGAGAGCTCGTTTTTGTCGAGCATGTCGGCGAGTTTTTCGAGTTGGGCCTTTGACGGCATATCGTCGTTTAAGAGGCTGGCGTTTTCCTCGGCAAGAAGGACGGACGAGAATAGGTTTGCGATGCGTTTTGTGTACTTTTCGTCGACTTCGGCGAGTTTTTCGACTAGGACTGGATAATCAAGCAAAACTTCAATGGTTTCGGTTGGGATGAGGCCGGCAAACTTTTTACGATAGTCGGCTGGCATGAGTGGGAGTTTGGCAGATTCGGTATCGATAAACTCTTGTGATAAGTTGATTGGTGGAAGATCTGGTTCTGGCATGTAGCGATAATCTTTGGCCTCTTCCTTGGAGCGCTGAGGGGTGGATTCGCCGGTGGCATCGTTCCAGCCACGAGTTTCTTGTCGGATTTTTTCGCCTTTTTCGAGGAGTTTGGTTTGGCGTTTGATTTCAAATTCAATAGCGCGCTCAACGGAGCGGAAGCTGTTCAAGTTCTTAGTCTCGGTGCGGGTGCCAAGTTCGGTTGCACCTTCTTCAGCGAGTGACACGTTCACGTCAAAACGCATGTTGCCGTTATAGAGATCACCAAAAGTGACCTTAGCATAGGTCATGAGTCGCCAAAGTTCCTTGGTATAGTCGCGAGCATCGGCGGCGGAATGGATGTCTGGCATAGAAACAATTTCGATAAGTGGGGTGTCGACGCGGTTTAAATCGACGAGTGAATAGGTGTCTGAATGGGTGAGCTTGCCGGCATCGCCTTCGAGGTGGGCATGTTCAATACGGACCTTGGTACCGCTTGGGAGCTCAACATAGCCTTCGCCAATAATTGGGTGATAAAACTGGGTGATTTGGTAGCCCTTTGGTGAATCTGGAT
Source organism: uncultured Candidatus Saccharibacteria bacterium (assembly GCA_946404685.1). GTDB lineage: Bacteria > Patescibacteriota > Saccharimonadia > Saccharimonadales > Saccharimonadaceae > Nanosyncoccus. The sequence continues at coordinate 12,219 of CAMJEK010000010.1, read as the reverse complement.
AGAAATAATGCTTGCGATCGAAGCGAGAGTAGGCGTTGATTTTGCAGTTCATGGCGCGACCAGCACGGATAGCGAATTTGATAGCTTCGCCGTTTAGTCTAGGCAGCATGCCTGGAAGTGCATAATCGACTGGCGAGACGCAGGAGTTTGGCTCCTTGCCGCGTGCATCGTTGTCGACTTCAGAAAAGAGCTTAGTTTTGGTACAAAGCTGGACGTGACATTCAATACCGATGGTTGGGATATATTTCATTAGATAGCTCCTAAATCTTTTAAGGCTTGCTTATAGGTTTCGAGGGTGTTTTTTGATTGCTGGAAAGAGACCTCAAAGCCCGGTTCGTGGGCGATAGCGTTCCTGAGTTTGTGCGCGTGCCAAATCGAGTTTAGTTCCGAGAAATGATTGCCGGCTTTCTTGAGATGCTCGCCCATGGTCTTTCCTGGGAATCCAGCTTCATTCATGGCTCGGTCGAGTAGCTTGTCGGCCTCGACGATTACGATGCTATATGATGCCGGGTTTTCCTTTCGGAGTTTGTTTTCGATAGCAAGAAAGTGACTTTGGTAATAATCAATGTTGAAATGATGACCGCGACGGCCAGTGAGTAGAATTGTTAGGAAAATTAAAACTCCAACAACGAGAATCGCGATAATAAAGGTTAGGGCGCCAGCATCCATTAGGCTAGCTCCTTTGCGAAGTTGATGATAGTTTTGTCGCTGCGGCGTGGCCCAAGAATTTGGAGGCCGATTGGGAGTCCAGATTTGGTCTTTCCTGCTGGGATAGCAATGCCTGGAATACCAGCGAGGTTGATTGAGACGGACATCAAATCTTCGATGTACATAGCGATTGGATCGCCGACCTTTTCTCCGAGTTTGAAGGCTGGGTTTGGTGAGACTGGGGTAAGCAAAACGTCACATTTTTCGAAGGCCTTGTTGTATTCCTCAATGATGAGGGTGCGAGCCTTGGCAGCTTTAAGGAAGTAAGCATCGTAAAATCCGGAACTTAGGACGAAGTTTCCAATCATGATGCGGCGCTTGTTTTCTTTCATGAAACCTTCGTTTCGAGTGTTGCCGTAAAGAGAGTCAAGATCTGCTGAGTTCTCAGAACGGAAGCCGTAGCGGATGCCATCATAGCGGCTCAAGTTACTGGTGACTTCAGCTGGTTGGATGATGTAGTAAACAGCAAGTGCATATTTCAAAGTCGGCATGTCGATTTCGACGATTTCATGGCCAGATTTCTTAAGTTCTTCGCATTTTTCTTTTAGGCAAGCGCGAATTTCTGGGTCAACAACGTCGCTATCGAATTCTTTGACGACGCCAATTTTCTGAACTTTCTTTGCTTCGGATGTTTCGTAGAAGTCTGGGAGAGTGGTAAGATCTTTTTCGTCTCTATGGGCACAGATGGACATGAGGAGGTCTAGGTCTTCGGCGGATTTGGCAAGGAAACCATCGGTATCGAGGGAGCTTGCCATTGAAATGACGCCATAGCGTGAGGTTGCGCCGTAGGTTGGTTTTAGGCCATAAATGCCGTTGAATGAGGCTGGTTGGCGAATTGAGCCACCAGTATCTGAACCTGTTGTAAATTCTACAACATCTAGTGCAACTGCGACTGCGGAGCCACCGGATGAACCACCGGCTACGCGGGTTTTGTCGACTGCGTTTAAGGTTGGTCCAAAATAAGAGTTCTCGGTTGAGGAACCGTGGGCAAAGGAATCGAGGTTGACTTTTCCAATCATAATGGCACCTTCGGCCTCAAGCTGGTCAATGATGGTGGCATTTAGGGGAGCCTCGAATGGTTCTAGAATGTGGGAGGCGGCAGTGGTTTTGGTTCCCTTGACGAGGTAGTTGTCTTTGGCGGCAAATGGAACGCCGGCGAGGCGGCCAACATTTTCTCCACGAGCGATACGCTCGTCGATCTCGGCGGCGCGCTTTAAGGCAGCTTCTTCATTTAGGGAGATAAAAACGTTGTAATCTTTGAAAAACTCAGCCTTTTTCAAGGCGTCTTTTACAAGTTGAGTGGCAGTGACGGTTTTGTTAGCGGTTTTCATAGGACTTTTGGTACCTTGATTTGGTTTTCTTTTTCTTCGGTGGTGAGATCTAGAAGCGCCTCGCGATCTGCTTCCATCTCTTTAATCTCGTCATCCCTCCAAACATTTTCCATTTCGAAAACTTGATAAGTTGGCTCGACGCCGTCGGTGTTTAGTTCTCCAAGTTCAGAAATATAGCCCACGATCTTTTGGAGATCTGGCTGAAGAGAATCTAGTTCTTCATCGGACATAGAAAAATTTGACAAATCTGCCAAATGTTTCAAATCCTCGCGAGTTATTTCCATATGAGTGAATTATACCACTACTTGAGGTTTTTGAAGAGACTCTTCTTTAATCTTGCGATGATTGGCGTGGCTTCTTTGAGGTTTAGGAAATAGCTGGCGGCAACATAGCTTGCGAGGCTGACCGAAGCGATGAAGAGGAATTTTGGTGCAGTGATGACGAGTGAGTTATCTGTGGCCATGAGTGGCATAAACTTAACGAGTGAATATGAAACGGCGCCAGCGACCCCAGTTGCAATAAGCATGCGGGAGGCGGCTTTCCAGAAAGATTTGTTTAGGAGTTGGCGAGAAGATTTGCGGTTTAGCAAATATAGCAAGATGACGATTTCGACGATTGCGCCGATGGATTGTGCATAGCCGAGACCTTCAACGCTGTAACCAGCGTGATAGAAGAGGACGGATAAAAGAATTGTGAGGCCGATGGCGAAGATGCTGACATAGAACGGAGTTTTGGTGTCCTGGCGGGCGTAGAAACCGCGTGAGGCGATATGGAAAACTGAGCGGGCAAAGATGGCTAGAATGAGCGAGGCAAGAATCGAGACGATGGCGGAGTTGTTGCCGCTGTTACCGATGTTACTAATGAAGCTGACGACGTAGCCACGGGTGAAGAACGCAATGATTGTGACCGGGAGCGAAATCCAGATGATGGTTCGGAGTGCGGTGCGGAAGGTATCGTAATAATCCTTCTCGTTTCCCTCGCCGAGTTCCTCTGTGAGTTTCGGGAAGAAAGCAGTCGAGATAGCTACGCCAATGAGGTTAATCGGCATCAAATGGAGTGTGGTAGCTTGGTTGAAAGCGCGGATAGCGCCAGCGCCCATGCGGGAGGCAAGGTTGGTGCTGACGATTGAGTTTACGTAGTCGATTCCCTGGTCGAGAGAGCGGGCTGGCAAGAGCTTCAAAATGGAGCGGAAGCCTTGGTTTTTCCAATAAATCTTGAATTCGTAATCCATGCCAAGACCAAATAGGCCGATGAGGCTAACTAGGAGCTGCAAGATAGCGCCGAAGATGACGCCGATAGCGACACCCATGATTCCGCCTTCGAAAAGTTGGACTCCGAAAATGTTGATTCCGCCGGTGAAGACGGTGATACCGATGATGATGCCGATATTATAGATGGCCGGTGCGAAGGAATAGAAGACGAAACGGCCGACGGCCTGTTGGACAGAAGTGAGGACGGTGGTGATTGAGAAGAGGAATGGGTTTAACGCAATCACGCGGGTCATGTTGATAGCGAGGACCATGCCGGATTCGTCAAGGCCTGGGCTAACGACGTAACGAATGAGTGGATCGGCAAAAACCATGATAAGGATACTGGCGATGAAGGTGACGAGTGCGAAGAGGTTTAGAACACTCGAAGAAAGTTCCCAGGCGGATTTTTTGTTGCCGGAGGCAAGACGTTGGTTGAAAACTGGAATAAATGAGACAGCGAGAGCGCCGGAAGTGAGAATGAAGAACATGAAATCTGGAATGGTGAAGGCGGCGGTGTAGGCGTCAATGCCGGTCGGATAAGTACCGAGATAATAGGTATTAAGAAGACGATCGCGGAAGAGGCCGAGCAGAGCCGAAATAAGGGTTGAGCTGGCTAAAATAATGGCTGCCGATTTAACGGATAGCTTCATATTTGCGAGTGCAACAACAGAACGAAATTTTAGTCGTTTCATTAAGCTTATTATACACTAACTCGAGATTATTTTTCGACGAGTTTGATTAGTTTTGCGTGCAAGACGGCGCGATCGTTGGTTCCGATACAGGTTGAGAGCGTGAGGATGCGGTCAGTATCCTCGACTGGGGTTTTGAAATTGAATTGGCTGCGATCCTGAATCATTTTGATGAAGCTCTTGAATTCGGATGGATCGCTAAAATTCGTTGTGATGTAGTCGTTAGTTTTTGGAATGCGATAGACGCTGAAGACTTGCCACAGGGTGCTGGTTTCATCGTTGGAGATTTTTACTACGCGGTTGTCTTCGTTGTTGAACCAGCTTTCGTCTAGGACGTTTTGGAGTGAGCCAAACATCGAGCCATCGATGCGGCCGTGGGCATAAATGATTTGGTTTTTATCTGTCAATGATTTATTGTTTCGATAATCTAAGAACACCCAGCCAGCATCGGACCAGTGGCCATCGAAGGTATGATAAAGATAGAAATCGTTGTCAGCAGCTTGGACGTATGGATAGTTGATACTAGTTCCCGGGACGTTAATCCAGCCAATGGTGTTTGGGTTGGTTTGCCTTAGTGGTGAGAGGTCGACGTCGATAAGATCCATATCGAGATAACGTTGGTTCTCTGGGGTTTTAATTTCGGAAACGGTTGGAGTTTTGCTGATGGTTTTTACTTCGGTTTCAGATTGAAGTTTGGCGATGGTTTGATTGGTTACGTCAGACTCGGCTTGCCAGCGAATAATCTTGTATGCGCTGAACACGACGAGGCCGACGAGCGCGATGGTGCTCACCGTATAATATATGGCGCGAATGACGACCTTTGGATCATCTTTGATATGGAGATGCTTCCCGGATGATTTTTTGGGACGGCGAAAGCCGCGCGGAAGCTCCCGCGCGACTTTTTTCTCCGGTTTATAGGACTCAATGTTTCGCAAGGTAGCGCCTATAGGCTAGGATGGCGGACGAGACCATGAGAATTGCTACATAAACATGGACCATATCGAGAGTGTCAGGTACTTCAGGGTTGGCACCGACACCGCCAACGTTGCTCCAGGTACCAGCTGGAAGGGTGGTTGCGGTTGCAACTGCGCCGTTGCTGTTTAGGAGTGATGAGGAAACTGAGGTTGCAACGAGGTCGTTTGCCAAAGTGATATTTGAGCTTGCGCTAAAGTTGACAGTTGATGAAGTTGCAACGGTTTGATTGATTGTGACACTTGCAAGGACGAAGTCAACATTAGTGTTGGTCAAAGTAAGTTTTGAGATTGTACCAGAACCACTGATGGTAACTTTGCCAGTGGTGTTGCTGATGGTGACGTTGCCACTATATCCGCGGAGGTTAAGAGTCTTAGTCGAAGCATCGTAGGTTGCGGTGCTTGCAGAGTTGGACTTTGAGCCGCTTGCGACATAGAGGTTGCTTCCTGCACTAATTACAGGGTTGGCCGCGAAGGCTTTTGATGGTAGGAACGTGAAAAGCATGGCCGCAAGTGCGAAAACACCAAGACCGAGCTTAATCCCAGATATTTTTTTCATTGTTTATCCTTTTTATTTTTATATGACCTTATATATTTCTATTATACCGCTAATGTTTTTAAAAGTCAATAGATTTTATGCTTTTAATGCGTGCTATAATAGATTATATGAGTGATAAAAAGAGTGAAGTTATTTTGCCCAAAAAGAAGAAAGTTGTTGCTACAAAAAAGCCTAAAAAGGCTATTTCTGAATCCGTAAAAGAAGTTGCGGGCAAGAAAAAGAAAATGAATCTTTATTCGAACCTAAGCTACAAGTCTAAGGTCCGTAAGGAAGCTGAAGATCGCCGCAAGGCTGAAGAATTGGCAAAACTCCCGAAGGATCCGGTGAAAAGATTCTTTGCAAGGCTTGCGCCAAAACGCGTCTTTAAGTGGTGGTTTTCTTGGCGTGGCCAAAAAGCCATTTTGAAATTCTTCGCTGCTTGTTTCCTGCTTCTTATTATCTTCATTGGCGGCCTATTTCTATATTATAAAAAGGATCTCCAAGAGATTCAGCTTGATGAAATGCAAATTTCTGAGACCGTTAATACATATCTCGATCGTAACGGTACGGTTCTTTGGCGAGATACCGGTAATGAGGATTATCGCCTCGTGGTCGATGGCTCCGAGATTAGTGATTTGATGCGCAAAGCAACGGTCGCTATCGAGGATAAGAATTTCTACAATCATATCGGTGTCGATTTCTTTGCTCTTATCCGCGCTACATTTTCAACTTTGAGCGGTAAGGGTGTTCAGGGTGGTTCAACTTTGACTCAACAGCTTATTAAGCAGGTTTATTTCTCTGACGAAGCCGAAAGTGAAGACCGTGGTGGTCTGACGCGTAAGATTAAGGAACTTATTCTCGCAATTGAGCTTGAGCGCATGTATTCTAAGGATGAAATTTTGACGATGTACCTCAACCAGTCGCCATACGGTGGTCGCCGTAACGGTGTTGAGTCTGCTGCAAAGACTTATTTCGGCAAATCATCTTCCGAACTAAACTTGGCTGAGTCTGCTCTTCTCGCTTCAATCCCAAACAACCCTGGAAAATATAACCCATACAACGAATATGGTAATGAGGCCTTGATTGAACGTCAGCATAAGACTCTCGATGCAATGGTGGAGATGGGTTATGTTACTCAGGAAGAAGCTGAAGAAGCAAAAGCCGTGTCAATTCTCGATACGATCAAGCCTGAATCTAGCCAGTATTCCGACATGCTTGCTCCACACTTCGTTCTTGAAGTGAAGAAGCAGCTCGAGGACAAATACGGTCTTTCGACGATGCGCGCTGGTGGTTGGACTATCACCACAACTCTCGATTATCCTTTACAAAAAGTTGCTGAGGAATCTATGGCTAATGCCAGCCAATATATGTACTTGAATGGTGGCGACAACATGGCACTTGTTTCTGTCGACGTTGAGACGAGCCAGGTTTTGTCTATGGTTGGTTCAATCGATTTCAACAATATTGAATACGGTGAGCTAAACAGCACGACTCAGCTTCTTGAACCGGGTTCTTCAATCAAGCCAGTGCTCGACTATGCTCCGCTATTTATGCAACGTGAAGGCATTAACTATGGTCCTGGTACTTATTTGAAAGACGAAAATATCGACTCGATCTATTGCCAAGGTAGTATTAGTGGTTGCCGTTTGCGTAACGCTTCTGGCATCTTCTACCCAAGCGCCCACATTCGCCAGGCTCTCGGTTCTTCCCTCAATATTCCAGCCGTAAAGGCGCTATACATTAATGGTATCGAAAAGTCTCTTGATATTCTTCATAAGCTCGGTGATGTTTCCTACTGTTCTTATGGTGAAACTGCTGGTCTTTCAATGGCAATTGGTTCTGGTTGCCGTGTGAAGATGGTTGAGCATGCTAATACTTATGCCTCCATTGCTCGTGGTGGTGCCTACAAGGATTACTCATACATTCTCGAAGTTAAAAACTCTTCTGGCGATGTAATTGAGAAATGGGAAGATAAACCGGCCCAGCAAATCGTTGATCCACAGGTTGCCTACATGATTTCAAACATTCTTAGCGACGCATCTGCTCGCCGCCTCATGGGTTGGTCTGGTATGGAGTATGGTTTCAATGTTCCTGGTGTTTGGACCGCTTGTAAGACTGGTACGACAACTACTGCCGTCAACCTTCGCGCAAAGGACTCTTGGCTCATGAGCTATTCAACCGCCATCGCAACGGCTGCCTGGAATGGTAACCATGATGGTTCTGGTCTTAATTCTGCCGACTCAACTGCTATCCGTAACTTGATTGGCACCTATATGGAACGTGCTCACAAGGAAGTGCTAGCAAACGAGGGTAAGTGGGCTCCGGGTAACGAACCAGCCCGTCCAGCCGGCATGCAGACTCTAACCATCAATGGCAACACAGATCTCTATCCAAGCTGGTATAACCAGAAGACCAGTACTGGTATTTCTAAGGAAACTAAGACCTTTAACCGCTATTCAAAGCTTCTAGCCTCTGACTGTACTAAAGATGAATATAAGATCGAGGTTGAAGTTACGAAGACTATTGATCCAATGAGCGGCTCTGAGACTCTCAAGGCTGAAGGCTACGATGTTGAAACCAATGATACATGTGCTTACTACAATCCAACCGTTAAACTTACTCGTGGTGCTGGGGATAAGCTTAATGCAGCTATTACGAAGGGGAGCAATGCAATCACGGGTAAAACTCTCTATGTTGATGGCAATGAAAAATCTGGTATCGATGTTGATAGCAATGGCGTAGTTACTGGTTACACTATTGATGGAACCGAAACAGATATTAAGATCGTTGTTTCGGACGATGCAGGGTATCAGGCTGAGTCGTCAATTAAGTTGACTCCAACCGTAACGAACCCGTAGTAAACACTATTTAGTCTTCAATAGTTTAGCAAAGGCAATTTTGCCAGCTGAGGTTTCGTGGAATCTGAGAAATTCAGCTTCCACGACCTCGTTAATTTTTTTTGAGGCGTTGTCGATTACAACCATGGTGCCGTCTTTGAGGTGGCCAACACCTTGGCCTTTGCCGGAGCCTTTTTCGGTGATTTTGACGATAAATTTTTCTCCGGGCACAAATTCGCTACGTAACGAAATCGAAAGATCATTAATATTTAAAGTTTCGATTCTTTCGGCGGTGGCGCGTTTGATGAGGTTGTAATCAAGTGTTAGAATCATGCCGTGATTCTCTTTTGCGTACTTCAAAAGCTGTTCGTCGACACTTTTGTTCCCTTCGCCATCATCAACTATTTCGGTGTTAAAATAGACGATACGTTCAAGCTCGCTTGCGGTTTCGAGTCCGGCGCGCGCACGATTCCTTTTTTCAGAATCTTTGCCGTCGGCGAGAAGCTGAAGCTCTTTTAGAACGCTTTTTAGAATTAGCATTTCATCGCCAATAAAACCAGTTTTGGCGATATTTGTAATACGTCCGTCGATTAGGACTGACGTGTCTACATAGACTTTGCGGCGTCCGTTGCCGTTTTTTAGTTTTTTATTACTCTTTAAGAGTAGTAGTGTGGTTTCGGCAAGGATGGCCAAAACTACAATCAAAATAAATAATTCCATGCAGCTATGATATCACACAAAGCCTAATCGAATAAATCTTCGCCGTATTTTACGGCATAATTGTGATTGTTCGCGAGTTCCTGCCTGTAGGTATCGACGAGACCAGTTTGCCTTAGTGCTGAGGCGACGCTAATCGCAATATCGTATCGTGAGGCGCCGTTTCGGCGGAGCATTTCGAATGGGGTTGTAGTCGAGCCCTCTTCGATGAAGCCGTGGACACGAAGACGTTTGCGTTCGGTATAGTTTTCGAGAATGTTCTCAAAAGTTTCTGGATAGCCGTGGAAGCAGGCGACAATTGGTTTGTCTGCAGTGAAGTATTCGGCAAATTCCTTTTTGCCTAGCTTGTTGGTGGTGGTGCCGATAGCGCGATATGAAAGCGCATTAATATTGATGCAGCGAATTTTAATACTTGGAACATCGTCTTTTATGATGCGGATGGCGGCTGTGATTTCCTGGGTTGGGATATCTCCAACTCCGGCGAGAACGATGTCTGGATCCTCATCGGAAAATTCGTCTAGAATGACCACGCCATGATTTTTGAGCTGCACTTCGGATTTCTTTCTGTCCAAAAACCTTGGTTCAGGATGCTTATTAAATGTTGTAAGATTTACAACATTTTTAGACTTTAGCATAAAATCAAAAGTATCTTTTGCGGCGATGTCGTCGACTGGGAAGAGGCAGTTTACGAGATTTGACGGGACGGAAAGTAAGGTTGAGATGAGTGCTGGAGATTGATGCGTGAAGCCATTATGATCTTGGCGCCAGCAGGTTGAGGTTGAGAGTAGATTGACGGCAGGAAGTGGTTTTCTCCATTCAGTTTCTTTGGTTTGCTTAATGAATTTGATTTGTTGTAGGATTTGCGATGCTGCTACGGAGAAGAATGCTTCGTAGCTTCCCATCATAGCTTGTTCGCCGTTCATGAGATGCCCAGTCATAACGGAAAAGAGTACATTCTCGGAAAGCATTTCGATAATGCGGCCATTCTTGCTTTCAGGAAGGTCCCAGGACTCTTTTGGCAAGTTCCAGGCGCGTTTCTCGACATCGAATACTGCATCAAAACGATTCGAAGTGGTTTCGTCTGGCGAGAAGAAATAAAAGTGTCGGTCCTCTTTCAGTTTTTTCATGAGAAGCTCGCCAAATTTTTCGGCAGGAGAATAAACCTGAGCCTTACGACGTTTCTCGAGATACTTTGTGATTATATTTCCAGACATAGGTGTTTTATTATCTCCTTAATGTTGTATGAGTTCAGCCATTTTTCGAGGATTCTCAATTCTTTTTCGTCGGTTTTCACATTCTTCAATGGGATTTGATGTGAGAATTGGTATCGGTTCGGGCCGGTAGCTCCCTTCTCGGTTTTTAGGATGAAGAATGGATTCTTTGATTCATTTTCAAGTGCGATTTGGAATTTTTCTGGCTCATCACCATCAATTAGGATCGGGTCGAAGCCAAAGCCGCGAATGAGCTCGTTTAGTTCCCTCTCGGATTTTCTGGCATAAATTGATGGAGCAGAGATTTTGTAGCCATTGAGGTGCAAAATAGGAATGACTTTACCATTTTGTGATCCTGAAAGAAGGTTTTTGAGATTGAGCGATGCGAGCGCTGTGGCGGTTTCGAGCTCGCCGTCACCAATTAAAACGGCAATTGTCTTTTCTGGATGTCCGAGAGCTACACCATAGGCGTTTGCGAGTGCATAGCCGAGTTCGCCACCTTCTGTAATGATGCCTGGGGTGAATGGGCTAGCGTGGGACGGAAAACCATCTGGCCAAGAGAAGTTTTTGCAGAGATATTTGAGGCCTGAGTAGTTTTTGGTAGCATTTTTATCAACTTTTTCGAGATCACCATCAATATAGAGGTTGGCTTGGAGGGCTGGGAAGCCGTGGCCAGGGCCAAGGACGAAGGAAAAGTTTGGATCGTTTTTGAAAAAGGCCTTGAGATTGGCGTAGGCGACATTGATGCCGTGACAAGTTCCCCAGTGTCCAAGTAATCTTGGTTTGATATCGGAGAATTCTAGTTCGCGCTCGAGGAGAAAATTGTCTTTTAAAAAGAGTTGCGCAACGACAAGATAGTCGCAGGCGCGAATGCGGCGGTTGATTTTTTCGATCACTTCAATACTAGAGTTGCCCAACCCGTTCATGCTTATTATTATAGCATACTATTTGGTGAATTCTTTGATTCTCTCGATTTCGTCACGGATGGCGGCGGCTTTTTCAAACTCAAGGTTGGCGGCGGCGAGCTTCATCTCGCCAGTTAGACTCTTAATTAGGCCTGGTAGCTCTTCTTTTGGTACCTTGCGGATGTCTAGTTTATTTTCCTTCATCTTTTCAGGAATGATGGCGCGAAGTCCAGCGCTGATTTCCTTCTTGATTGAATGTGGAGTGATGTGGTTTTTAGCATTGTATTCTTTTTGGATTTCGCGGCGACGGTTGGTTTCTTCAATGGCCTTAGCCATGGATTCAGTGATTTGGTCGGCATACATAATAACTTTGCCTTCTTCATGGCGAGCAGCGCGGCCGATGGTTTGGATGAGGGCGGATTCGGAACGGAGGAAGCCTTCCTTGTCGGCATCAAGAATAGCGACGAGCGAAACTTCTGGCAGATCAAGGCCTTCGCGAAGAAGATTGATACCAACGAGCACGTCATAAACACCAGCGCGGAGATCTCTCAAAATGTCGCCACGTTCCAATGTGTCGATGTCGGAATGAATGTAGGCAGTCTTGATGCCCTGGTCTTTCAAATGGTCGGTTAAATCTTCCGCCATGCGCTTAGTTAGTGTGGTTACGAGTGTGCGCTGACCTTTTTTGATGCGGTTATGAATTTCGCTAAGCAAGTCGTCGATTTGTCCGTCGGATCCACGAACTTCGATTTCTGGGTCAAGAAGACCAGTTGGGCGGATAACTTGTTCGGCTGGCTTTGGTGAATGCGTAAGTTCGTATTCACCTGGTGTTGCGGAAACGTAAATAGCTTGATTAATGCGGTTGTTGAATTCGTTATAAGTCAGTGGGCGGTTGTCAAGGGCGGACGGAAGGCGGAAACCATATTCAACAAGGGTTTCTTTTCTTGCGTGGTCACCGTTATACATGCCGCGAACCTGTGGCAAAGTCATATGTGACTCATCGACGATGAGTAAGAAATCATCTGGGAAGAAATCGAGAAGGGTGGCTGGTGGTTCACCAGG
>CAMJEK010000009.1 GCA_946404685.1 uncultured Candidatus Saccharibacteria bacterium | reverse complement strand
TTAAAAATCTAGCCAAAATCTTAACGAAAGGGGGTGTTTTGTTATGAGTAATAATTATCCTGAATCTTTGACTGCGATTGGCGCATCGTATCCGTACTCGAAAGAAGAATTGCACTCGATGATGGATGAGCTTACCAAAGAGATTAACTCTGTTGCTATTAAATCCGGTATAGATCCTGGCAGATGGGTGATTGCAACGCCTGAGGACTGGAGAGAAATGTATCCGAACGTTAATAGTAACCTGGTTGTTCATGAGCATGGCTCGTTCTCGTCGGCTGCTGAGGAGTCTCTTCGTCGGCTTTGGAAAAAACATGGATACAGAAAGTCGATCGGTATTAAGGTGCCTATCACTATGAAACCTAAGGCTAATCAGTCAGTTCAGCCCGCTTTGCAGGAAACCGCTCAGGCGGAAACCAAGCTGGAAGCTGAGTTGGAAACAACGGACACCCCTGATAGTAATTTGGGGAGTTCGTCGGAAGATGCCGGCAAAGTAAATGTTCCTGAGCTGGAAACAGATAAGGAACCCCTGTCTGAACGTGACGAAGCTGAACGAATTATCCAGAAGCTTTGTCTGGAGAGAGGGAGTATCCCGCCTGTGTTAGACTTCATGAAGGCAACCAACCGCGGAGATAAAACTCTGAAAGAGTGGTTTTATCCTTGGTGGAAATGGCCGGAGCGGTTCGGTGTTGATTGGTCATCTGAATTACAGAGAACCAAAGCGAAGGCTGCCGAGGAGAAAGCTGCCGCTGAAGAGGCCGCCAAGGCTGCCGAAGCTGCCGCTGCAAGTAGCATCGATGAGGAAGCCGAGGAAGTCGAGCCGATTGAGGAGGAACTTCCCGTAGAAGATATCGAAGCTGAAGATATCGGCGACGATGAGCCGGACGAACCCAGTGATGAGCCGGTAGATTCTGACGATGAGCCGGTAGATTCTGACGATGAACCGGATGAACCCGCTGAAGAGGAATCCGCTGGGGAAGAATCCGATGATGAATCTGAAGAAGATCCGAATGAAGAAGTCTATTACAGTGTTCCGCCTGGATTTGAGGGCGAAATTACTTTCAGATTCAAGAATGAATCGGATGAGGACGCAGGTATCTGGCTTTACTTCAGCAAGTATCTTGAGGCCAAGTTGAATGTTACCATGAACAGCAGAAAAGAATTTAAAACAACAAACGATGGTTGATTTTGGCTAGATAGCAAATAAACCCCGGATTCCGGGGTTTATTTTGTTATAATGAGTGGAGGAGGAATATGGAAGAATTTGTAAAAGATTTATCTGGAGTGTGGTATCTTGCGACAGCCGAAGATGGCCAGCCGCACGTAAGGCCGTTTGATAAAGCGGCTGAAGTGGGCGGAAAGCTTTATATTGGCACAACGAATACTAAAAAAGTTTATGAGCAGATAAAGAAGAATCCAAAGATTGAGATTTATGCTCCGACTGATTTTGTGCCATGCCGCTTCATAGCCGAGGCGTTTATTGAGGAAAACGTTGACGTGGCGGAGGAAGCCTTTGAAAAAATGGGGAAGGCTTACGATCCAGAAACATCTATCGCTCTCAGATTAGAGAATATCAAGAAATAATAAAAGCGGCCATAATGGCCGTTTTTTAGCGGTTGTCACCGGCGCCGTGGATTTGGTTGCGGGTGCGGCGGCTTTCGAGTTTGTCGAGATTGTTTTTGGCGACGACAGAAAGAGGAGTCTCTAAATAACGAGAGAGTCCAGCTACATACCAGAGAACATCGCCGAGTTCTTTTATGACCTCGTCTTTGTCTTCTGGGGAAATGATGCCGTTTTTATCGCGGAGAATCTTTTTGATTTTGTCGGCCGTTTCGCCAGCTTCACCGACGAGACCAAGGATTTTTTCGGAGAAACCAATGGAAGTTGGGTCCATAGTGGCGCTCGAAGTATCATATTGCTTGGATTGCTCTTGGTATTCGTCTAAATTCATGATCTTATTATAACACTTTAAGAAAAACAGGGGTAAAAGTGGTATAATCGGGGCATGGAAGATACGCGCAATCTTGTTGATGAATATAAAGGTATGACAAATGAACAAGTTTTTGATGCACTGTCGAAAAAGCGAAATAGTCTTGAGGTTGCGATCGAAAATGTTGAGCACGATTTTAATATCGGCACGGTGGTTCGCAATGCGAATTCGTTTAATGTGAGTAAAGTTCATATTATTGGGCGTAAAAAATATAATCGTCGTGGCGCGATGTGTACAGATAAATATCTCGAAATTGTTCATCATGAGACTCTGGAGGATTTTTTACAGAGTCAGAAGGGGAGAGAACTAGTCGCGATCGAGAATAACACTCCTCGGGCTTTGCCGCTTGGTGAGAAGAAATTTGGTGACCAAGTTACGTTAATTTTTGGTTCAGAGGGCAGCGGGATTTCAAAAGAATTACTCGAGGCTGCTCAGGATGTGCGCTATATTGAAAGCTTTGGCTCGACTAGGTCGGTCAATGTTGGGGTGGCTTCGGGGGTCGCGATGTATGAATGGGTGCGTCAACGCGTTATAATAAAAGCATGAAAATTTTGCAGCTTAATGCCTGGACGGGCAGGATAAAATACAACATCGTTAATTTTATTAGGAATAATGATTTTGATGTGATTTGTCTTCAGGAGGCGGTGTGGACGGAAGATGACGGAGAAGAACTTGAATATTTCTTCGCAAGCCTTAGGCAAATTCAGCAGGCGAGCGGGCTTCCTTATGTAGAAAAAGCTTCACATTGGGGAATTAATCTTGGCGGAAAGAATATTGAGCGGGTGGAGCAGGGGAATGTGATTCTGTCTCGTTTTCCGATTAAGAAGGCTGAAATCAAGGAAATTAGCGGGGTTTATGACGAACGATTTATGTCGAATGCCGATGAGGTGAATAACCAGCTCTATACTGCGATCAAAGTTGAGCTTGGAAACGGGCTAACGGTCCTGAATTATCACGGTTTTTGGCGTAATCAGCCGATGGGCGATGAAGTTAGTACGGAGTGTATGAAGCGGGTGGCCGAGATGATTAAGGGTGCTAAGGGGCCGGTTGTGATGTGCGGCGATCTGAATTTGGTTTATGAGGCGCCAGCGATGCGTGAGCTCGATTTCTTGCATGATCTCACTCATGATTTTGGGGTGAAAAACACGCTCGTGAAGATGAAGCTGAAAAAGGATATTGCGTGCGACCATATTCTTGTGAACGACAAGGTGAAGGTGAATAGCTTTGCTGTTTTGTCAAACGAAATAGCGTCGGACCATATGCCACTTGTGGCTGACATCGAGATATAACAGGGGAAAAGATAAGAAAAATCGCCTTTTAATGGGCGATTTTTTAGGTCATATTTGCTTAAATACCCTCGCAGTTGGTGAATATTTAAGGCTGTATCTATTATATATCACGAAATGAATATTGTCAATAGCGTTTTCCACATGTGGTGGAAAAGGGAAAATCTAAGTGTTCGGTTTTTATTAAGCAGAAACGTATTGACAAAACGAAAGCGGTATGGTATAATAAACATATGCACTCTGATTGGGAGTGGTTTTGATATTAATATTCGGTGGGCAGATAGGAGTTCTAGAAATGGCTGGAACTAAAGCTGGCGGCATGAAAGCTGCTGCTACCAACAAGGCTAAATACGGTAAAGAATTTTACGCTCGTATTGGCAAAAAAGGTGGCGAAAACGGTCACACCGGTGGTTTCGCTGCTAACCCAGCCCTCGCTCGTATTGCTGGTGCTAAAGGTGGACGTATTTCCCGCCGTGGCCCAGCTGCTAAATAAGTAGCTAGGGAAAAATAGACCCCGTAAAAAGGGTCTATTTTTTTATCTTTCGCAATTTGGGCAGTGATATTTTCCGTCTGGGGTTTGGTAGCGGGTGAGCCCGCATTTTTTGCATTTAGATCTCTGGTGGAGCCAGTTTCGGTAGCTGTCTAGATCGTCTTCGACGAGGTTTTTGTTGATTTTTACGCCGAGAGAATCGGCGATTTTTTCGGCTTCATCCCAGGCGGCGCGCTCCATTTTGAGGCGCTCGATGTCGGTGGTGTAGTTATTGTGTTTTAAGATGGCGTGGCCGAGCTCATGAAGGATGAGGGAATCAAATTCGGGGTCGTTTGGATCAAAATAAATGGTTTTTGGAAAACGGAACAAAAAGCGCTTGCCGGCACGGAAATTGAACTCGATATAGGTTTTCTTTAGGGTCTCGAGAAGAGTATCTACCATAAGCGTATTGAACAAATAATTTATACAATTAGTATAGCATGAAAAATTGGTTGAAAAAGCTGGACTTTTCAGGGGAATTCTGATAAAATTAAGGGAATTTCAGGTTCATTCAAAAGCAGGGGGATTTTTGAATGGGCCTGAAGAAAGGAAAATATAAGAATGGCAAAATCTGCCAAATTAACTATGGATGAACTTCTTGCTGCTAGCGAAGATTCATTCAAACATGTCGCTGCTGGCGATACTGTTAAAGGGACGGTTCTTTCCGTCAAGAAGCACGAGGTTTTGATTGACCTTGGTGCACAAGGTGTTGGTCTTGTACCTCGCCGCGAGGCTGGCTTCGCACGCAACTTGAACGTTGGTGATGAGGTTACTGTCTCTGTTATCGAATCAGAAATGGAAGATGGTTACGTCCTTCTTTCACTTCGCAAAGCCGTCAAGGATAAAGGCTGGGATGAAATCCAAGCTAAACTCGACAATTCTGAAATCGTCGAGGTTACTCCATTTGACGCAAACCGTGGTGGTCTCCTCGTTGAATACGAAGGTATCCGCGGCTTCCTACCTGTTTCTCAGCTTTCTGCTGAACACTATCCACGTGTTGGCTCAGCTGACAAGGACGAAATTTTGCAACGCCTCAACTCTCTTGTTGGCAAGGCTATTAAGGTTCGTATCCTTGATGCAAACAAGAAGGAAAACAAGCTTATCTTCTCTGAGAAGGAAGCTATCAAAGATGGTCTTCAAGAACGCTTTGCTGAGCTCAAAGTTGGTGATACCGTCAAAGGTGTTGTCACCGGTGTTGTCGATTTCGGTATCTTTGTAAACGTTGAAGGTATTGAAGGTTTGGTTCACATTTCTGAGATTTCTTGGGAACGTGTCAATAACCCATCCGACTATGTTAAGGTTGGTGAAACCATCGAAGCTAAGATCATTGCTATTGACAAGGAACGCTTGTCACTTTCTATGAAGCAACTCGTTGAAGATCCATGGATCTCTGAGGTTGCTGACCTTAAGAAAGGTTCAAAGGTTGAAGGCACTGTTACTCGCATCACTCCATTTGGTGCATTCGTACAGATTTCTCCAGCTGTTGAAGCATTGGTCCACGTTTCTGAACTTGGTGAAGGCTCAGATGTTGATCCTGAGAAGATCTTTACCTTGAACGAACGTAAGAGCTTCAAGGTGCTTGATGTCGATAAGGAAGGTCGTAAGATCTCACTTTCGATTGTTAAATAGCGCAATACTTTAATAGCAAAATCCCTCTCGAGAGACGCTTGTTCGCTCCTGTCGTTACAGGGCGAACGGCGCTCAATCCGCTCCTCGTAAGGAGCGGACGCTCTCAAGAGGGCTTTTTGCTATCAAGGTATACTTCGCTCTTTCGCTCCTCGTAAGGAGCGGATGCTCCTGAAAAGGGAGCTTTTTGTTGCCCATTTTTATGTGTGCTATAATAAAAAGGCTATGAAAAAGAAAGATTATCAAGAGCGTCCTTGGCTCAAGTATTATGAAGAAGGCGACATGCGCCCGAACCTTGAATATCCTGACTGTTCGATGGTCGACATGGTGCTTCAATCTGCTGAAAAATGGCCAGATAATATGGCATATTCATATTTTGGTCACAAGGTAACCTATAAGAACTTTGTCAAAAAAATCGAGAAGACTGCAAAAGCTCTCAAGAACTACGGCGTTAAGGAAGGCGATCGTGTGACGATCTGTATGCCAAACACTCCAGAGAGCATCACGATGGTTTATGCTGTCAACATGATTGGTGCAGTGTGTAACATGGTTCATCCACTTTCTTCCGAGAAGGAGCTTGAATACTACATTAAGGTCTCTGACAGTAAATATGTGCTCGTGATCGATGCAGTTTTTGACAAGATTTATAAGTGTCGTGACACAGCCAATCTTGAGCGTATTATCGTGGTGCGCCCATCAGATGGCCTAGGTTTCTTAAAGAAGAAACTTTATCGTGTACTTCACGTTAAAAAAGTGAAACTTCCAACCAATGATTCACGTGTGGTTTTGTGGGAAGACTTCATTGCTAATTCCTATTTCTACCAGGGTAATTATTACGAGAAGCGTGGCGCAGATGACCTCGCGGTGATTCTTTATTCTGGTGGTACTACGGGAACACCAAAGGGAATCATGCTCAATAACTTGAGCTTTAACGCACTTGGTCTTGGTGCAATCGAAGTAATTAAGCCATGCGTTCCTGGCGCAACCATTCTCTCGATTCTCC
Source organism: uncultured Candidatus Saccharibacteria bacterium (assembly GCA_946404685.1). Taxonomy (GTDB): domain Bacteria; phylum Patescibacteriota; class Saccharimonadia; order Saccharimonadales; family Saccharimonadaceae; genus Nanosyncoccus. The sequence goes on along the minus strand of CAMJEK010000009.1, from coordinate 15,949 downwards.
CTATCTTCCACGGCTTTGGTCTTGGCGTTTGTATCCATATTCCACTCTGTGGTGGTATGGGCTGTGTGCTGGTTCCAGCATTTTCGAAAAAACAATTTGCCGACCTTATCCGCAAGAACGAGCCAACCTTTATCGTTGGTGTTCCTACACTATTTGAAGCTTTGCTCGAAACGAAACTTAAAGAGAACGAGCTTGAATGTGTGAAGGCCGTGGTTTGTGGCGGTGATGCTTTGAACCAGACTTTGCGCAACAAAGTTAATGACTTCCTCAAGGCTCATGGCTCAACAGCTGTGATTCGTGTGGGTTATGGTCTCACAGAAGCAACTGCTGCAACTTGTCTTTCTCCTGAAAGAGCTTGTGATGAGGGTATCATCGGCGCTCCACTACCGGACAACTACTTCAAGATCATCAAACCAGATACATTCAAGGAATGTGCAGTTGGCGAAGAAGGTGAGATTTGTATTAATGGTCCATCCGTGATGATGGGATATCTTAATAATGACGCTGAAACGGCCCAAACTCTTCGCGTCCATGATGATGGCAAGGTATGGCTACATACGGGCGATATTGGTGTGCTCAAGAAAGATGGCTTCATCTACTTTGCGCAGCGCCTCAAGCGTATGATTATCTCTTCTGGATATAACGTTTATCCAACTCAGCTTGAGACAGTTATCAACTCTCATGAGGCGGTTCTCACCTCAACTGTGATTGGAATTGATCACCCATACAAGGGTCAAGTGCCAAAGGCATTCATCGTTTTGAAGCCTGGCTATAAGGCTGGTAAGCGTATCGAACGTGAGATTCGTGAACTTCTCGAAAGGAATGTGCCGATTTATGCACTTCCAACTGCTTACGAATTCCGCGATAAGCTCCCAACGACATTGGTCGGTAAGGTTGCTTTCAAGAAACTCGAAGAAGAAGAAAAAGAAAAAAAGAAATAGCAAAAGGCCCCGCGCAGACGGGGCTTTTTAATGCGCTCATGGTATAATAGTTATAACAATTAAAAAGGAGAAAAATGAAAACCTTTAGCAGAATGATATGGGGATTTGCGCTGATCGCGCTCGGTGTTATTATCGGCGGCAACGCAATGAAATGGTTCGATATCAATATTTTCTTTGATGGATGGTGGACACTATTTATTATTGTCCCTTCCGCAGTCGACGTAATTGCAAAGCGTGAGCTTAGCTCTCTTATCGGTGTTCTAGTTGGCGTAGTGCTTCTACTCGCATGCCAAGATATTGTTGATTTTGGCGACATCTGGAAATTGATTCTCCCAGCCGTTTTGATTTTAATTGGCCTTTCTTTCATCTTCAAAGACGTCTTCAATTTTTCGAAGAAGAAAGAAATCGATCATTTGAACGATGTTGCTGGCGACAAAACAGAATACAATGCTACCTTTTCTGGCCAAAACATCAAGGTTGATGGCGAGTTCAAAGGCGTGAAGCTTTCGGCAATCTTTGGCGGAATCAAATATGATCTTTCCGAAGCTAAAATCAAAGGCAAACAAGTGCTTAACTGTACTGCCGTGTTTGGTGGAATTGATATCATCTTGCCAGAAGACGTGAATGTTGAGGTCGTTTCTTCCTCTGCCTTCGGTGGTGTTTCTCGTAAACGCGTGAACAAAGGCGATGGCTCGAAGATTGTTTATATTAACGCTAATTGCGCCTTCGGCGGAGTGGACATTAAATAATGACCACCTTTCAGAAGATAATTAAGTATTTCGCGATTTCGCTCGCTGCGGTCATAATCGTATCGATCGTATCGGGAATTACCTTCGGAATCTATGTCGCAGGGAACGTTATCGGACTAATCCGTAGTGATGATTCTGAGGTATTAGAAAACCTAGAAGTGATTTCTGGTTCAGAGAATGCTTCCGCTTCAAAGCTTGAAGTCGAGCTTGGTGCGATGAACTTTTATATTAAGAAAGGCGACGAGTTCAAAGTTGAAGCCAATAAATCTGATGTGAAGTTTGAAGTAAAGGACAATGTTGCTTATATTAAGGATGACACACGTGGCGGTTGGTTTAACTTTGGCTCAATTAAGGGAAGTATTGTTGTATATATTCCAGGCGAGAGTGAAATCTTTGAAGGCGTCGTAATCAAAGGCGGAGCTGGGGTGATCAATATTGATGATCTAAAAACCCGTAACCTTCGCTTTGATATGGGTGCCGGAAAAGTTCTGATTTCAAATCTCGAGGTAACTGACGAAGCCAAAATTGATGGCGGCGCAGGGAAGATCGAGATTCTTGGCGGCACTATTCGTGACCTTGATCTAGATCTCGGTGTTGGCAAAACGGACATCCGTACGAAGTTGATCGGTCATTCCGAAATCGATGCTGGTGTTGGGGCTGTCAACATTTCTTTGATTGGTTCTCGTGATGATTACGAGATTAAGTTTAGCAGAGGCCTAGGCGGCATTTCGGTTGATGGACAAGATGTTTCTGATGGTGAAACTATTGGAAACGGGCTAAACTTCCTTAAGATTAGTGGGGGTGTTGGAAGTATCGACGTGAAGTTTGACGAATAATTGTTTAACTTCAGCTAAAAAAAGGACCGCACGATGTGCGGCCTTTTTGACAAGCTAATTGTCGTTAACTTTCTTAGTATTTGTAGGTACATATTTAAGTACAGCTTCTATGTTGCCTTCAACTTCAAAGAACCTTTCTCTTGCATCCCTTGGGGAACGTACGCTTGTTGGGGTGAGCACACCCCGCTCTTCTTCGGTTAAAAACGACTTGTTCTGATTGGCCATACCATCACCTCCCATTTTTGGCCTAACAAATGCTACCTCTGTATTATACCATGGGACTTTAGGGATAGCGAGGCTTAATTCTATTGACAATAAAACAAAAATAAGACCCTTTGGGTCTATTTTTATTCTGTGGCTCCCCGACAAACTAGGGTTCCGAACAGCATGCTACAAATACGACCAAGTTTATGGCCGATTATTGGACGAATTTGTGCGCGAAAATATAGACAGCCCATCCACTTGTTTACAAGTGGAGTGAACAGGGGTGGCGCCGATTATTTACAATCGGTCAAAAATGGGCAGTTTTCACCGCTTGCACACAAGCGGTTTTTCGCAAAACCTGCCCTGTAAAAATCGTTTTCGAGAAACGTGGCAAAAACCGCTCAAAACCGACTATTTTGCAAATGCGCGATCCACTTGAACGCAAGTGGACGTACCCCAAGAAAGGCCTAAAAATGAGCCGGTAAAATTTGAGCCAAAAGATGCACGCTTCACCGATTGTACACAATCGGTTGTTATAGGGGTGGCTGTATTTACCGCAGATTACCCGATGCGCGAGCATTTAGTGGCCGAAAAAATGGTATAATATATCTAGAAAAAGTTTTACTAGGATTTCAAAATTGACAGTAATTGACAAAATTCGGAAGAAATCAGGTGGCTACATTTCTTATAAGTTTTACGGCGTCAGAGACCTTTCGGCGGGATTTGATGTAAAATTCGTCATAGATAATCATGATTTCCTGAAAAACAGTTTCGCCAATACTCCTGTAAACCCCACGATAGATTCTTTAGACGAATTCCGATTATTTTTCTTTGCTAAGAAGATTAGCGATATGGAAGAAATTATTCCGTATATCAATACCGACGAAAATAAAACTATCGTCAAAGATTTAGCATCGACTTGTCGCAAATATTGCGAAGAAATTGGCCAGGGCGCGGTAATAAAGTATATCAATAAAAGCTACAAGCACATTTTCAATAAAAACAAGCTAGACCATGCTCTTCTCGATGTAACGCTGGACTTCATCTATGAACATAATACGGGTATTAAAAAGCCCGTATGGATGTTTTTGGCCGATGAATATGGCTATCGTTTGCTTAATGAGTACACTAAAATCAAAAAAATTCTCCTATCTAATGATTATGGATCCGCAATGCTTGATAAGATGATAAAAATTGAGAATCCAACTAATCTGATCGAATATCACCTTAGTGACGTTTTTAGCGTGTTATCGGACATCATATTAAATTGTAAAGACGATAAATTAAAACAAGTAGCAGAGCGGAAAACGAATTGCATATACGATATTGTTGATAATTTAAGCAAGGATGATATTACCGAAAGAGATCTATTTGTAAAAGATAGCATATACCGAGAGCTACTCAACTATTTGAGAAAAATTAAAGACAAGAGAGCCAATACATTCTCTCAAAAAACCGAAGAACTGGGCAACAAGCTAAATGAGTGGCTAAAAACAAATGGCAAGACTGTCAGCTATGAAATTCCTGTTGGCGAGATAGTTAACATGTGGCGAAAAGACGAACATTGGGAATCGAAATTGCTAAGTTTGACTCATAATTTTCGCAAGAGCGACAATGGTAATAATGTCAGAGTGTTTAGTAGGCTAGAAGAGTGCGAAAAGCCGGACTCTATAGTGGATTTTTGTAGTGTAAATATGCCTACGGACGAGTATTTTACATATAGTCGCCAGTTGGCTCTACAAATGCAGTCGAATGTTGGTGGTGGAACGATTTTTGCAATTCTTCTCAACGACGATGACGCCAAAGAATATTATAAACTTATCGCGTCGGCAATTTATCATATTCAAGACATCGCTAAATCAAATCGAAAAAAGACACTATCAGCAGACATAGATATGCTGATCAGCAATATTGAAACCGTCAGAAAGAACAAAAACAAGACTGACGTAAAAGCGATTTATTATGGCACCGCTATGTTGACCTGCGCTTTATCGGAAAAAGTATTGAAGACAGTTTACGAAGATTTAATGATAGACACGCAATATATCTCTACAGATAGTTTAGAGCTTAGAAGCCTTCTGGACTCTGATAACAAAGAAAATCCACTTATTTCGGTATTTGGTGCAGATCATCTCAGGCACCTCGCATTCTTTCTTTGTAAAGTTGGAAATAATCGAGTTGGATACGGAACGCGCAACAGCTTGGCTCACTTGTCGGACAACATAGAAGATAAGTTAGGCGATCAACTTATGTCGCAACTACTATGGGTTTTTACCGACATATTGAATACGGCATTTTGGTATTATGCTAGTAAGACGAGAAATACCTAATTGTTTCTACCGCGTTTTTAGGCGTTTCTTGGGCTTTTGAGCAACTTTAATTGCAAAACCAATAAAATATACCATGGTGAGCATAAAAGCCCCATCCTGCCCCTTCAAAAAATGCGAAAAAATGATAAAATATATGTATGGGAAATATAGTAGACAAGGAGGTAAATCTTGACATCGATGATGTCATTTCGTCTGCTACAAAAAGCAACTGGAAACGATTGGGAAAGAGTTCTCGTAAAGACCGTCTCACTTCGCGTGCAAATAAACGTTTTTCTGCAAAGCTTATCATACCAAAAGAAAGCTTTGATGACCTTTCGAACATCGAAAGGGTTGAAGAAATTGTAAACCTAGCAAAAGAAAATGGTTATAAGATAGATGAAGTATTATTTTCTCTTGGAGTTAAGCTATTTTCTCAGCACAAGGTTAGTGACTTTGCTCTCACATACATGAAATCTCACTACAGCTTAAACACGCTCGAAAAAATTTCCAATCTCGATTTACCAAAAGAATCAGATCTACTTGGGCTTGTTTATCAGTGCATGCAAACGGAAGGCGAGAAAAACAAAAAAGGCTCATATTATACTCCAAAGGCCGTCGTCTTAAACATGGTATCGGACATAAAATTGCAAGCGAATGACAAAGTGCTTGATCCATGCTGTGGGGCTGGGATATTCTTACTGAACGTTCCGGAGATTCGACCTGAACAAATATACGGGATAGATTTAGATCCTATTGCTGTCATGATTTCAAGATTTAACTACTTCCTAAAGTTCCCACATACGCACCAATCCCCAAAGATTTATGAAGCCAGTTTTTTGGAAAAAGAATCCTTATTCACCGACGATGAATATAGAGCAAATATTGTCAGAAACACATTCGAGTATATTATCACGAATCCACCATGGGGCGGAGTAAATGATAGCTGTGGCTATAAGTCTGCGAATGTAAAATCTGGCGAAATATTTTCATACTTTATAGAAAAATCATATAGTATCCTATCGAACGGTGGCGTTATGCGTTTTCTCCTTCCGGAGTCCATACTTAACGTCAAGACACATATGGACATTAGAGGATTTTTACTGACTAAAACAGACCTTAGAGAAATTAGATCGCATCCAGGTTCTTTCTCGGGCGTAATGACTCAGTATATCTCCCTAGAAACACAAAAGAATAACGCGAAGACAGAAAAGATTACTTTTATAACTGACGCTGGCAAAACATATCAAGACAAAAAAGATATTCTTGCGACTCCAACCTACGTTATAAACCAAAAAAATAACATAGACCAAGAGATACTCAGCTTAGTCCATTCTCGAAAAAGATACGATTTAAGTGACAGCATTTGGGCATTGGGCATCGTTACTGGCGACAACAAAAAGAAACTTTTCAGTGAGCCACAAGAAGGGCTCGAGCCAATCTATACTGGCAAAGAAATATCACCATACAAGCTAAAGGAATGTAGGAACTATATCCATTACAATAGAAGCGAATTCCAGCAAGTAGCAAAAGACGAAATATACAGAGCGAAGAAAAAACTCGTCTACAAATTCATCTCAAAGAAACTCGTTTTCTCAATTGATGATTCCGCAAGCTTATTTCTGAATAGTGCCAATATACTGATACCAACTATTCCTCATATGTCGATAAATTCGGTCGCTGCGTTTTTGAATTCAGAGCTCTACCAATATCTATATGAAAAAATGTTTGGTGAAATCAAAATCCTAAAAGGAAGCCTTGCGTCTCTACCGTTTGCAGATATTACAGAAGAAGAAGATCGCACTCTCTCTAATTATGTGGAAGAATTTATGGACTCAAAAGTTGATGATGATTCCAAAATTCAGCAATTCGTATATAACATTTTTGGACTTAATAATGAACAAATTAAATATGTGAAAGGAGTAGTGCATGGAACTGCTAATTAAAGAGCTAAAAGACGATATTCAAAAGTTGGATAATAAATGTAGTGGCAAATATAATCTAAGTGATGATCATCTAGACAAACTTTTTTCGGTATATCCATTTAATAAGTTTGAATATGTAATTAGCCATTTGATAGCCGAAAAAGTTATATCGCTGGATGATTATTTAGAAATAAGGAATGCGTACGTACGTCGTAATAAATACTTGTATCTTTTTGAAATGGCGCCCAGAACTTTTGGAGAAACCTGGGGACAACAACATCTTAACGAGTTAGTCCCAGAATTAGATATTCCTTCAAAGAAGTTAGATCAACAATATAGTGGCCAATATGATTTTTGGTATGACGGCATAAGTATAGAAGTAAAAGCCTCAAGAGTCGTAAAGAGAAAGAGTGGTGGTTCTTTGCTTGAAAAGGCATTACTATCAAACTCGTCCGAGGGATTTGATATGAACTTCCAACAATTGAAACCGGGTTGTGCCGACGTTTTTGTTTTTATCGCCGTATGGAAAAATGCAATTAGATACTGGGTACTATCAAGTGACGACATCAAAACAAATAAGTATTTTTCAAAAGGACAGCATCGTGGGAACGTAGGAGAAGGCCAGCTATGGATTACCGATAAGAATATAGACGACTTCGATAAATACGAAGCTAAACCACGCGATTTACTGAAAGCCATTATCGACAAGAGCAAGTAGCTTCCGCTCTAGTGCTATTTAAGATTGTGAGTTAAAAGTTGTGAGAAATCCTTATTCTAGACCGTTACTGAAAATATACGAAACCGCTCGAAAATTCGTAGATGATTTTGAACCGACTATCACAAGCTTGGTTAACGGCGAAGATGCTTATTATCAACCGCTTCGTCGTCGCCATAAAACTCAAGTAGTCCAAGTTAATGACAATCCACTCTCGTTTGAAAATAGCGAAGCGTTAACTGACGCAAATAAGACGCTAACAGAAACTTATGAAAAACTAAACGCAGATACGCTCGCTATTCTTGAAGAAATACCGCAGGTATCGTTTAGGATCCGTTTCGAAGAACCAAAACCGGACAAGGCTGGAATACTCGAAACATACAAAGACTACGCATTTACGGCGGACATGAAGGCCTTTCTCGCTAAATACGATAAGTTAGTCGCTAAAGTAGGCGAACTACCAAAGATTATCGAAGACTATGAGAAGTCCATTTATCAGCCGGACGATTTCCCACAGGAAGCTAATACTAAACCAAGCGGAACGATAATTTACCGCCTAGCATACGATACGATGTCCGGCCGTCTGACTATAAACAATAATGAGATCTACAAATGCAATCTCGACAGCAAACTAGATAAAGCCCTCAGTAGCGCTTTTAACGCGCCTGACGAAGCAATAACGACAAGTGGCAACCTTGCGTCGGCTATAAGCGCTATACGGGCGCCAGAAGGCCTTAAAAGGCTAATGTTTCGCACGAGTAAAGGAAGCTTTCGTATTCATCCAGAAATAACGGACGAGGACTTGAAACAAAACAAGCTCGACAAAGAAACTATCGATGCCGAATTTCAAAAGCTTTCAAAATAATTAAAAGCCGATAAATAGCCTTCAAGAACGAGGGCTATTTTTGCGATCCAAAAGATAATCGGGTTATGACAAATAACCCACAAGAAAAATCAAGGCTCACACCAGAACATGTCAAAACTCTGGCGAAGTTCTTTGGTCTTTTGTGGGAAACGCAAAAAGAATTAGAAAGGCATGAACATGAAAATCAAGAATGTGAACATTATTCCAGTATCGCAAGATAACGGACTAATTGCTTTTGCGAGCTTAACGTTGGACGACGATATTTTACTAAGCTCGATAGCCGTTTACAAAAAGCTAGACGGCGGATTTAGGCTACTATACCCGTCCAAATGTGTTCGCGGAAGCGAGATGACGATATTTCATCCGCTGAACCGCAACATGAGTAAAGCGATAGAAGAAGCTATCTTCGAAAAGATTAAAGACGTAAGAAACAAAGGTTGTGAGAATGATAGATACTATTCGATTGGCGCTGGATGTTAAGCGCATTCCGGACGAATTCAAAATAGCGAAATCAAAGAATGGCGTCTTTCGCGGAGTAATAAATCCGACCAAAGAAATGAAAGAGTCGGGTAGATATTATCCGCGTGTAACTTTCGTAAAGCGACCAGTTCGCGGTGGTTTTAGTCAACAATTCTTGATTGAATTTTCAATTCCGAAACTCATCAAAGGTAATAACTTTAGCGAAGTTGACGATAATGATTTTGACACGATCATAAAAACGTTAAAAGAAACGCTATTTGAAATGAATATTAAATGGCAATTTAGCGCCGTAATAGCAAATGCGAGAGTAGTAAAAGTCGATTATTCAAAGAATATCGTATTTAACGACGGAACGACTATATCGCAAGTTCTTCGATTATTAAACCTAGCCAACATAAAAAAGACAATGGACGTTTCGTCTGGCGAGTTTAGAAACGGCGGTCAAATATGCCACTTACATACAAGCGGTCGCGATATAGCGTTCTACGATAAAATCTCAGATCTAAAACGCTCGAAGATAAGCGAGAAACGAAGCGTCGAAAAGGACAATAAGATCCAGTTGCGATTACTTGATACGCTATCAAAACAGCACAATCTATCTGTTTTGCGTTTTGAGGTACGATTAAACGGCGTTAATGAAATAAAGCGTAATCTTGTAAAAATTGGCGAAGATAAAAGCGACTTAAGTTTTAAGCACTTATTCTCGTCAAAAATATCACAGGCGATTCTGCTGAATTGGTGGCACGAGATATTTAGCCAAATACCGAAGGCGCCGCTAGATAACGAAACGGTTGAGAATATGTTTCTTGGATTATTGAAGAACGAAGAAGCGAAACCGCAAAGAGTGTTGGCAACGCTCGGAATGAAATACCTAATGCAAGATCGTAATTTCGACGCTCGCTTTGCGAAAGAAGTATTTGATAGCCGGTTCAAGAATGGCTCGTGGGCGAGAAGTAATAAGCTACTACTAAAGCCGGAAGCGCCGAAAAACTTACGCCACTTACTTCATATTGAGGACACGATAAAGGAAATGCGACCTATCAATATCAAGGAGTTCACTTGATAGCTTTATTTGGAATTTAAGATATAATGTTTTGTTTTAACAAGAGTAATTAAGCTAAGAAAGGAGTAAAAATGAGCTATTACGACAAGCGATACGACGGCATCAAAGCATTCATGATAGCCAGAGTGTCAGATCCGAGCCAACGCGAAGCGTTACCGGCTCAAAAATACAAGTTAACTGATTACCAGAAACGGCTAAACTTTAACGCGGAATATCACGAGTTTGATGAGTCCGCCTTCAAAGAAGACCGCGAGAAGTTCGAGAAGATAGTCGACAAGATCCGCAAATACCCGAAAGAGTGCGTGGTCGTGTTCGACAAGATAGACCGCTTTACGCGTGACTGCTCAAGCGAAATAGTAAGCAAGTTAAAGCGAGCCGTAGCCGAAGGTAGTATCGAATTACACTTCGTGTCGGACGGGCTAATCGTCCACAAAGAGTCGCCGGCGACGGACTGGTTCCGACTTGATATTGGTATGGCGACGGCCGGCTACTACTCGTCAGCCATTCGCGACAATGTAAATAGGCGCATAGCTCAAAAACTACGCGACGGCGAGTTCCCAGAAAAGGCGCCACTTGGCTACTTGAATGTAAGAACGGAAGATAATAAGAGCGACATAATTATCGATAAACAGCGCGAGCCACTTATTCGTAAAGCCTTCGAGCTAAGGCTAACAGGAATGTCGGTTAAAGACATTACGGTAGAAATGCGAAAGCTAGGACTAACTTCGAATATGAAAAATCCAAAACCAATCGGCCACTCCACGATGGCAAGCATGTTTAAGAATAAGTTCTACTACGGCATGATGACATACCGCAAGAAAGATTATCCGCATAAATATGAAACGTATATCACGAAGAATACCTACGACAAGATCCAGAATATTAGTCAGGGCAACTATATCAAGCAATTCCATACGAAAGCGCATTACGAATTCACCTTCAAAGGTATCTTAAAATGTGGTGTTTGCGGATGTAGTATGAGCTCCTACATAAAGAAAGGGCGCGTATATATGCGATGTTCAAACGCGAAGGGCAAATGCCCAAATAACGCGACTGAAGTCGAAGTATTAGAACAGCTTTCGCCAGTTATTACGAGCTTGTCAATAAATCAAGCAGAAGCTGAACAAATTTGCGACGAACTGAACAAAGATTATAACGACGCCCGCGAGTTAAGAGAACGTAGAAAGGAAGCCTTAAGGTCTGAGTACCAGAAACTATTGCGACGCAAAGACTTGATGTACGAAGACAAGCTAGACGGGCGTATTACTCCAGAAAAATACGACGAATTAGTTGAGAAAGGCGAAAAGCGCATGCTAGAAATCGATGAAGAACTAGTAGCGCTCGAAAAGAGTTACGAAGGTTCGGAATTAACGGTATCTAATCTGTTCAAGCTAGCCCGTAATGCAGACGGACTGTTAAAAAGTTCTAAACCTGCCATAAAAAACCAAATTCTTCGCCTTCTACTTTCGAACTGCGAAATTCAACAAAAAAGACTCCAATTTAACCTGTTAGAGCCGTTTACTTTCATAAAAAAATTGGACTCTCGTCCAAAATGGCTCCCCCGGCCAGACTCGAACTGGCAACCTCGAAGTTAACAGCTTCTTGCTCCACCATTGAGCTACAGGGGATTATTGCCTTATTATAGCATAAAAATTCATTTTGTGGTAAAATTAATGGAAGATTTAAAGATTTTTTGTTGTAGCCAAAAATTTTGGCTAGACGGAACGTATAAAAATAGAAAGGAGCTAGCAAATGGAAAAGAAAACGATTCAAATTGCCGGTTCGATTACTGTCGATGAGCTAGCGAAGGCACTTGGGCTTTCTGTAACCTCGCTCATTGGCGAGCTATTCAAGAATGGTATCGTGGCGACGATTAATCAGCGCCTTGATTTTGAGACTGCATCTATTATTATCGATGAACTTGGCATGGAAAACGTAGTTCTTGAGCGCAAAAATACTGCAACCAAGACTTCCGAAATCCGTCATGAACTTTCCGACAAGGCGATTGCTCGTCCACCAGTGGTGGCGGTGATGGGGCACGTCGACCATGGTAAAACTACGCTCCTTGATACGCTTCTTGATAAGAAAACTGCTTCTGGCGAGGCTGGTGGTATCACTCAGCACATTTCTGCATACCAGCTTAAATACGAAGATCGCTGGATTACTTTCCTTGATACTCCAGGCCATGAGGCTTTTGCAGCAATTCGTCAGCACGGCGCAATGCTTACTGATATTGTAGTGATTGTGGTGGCAGCGGATGATGGCGTGAAGCCACAGACCGTTGAGGCAATCAAATTCGCGCAATCTGCGAATGCGAAAATTATTGTTGCAATTAACAAGATCGACCGTGAGGGTGCGGATGTGCCGCGCACAATGGCAGACCTTTCTCAGCATGGTCTCCAGCCAGAGGAGTGGGGCGGCGATATCACGATGGTGCCGGTTTCTGCAAAGCTCGGAACGAATCTCGATAAGTTGCTTGATATGATTTTGCTTACGGCCGATATTGAGGAACTCAAGGCGGATGTTGATATTCCGGCCGAAGGTCTTGTGATTGAATCTCACATGGAAACTGGACGTGGCTCAGTGGTCAACCTTCTTGTGACTGGTGGGGAACTAAAGGTTGGTGAGTTTATCGTGGCCGGCTCAACTTATGGTAAGGTTCGTACGATGCTTGATTGGCGCGGCAAACCAAAGGGCAAGGCAACGCCTTCAATTCCAGTAACAATTACGGGCTTCAAGGAACTTCCAAGCTTTGGTGATCGTTTTGTTGAAGTGGCGGATGAAAAGACCGCTCGCAAGATGGCACTCCTCAACGCACAGGCTGCAGCCGACGAAAGCGCCTCAGCAAATGTGACCTCAACCGACCTTCTTCGCATGATGAATACTGCTGATAATTCGAAGACCTTTAACGTTATTATTAAGGGTGACGTGCTTGGCTCGGTTACTTCTGTGGTTGATTCTTTGAAATTGATCGATACGAAGGGCGAGATTACTCTTAATATCGTTTCGACCGGCGTTGGCGACATTAATGAAAACGATGTCTATATGGCTGCCGGTGAAAACACTGTGGTTTATGGCTTCAATGTTTCGGTGCCAATCAATATTTCTAAAATGGCAGCTCGCGATGGCGTGAAGATTAAGACTTACAAAGTGATTTATGAGTTGCTTGATGACGCAAAGCACGAAATGGAAGACTTGCTCGATGCAGAAATCGTTGAGGAAGATCAGGGTGAGATGAAAATTAAAGGTGTTTTCCGTACCGAAAAATCATCAATCATTGCTGGTGGTGAAGTACTTACTGGTGTAGTGAAACCTGGCATGCTTGCTCGTGTAATTCGAGACAAGACGTATATTGGTGAGGTAGAAGTTACTTCCGTTCAGAAGGAAAAGATGGATGTTAAAGAACTTGCAGCTGGTGAGACTGGTGGTCTTGCGCTTAAGACTGAACACAAGATTACTATTGAACTAAATGATCGCTTGAAGTTCTTCACTCGCGAAACTAAGAGAAAGACATTATAAGCATAAGCCTATTGATTTTTTGGGCAAACTCGATACAATAAAGCTATGGAATTTAATGATGCATTTTTGGCGGAAGTTGGTCTTGCAGCGATGCCAGCGGAACAAAAGAAAGACTTTTTGGAATATGTCCAAAGAGAGCTTGAAATTCGTATTGGCGAGCGTATTTCTAAGGGTCTGACTGAAGCACAACTTGCTGAATTTGATGCAATTACCGACAAGCTTGAAGCTGCTAAATGGCTCGAAAAGAATCGCCCAGATTATCGTGAAATTGTAACGCGAACGATTCAGGAAATCAAAGACGAAATTCGCGCAAATAGCGACAAATTGTTATAAAAAATTGCCCCGATAAGGGGCGATTTTATTTTGCGTAACCGTTTAGGAAGGATTTTTGGTCCATTGGCTTTTTGCCGGCTGGCTGGAGGACGTCGATATCGACAAACTTACCATCTTGACACTTTAAGGAAAGTTTGGACGGGGAATCGGAGAGGTGGGCCTTCAAAATGATACATTCCTTGCCATAAAAAACGTATTTGGCTTTTGGAAAGTTTTCGAACGCGACAATTTTTCGAAAAGTTTTTTCGGCAGTATCTGTTTCTGGGGTAAGAAGAGACATAGATTTGTCGAATTTGGTTGTGAAGGTTGCTTCGTCTTCGTTTTGAGGGGTTGGTTCTGGAAGATTTTCGAGATTTTTAACTAGCCAATTGGCGCCGGCTTCGGCGAGGGTTTGGTAGATTGTGGTTTTATCTAGTGCTAGGTTTTTGAAGGTGGTTTGATAATAGATCGGGCCTGCATCCATGGCTTTGACAAGCTTCATGATGGAAACGGAAAAGTCTTCATCTCCAGACAAAATAGCGGTTTCGATTGGAGAGGCGCCACGATATTTTGGGAGGAGGGAAGGGTGAATATTTAAAATGCCTTCCGGCTCGAAGAGATCTAGAACGTCACTCTTTATCATTACCCCAAAAGAGGCAAGCACGCCGTGGATAGCTTTGTCTTCGGCTTTTAGTGCTTTGATGGTTTCAAGATCTTCTTTGGTGCGGGCATGAAAAACGATGTCGAAATGTTTTTCGAGTATTGCTTTTGAAAAATCGGCAAGTGGACCGTTGCCAAAGAAAATAATTTTAGTCATCGGGAAAGAGCTCTTTGTTGTTTTCGATTTCTTTGTCATAATCTTTGATTGGTTGAAGATCGCCATTATCATCCATTTCGTAGAAGGCCTTTTTGTCGCCACGGGCGCGATCTATGAAAAGGATACCATTGAGGTGGTCGATTTCGTGTTGAATGACACGGGCGAGATCGCCTTCGGCTTTGACGCGAACCTCGGTGCCATCTTCGAGCATAGCCTTGATTTTAATTTTGGATGGACGATCGACGAGGGCGTAGATTTTTGGCACCGAAAGACATCCTTCGTAGTCGCGGCTAATTTTACCTTCGGCTTTGATAATTTCTGGGTTCAAAAGGGCGGTAAATTCGGCGTTGTCTTTATTTTCCATATCGTCGCGGACGATGATGATACGTTTCATGGCAGCCATTTGAGGAGCGGCCATCGCAGCGGACAATTCATAAGGATGCTCTTTTTCCCAGTCGAGGGAGAGCTTTTTCATGTCGGCAATAATTTGATGGATTTCGTCGTCGATTATGCCAACCTTAGTAGACTTCTCGCGAAGGCGAGGGTCCGGTGTAGTAATAATCTTTTTCATTACTATATATTATATCATAATAGGGATGGCGGGTCGAGGGTGATGCGGAAGGCAGGGTCTAGAGTCTTGAGGGATTCAGTGAGTTTTGATCGAGATTTGGCACGAATAACTAGTTGCCACGTGTAGCCGTTTTTGTCGTGTTCGTGAAAGGCTGGAGTAGGGACAGAAAGATGAAGCCCATCGATTTTGCTTAAGATTGTTCTTGCTTCACGAATCTTTTTGGTGGCTAGTCCTTCGGTTTTGTAGGTGATTTCAATTTTGGCAAGGAATGAAAAAGGCGGGAAGTGAGATTTTTTGCGACTTAATAATATATGGTCGATAAAGGATTCATAATCATTTTTGACGGCGGCTTTAATTACTTCGGAATCAGGTCGGAAGGTTTGAATGAAAACGTTAGTGTCATCGATGTGACCGCGGCCAACGCGACCGATAACTTGCGTAATGAGTTCGAAAATGCGTTCTTCTGAAGAGTAATCTGGCAGGGAAAGGCCGGAGTCGGCCTGAACGATGCCAACGGTGGCGAGGTTTTTTAGATCAAGGCCCTTGGCAACGGTTTGGGTGCCGATGATGATGTCGATGTCACCGTTTTTAACTTCGTCATAGAGAGCATCCAGGGAATCGCTTTTCTTATTGTCCGCATCAAAGC